>OMIG01000248.1 GCA_900299035.1 Pseudomonadota bacterium
GTCAGGTCCCCCCTGCGCTCCGTTGGGTAAGTCTTGTCTAAAAAGTCGGCTAAGGAATTAAAGCCGCAGTCTTGGAGTCCGCGCGCGGGACGGCCCTGAGCGGCGGTTCTAAACAGATCATCAACCGCCTTCCAAGTCTCCCCCGTATCCTTCCCCTCGCGGTCCTTGATGGCACCTGACCGCTGTGCAGGAAAGCTCCCTCCATTCGCCTCACGGTACGCATCCACCCAATCTTTAATTTGGGATACGCTAAGCTTTCGCTCCCTTGGGTAAGTATTATCTAAAAAGTCGCCTAAGGAGTTAAAGCCGCAGCCTTGGAGTCCGCGCGCAGGGAAGCCCTTAGCGGCACGTCTAAACAGAGCATCAACCGCCTCCCAAGTCTCCCCCGTATCCTTCCCCTTTCGGTCCCCGATCGCGCCTGACTCGCATGACGGGAAACTCCCTCCATTCGCCTCACGGTACGCATCCACCCAATCCCTAAGCTGGGACACGGTCAGGTCGGGCTTCTCGATTCTAGCCGTTCGCTCCGTTGGGTAGGTCTTGTCTAAAAAGTCTGCCAAGGACTTAAAGCCGCAGCCTTGGAGTCCGCGCGCGGGACTGCCCTGAGCGGCGCTTCTAAACAGAGAATCAACCGTTTTCCAATTCTCCCCCGTATCCTTCCCCTCGCGGTCCTTGATGGCGCCTGAGCTCACCGTAGGAAAGCTCCCCCCATTCGCCTCACGGTACGCATCCACCCAAGCCTGAATCCGCTCAAGCGACAGGGGCATCCGATCCTGGCTGAGTGAAGGGGCTTGCTCCGGATGCTGCTGCGGTTTCATCTGTGGATCAATCATCACACCTCTCCCTGCGCCACTCGCGCGCGAATGTCACTTAGTATGTACTTTCGGTGGCAGTCATCTTCTCTGCTCTCGGCGCAGGTTACGACAACGACCGCGCTGGGCTGGCGCACCAGCTTCAGCAGCTGCCCTAGCCCCTCGCCGTAGCGAGGATCAGCACGGTAGCGCTCAAAGCCCTCCAGGGTGCGCTCGCCTCTCTCATCCGCAGGGTTTCCGAGCGTCTCCCCGAGCCAGGTGTACTCGATCCCCTCACGCCTGAGGTGCCTCGCTAGCTCATCCTTGCTGAAGTGCGGAAACCTGCGGCTGAAAGGGTGAGCCCGAACGTCGACAACCCGGGTGGCGCCAAGCTCGCGCAGCTCCTCAAGGTACTCACTGATGCGCTTGTTTGCGGTGCCGATCCCAAGAACGCTCGGGCCTGCCTGGGGGCGCTCGAGCTGGGTGCCTTCGCGGCGTGAATCGCCACCCTGAAACTCGCGCGCGTGGTGCCGCACGTGCGCGCCGTCGCGCAAGCTGAACACCGCCTCAACGTACTCAGCGCGGGTGTACGAGCCGGTTCCGTGCACCTCGACATCGGTGTCTCGGACCTTGCCGAAAACCTGCCCCATGACGCGCGGACGGATGCCGCACCTTGCATAGATCTCCTCCGCTTTCGCCGCCATCAGCTCAAGCATCTCTTCCCTGAAGTCGTAGGCGCCTGCGGCGAGCCCACGCTCGAGGTAGAGCACCGGTGCACCCTCGGCATCGCGGCGCACCTTCATCATGGCGTGCGCCACAGCGCGCCCGGTTGAGTCGCGCGCGACGATCATCTTCATGTTCTTTGAGCCGAGCGCGCCCGCAACGAACTGCGTGAAGACCGGGTTCCCGTTTGGGTTAAAGCAGTTCATGAGGTCATCTTCCAGGCAGCCCATGCGGGCCAGGGTGGCGGCCGAGTCGGTCTCGTGGAGCGAGTACTCAAGCTTGGTCTCAGCGGAGCTATGGTGGCTTCGGAAGCGGCGCGCAAGCTCGTCGAAGTGAGCCGCAAGCCGGTCTTCGCCCTCGTAGCGGTAGAGGTTCGCCTTGCGTTGGATCGCGCCGATCGCCCGCTGGGGGTCGTCCGTCTGCTCGCCAGTCAGGATCGCCCTGACGTGCCGCTCGGCTGTTGCCCATCCGCGCGCGCCTTCGATGTCCTTCACCACAGCGTGTGCCTCAGCACGTCCGGAGAGGGTCAAAAGCTGCTCGGGATTCAGCCCGAACTCGCGCGCGGCCTCTTGAACCGCGTTGCTGTCGGTCGGGGGGCTCAGGAGCTTAGCTGCCCTTTTGTGGTCGATGGTGAGCTTTCCTACAAGCCCATCAAGCTCCTCAAGCGAGAGCGTGGGAAGTCTCGAAACCAGCTCGCGTGAGCGCGCTCCTTCTACTTTTGCTATCCGATCGTCGGCAGCCTTCTTGACTGCCACGAACTCACGGAACAGAGACGACGCCCGAGCGGCTTGGTCGACTTCAGACACACTGAGGAGCGTTCCGCAGTTAGCCTGGAACGCCTCCCAGAAGGCTGGAGTATCAGACAGGTACTTGATGGGGCGCCCGGTGTCGCGCTGCCGATCTTGGTTGCGCCACTGGAGGTACTCTCCATCCAGGATGCTGCCTAACGCCGCGCGGACCTCTTCGAGCAGCTCATCGCGGTCGAGCTTCTGCCAGCCGACGAGGAGCGCGGCTAGGTCAGCCATCGACCCGTGCCAGTCTGGATCGTTCGTGGCCACATGCATAGCTGTCCCTCGCTCACGGCCCGCGAAATCATCCAGCGCGTGGTGAAGCCTCTCATGCACCGCGGTCGAGAGCGCCTCAAAGCTTGTAAAGAGAGCCTTTGGGGCCGCAAGGAGCGATCCGTCTAGCTCTGCCGCGAGCCCCGCGGTGTAGAGAAGGTCGATTCGCTCGCGCACCGAGCGGCCTCGCAAGAGGCCCATGTGCGCCCTCACGAACTGAAGCGCCTGGCTGTTTCCGGCGAGCGCAAGCATCCCGAACGCGACGCGCTCGCGCAGGCGGCGGTCAGACGGTGACTCACCAAGTTTCGAGAGGTCACCGCAAAGCTGCGCCATCTCGGGCTCGGCCTCAACGCCGGCCAGCCGCATGACGTACCCTTCAATTGAGCGCCCACAGCGCTCGGCCAGGGAGGTGCCGGGAGACTCTCGGTACGCGCGGTCGAGCGAGCCGGGGAGCCCGCGCACGAGCAGCTCTCGAAGCCACTTGTTCTCATAAGAGACGGCGCGTACCGCAAGCTCCAGGTCGGCGTGTGGGGCTACGCCGTGCTTTTTAAGCACCGCGGCGATATCTACTGCCACCTTCGGAAAAGCCCGAAGCCCCTGGATGAGCGGCAGGATGCCGTTGCGCGACTCGGCATCTAGCGCCGGGTTCTGCCAGACCGGGAGAAACGCCTCTGCCACGCCCACCAGCCGGCGCTTGCCGGCCTTGAGAGACTCGCCGATGCCGGCGCTGGGCACTTTTCGCTTGAGCCCCATCGCCTCAAAGAGCGACCGGTTGAGCTCCTGCTCAAGCATGCTGGGGTCTCCGTATCCCTCCATGATGAAGTTGTAGATTACCCGCGCTCCCCTGAGGCGCTCGAAGGTCTGCTCTGCCAATGTGCCGGCCGAGAGCACAGCACGCAGCTCAGGGTCCTCGACTCCGGCGAGAAAGCGCTCTGAGAATCTCGGCACTACGTAGATAACGTCAGAGAACTCCTTGGCGTGCCGCAGGTTGTTGAGCCCGATGACGCGGTTGTGCCTCCCCTCAACCTGCAGCAGCGTCGGCACGGCGAGGGGAAGCTGCGCTATGATGGCCGATGTGGCGGCGGTGAACGTCTGCCCCATCCCGCCCGACTTGTAGTTTGCCACGAGAGCTCGCGCCGTAGAGTCCTCCTGGAAGTCGTTGCGCGAGTCGGCTTTCTCCCTGCTCGAGAGCGTGCCGTCGAAGCGCCGCGCGCCTGCGTGACTAAGCCGCTGCTCAAGCTTCTCGACGATCTCTCGGTTCCATGCCCACAGGATCACCTTCTCGCCGGCGCTGATGCGACGCTGCGCGATGCGCTGGGCGGCCTCAAGCACCGGGCTCTCGCACGGGATGCCGGCCTGCTCAGGCTGGTACATAGCCACGTGCAGCCAGTGAAACTTCACGAGCGGCGAGATGGTGTTGAGGTCTATCTCGGCGCCGTCCTGCGCGTAGTTTGCGTTGTAGTGATCAGCCCACCCGGCGAAGTCGCCGATCATCCACGCAATTGCCTCTTCCTGCTCGGGGGCGAGCAGCACGTGCCCTTCCGCTGCCGGGTCGACCGTCCGAAGGGTTGGAATTCTGGGGGTCTTGCGCGAGAGCTGGCGCTCGAAGCTCTCAGCCGTGGGGCTCTCAAAGCGCGTGATGGTCTCAGCTTTAGTGCGGCGCAGCATCACATCGGCGAGCGCGTCGTGCAGCCGCAGGAGCCCCTGCGTGTCGCTGGCGTAGAGGTCGATGAAGGCATTTTTGTTCGGAAACCGCTCGGGCTGCAGCGTGTTGAGGGTTGTCCACAGGTTCCCAAGCTTGTTCTGGTACGGCGTTGCGCTCAAGAGCCAGCGCCTCGGGGCGTGAATCTGCCGCATGGTCTGGCTGCGGGCGGCCCGCAGGTTGTCCGCAAGCTGGGCCTCATCGATCACCAAGAGGTCGAGACCGCTCGTGAGCTTCGAGAACTCGTCGGCGTGGCGCGCGCGCAGCGCAACAAGCGTCTCGTAGTTCGTGATGACGAAGCGCTGCCCGTTGAGCGCCTCAATCTGCCGCGAGCGGACGCGGGCGCTTGCGTCGGAGATAACTGTGACATCGTGCTCAGAGAGCTTAAAGTGCTCAAGCAGGTCAAGGCGAACAGACTCTTTGCTGGATGCCGTTGTGATCCACAGCACGCGCTTGGCGTCGATGGCCAGCGCTGCAGCGGCCGCCTGGTACGTTTTGCCGAGCCCCACATCATCGGCGAGCAGCGCCGCGTGGCGCTGCGCCAGGAACTGCGCTCCCTCCCGCTGGTACGGGAAGGGCTCGGTGCGGCTGTGCGGAAGCTTAAACTCAAGCACGCCCCGGAAGTGTTCGGCCGCACGCTCGTGCACCCGTTGCAGAAATGCCCGGTTCTGCTCACCAAACGCGAAATCCTGCGCGTCGCGGTACCAGGCACCCTGGTCCGCGAGGCCCCGCAGCACGGCGGGTGGGTCGGCCTCAAACTGAGGCCGCAAAGTGCGGATGAAGAGGCGCAGGTGCTGGTCGCCTAGGCCAGCGATGTCCGAGATGCGTTTGTGCGCCTCAAGCGCGGCGAGGAGCGCCAGGATGTACCCGTTCTTTGAGACGTCAACAGAGTTGGTGCGGTCGTCAGGGTTTGCCCCCCGCTCTACTTGAAGCCCCACGTAGCGGCGCACGAACTCTGAGATGTCGCGGCCGACGAATGACTCGGGGGCCAAGACCGCCAGCGACTCAATCAGCACGCCAGGATTGAGGCCGAGCGGCTTTAGGATCTTATCAAGCTTCTCCTGCTCGATGAACTCCCCCACCTGCTCGTCTGCAAACGAGGCGAAGCTTATAGGGAACTTCTTTTTCGGCGTAATTCCCAGCACCTCACGCTTGAAGCGGGCGAGTGCTGTTTCAAGGCGGTAGTCGCTTGACCGAAGGATCTGGTCAGTCGTCCTCTCGTCGTCTGGATGCTCCGTCCGAAAGAGCGCCTCGGCGTAGCGCGCGAGGATCACCTGCGCGCATGCCTCTTGCTCCCGCGAGTCGCGCACAACTATCGCCACGAGGTCGGTGTAGGCAGCCTCTGCTTCACGCCCTGGAAACTTTGCGGCAAAGATGGCACGCAGTACCTCCCCGGCAGCCCGCGGATCATAGGACACAAGCGCTTGTTCGAGCGACTCGACACGAACCGCTCGCGCTGCGGCATCAGCGCGGCGAGCTGCGAGGATCGCCGCACGGGCAGTAAGCAGGGTGTCGTCAAGCGTGTACCCTTGGCTCTTCAACACCCCCTTCTCGCTCTTGAAGTCGCCCCCTCGGTCGCGCCTGAAGCGCGCCACGGCCAGCGCTTCAACGAGCTCTGTCCCGGTCACCTCGCGCGGCTCGCGCTTTGAGCGCTTGTTGGGCGTTAGCGCCACGTAGAATTGTGACAAGGTGCTCGGCGACATGGCGAACACATCGCCGTGGAAGAGCGCCTCGCAGACCTCCGCCACAACGCGCTGGAGCGCCTCGGGAGAGTTTCCCGAGAGATTCTCCAGCTTAAACGACGCCGGGACAACGCACTCCACAGCCTGTCCCGCAACCTCGCCCTGCAGCGGGGCGAGATCGTACTCGCGCACCATGAAGGCGTCGTACACGTCACTCACGTTGCAGCCCGGCTCTCGGTTTATGGCTTTTAAGTCTTTGCGGGTGTGCGGGTGCCTGTCGCGGTAGCTTCGCTCGGTGAGCGCCTCAAGCAGCTCTTTCCCCGAGATCTGCTCTCCAGCCGTGTTCTGGAACTTTCCAGTGAGCACGGCGGTCTTCCAGCGGTACGGGTCATCGTCGAGGTTAGCCTGCGTCATCACGGCCTTGAGCGTGTCCTCGAGGGCCTTCGTGCTCAGCGCCTTCAGCTCAAGATCTCGGCGGCTCGGCAGCGCCTCAACGATAGGGAGGTTAGCCGCGAGAGCCCTCGATGGGGTGGCGGCACTAGCTGCATCAGGTTGTCCCTTCGCAGAGTCAGTTCGTCTACTTTGCATGGCGTTGCCACTCCTTAGGAACCGCAGCAAATTCGCGGCTCCGAGCACATTCAGAGGCGAGATGCTGTCGTTATGGGGGTCAAAGGAAACTGCGGAGACAATAATAAGGAGTCTAAGAGTGCTAAGGAACGTGAGGGACCCAGAAAGGGTGTCGTTTTGGGGCTTTTTTAGTGCGCCTGGGGCGGATGCTCTTGGGGCGCTGGTCTAGCCCCAGGCTACGCTCGTAGCCTGTGCGGTTGTAGAGAAGTCGCCCTGTAGCAGCTATGTCCGGTCACCGCATATCAGGCGCTTACGAAGTGCGAGTCGATCTTTTTTCCCTGCATTTAAAAGCAGCCTCAGAACCTCATGTTTCGGGCTGAATTCA
>OMIG01000249.1 GCA_900299035.1 Pseudomonadota bacterium
CTGCCGCCCCTTTCGCCCCTGATCGGGGCTTCACCCCGCTACTGGGACATTTCTAGACGTTTGTACGAGTGGCTGCATTTTGGATGCATGCTTTCGATCCCCATTAGCCACCCCATTTTGCCCACTCGGCGTTCCCGCCAAGGGACTGCCGCCCCTTTCGCCCCTGATCGGGGCTTCACCCCGCTACTGGGACATTTCTAGACGTTTGTACGAGTGGATGCATGCTTGGGAATATCTTCATAGTTTCGCCTGTTACACGAATTTAGATACTCCACCCCCAACTTCGCTTGTTCGCGTCGCTCACAAGCTTCGTCGGGGCAAGCCCTAAGCCACCTTCCGCCCCTCATCCGTCACAGCAACAACGTCCAGCAGCTCATACACCATAAACTCGCCCACTCGCCCCTTCACGCTCACAGGCTTGAGCGGCTTGGCTACTATCTGGTCTTTTGCGCGCTCGTAGGTGCTGTCGCTGATGCAGATGGTGGAGCCTAGCTCCTTATTCTTCCCTTCAAGACGCGAGGCGACATTCACTCCGTCCCCGAGCGCGGTGTAGCTCAGGCGATCCGGGGAGCCGATGTTGCCGACCAGCACAGATGCTGAGTTAATGCCGACTCGAACCCGCAACGCCCGCTTCCCTTCGGCGAGCCAGGCTTCGTTGAGCTGCTCAACTCCCTTAACGATATCCACTGCCGCTCGGCATGCCCGAGCAGCATGATCGTTCACGGCCTGCGGCGCGCCCCAGAAGGCCATTACGGCATCACCGATGAACTTGTCCACGGTTCCGCCTTGTCGGGTGATTGCCTCAGTCGCGGCAGAGAAGTAGGCAGTCGTGTAGTTGAGCAGCTCCTCAGCCGAGATCGACTGTGCCAGCGTCGAAAAGTTCTCAAGATCGCAGAACAGTATGGTTAACTCGCGCCGCTCAACGCCCGGCTTGAGCGCCTTTCCATCATCAACCATGTGGCGCACAACGCCGAGCGGCACGTACAGCGAGAATGAGCGCAGCGCACTCTGGAGCAGAGAGATGCCGCTGTTTAGCTCAGCGACCTCCCGGATCTTCACGTTATGCAGAGCCACCTCACCGTCGCCAAAGTCCATCGCCCGGATTTTGCTGATGAACGACGCCAAGCGCTTTATTCTGCGTGACATGCGGCGCGACATGCGAACTATGAGGACCGCCTCCACCAAGATCAGAAGGACAACCAGAATCGTAAAATTCCGGCTTGAGCGCCTCAGCTCACCAACAAAGTCGTTCAGCGGCGTGACGGACAGGGCCCGATATTTTAGCCCTAAGTTATTCTTTATTGGAAAGTCAGAGATGCTGTACTCGACCTTATCGAGCTCCGCCGTAAAGCTGTGCATGCCGGAATCCCTAGAGCCATCGCTCTCTAGCTCGTCAAAAGCCATGGCTCGGCGCGCGACCCCGTCTAGGTCAAAGGGGGTCGTCATGGAAGTGGCCGCCGGGCCGCTCTCCGCTGCCGCCGCTGCTAAGCTTGATGCAGCCACGACATGCCCGGCAGCGTCAAGTATTACTGACTCACTATTGTCGCTAATCTTGTTTTCACTGAGGAACTTAGAGAGGTCGGTGACGGTCACATTAGCGATAGCGGCACCCAAGAACGAATCACCGCGCCGTATCGGCACCGCAATGCTCACAAGAGGCAGGTTTGTGGCAGCGCCTAAGGTCACTTCTCCGATGTACACGCTGCTTGAGCCCTTCGCCGCCTGGTAGGCTTGAGTCTCGTAAAAATCCGGCATGTGGGTCGGGATGACTGTTGAGATTTCGGTTGGATACTCACTGTAGAAAACCTCTCTCAGCAGCGGAACCGCCCGACCTTTGGGTTGAGAAATGTTGCGCAGCACCCAACCTGCGCCACTCGGGTACTCGGGGTGGCGAGAGCGAACATCTGCGGTAATTCGCTCCAGGTTCGCCACGTATCCATCTTCCAGCGCGACCGTAAGGCTCGTCACGCGCTTGACGTTTGAGACAGTGCGGTACATCACGCCAACAAAGGAAGCCGCCTTTACGTCATCGGGCTCATCCGACAGGACGTTCGCGAGCACGCTCGTCACGTCAACCAGAGGGTTGAAGAATTCCGCCAGCGCACGGTTCGTGTCGGTCTTCGTTCGCCCCAGCTCCGCGTCGAGGTGCAAGCGAATCGAACGCTCCGCTTGGTAGTGAGAGACGACCAAGACAAAAATGAGCGCTGGGATTACCAGGGCTGAGAAGATCGCCAGAAGCATAGAGACAAGCCGAATGCCTTGTGGCCGAATTTTATAGAATAATCGCATGCACACCTCTCATCGCCACTCGCTCAGCCCAAATTCGCCGGCCTAGCGGAGTGGCAGATGGCCACCCCAGTGAACCAGCCGAGAATAGCCAGTGACGGGGCTCCTTACAATTCAATCACGCATCGGTTGGCAGGGTGCTCTTACCTTTCAGATGAGGTAAGCCCCTGCTTCCCCGATGAGCGCCTACCGATTGCAGCAGCCCGCCTCTCCACCACCCCTAGAAAGCGCCCGGTCTACCGACCAGCAACCACCGCCCGAGACCACTAGTGAGAGCGCCAACCCGATCACCAGCAGGTGATACTCAAACCCCTCTCCCTGCTGATTCCCGAACCAGTTCATGAAGAAGCCGTGCGGCAGATGCGCCGTAAAAATCGCGCCGAGCATAACGACTATCAAGCTCAAGGCGCAGAAGCGCGTCATGAACCCAAGCGCCAGGGCAACGGCCCCTACCGACTCAGCCATGATCACCAGAAAAGCTACCAGCCAAGGCAATCCGGCCTGCGTGGTGAAGAAGCCCATAGTGCCCGAAAACCCGTATCCACCGAAAAGGCCCAGCGTGACCTGTAGCCCGTGAGGAATAAACACCAACGCCAGGGTGAGCCGAGCGATAGTGGCTGAGAGGCTAGGGCCTGTCTTTAGCATGCAAAGTTTCATAGCAGCCCTCCAAATAAGCCTTTTGGCACAAACGCCGCGCAAATCATCTTTCAACATGCTCGGTGCCCTGAGTATACGGGCGTTTTTCGTCCAGCTTCAATCGGCTACCTTCCCTGGGGTCGACGAATTTCTGCTATACAGCCCCTCCCTCCCAAGCTAGAGTCTTGCGGCGGTCTAGAATCTCCCCTGAGCTATGAAGCTTCGCGTTACCTTAGCCTTACTGGTGGCAGCAGCCCTGATGGGTTTTGAGAGCAGCTGGGCGGAGGACGTTGTTGTTGGCCCCGCTCCATCAGAAGCAAAGGCTGTTCTCGCCAAGCGACCGCTGCACCGCCCACGAGTCGGGCTGGTGCTGGCCGGAGGCGGCGCTCTCGGCATGGCGCATGTGGGCGTCCTCAAAGTCTTAGAGGCGAACCGAATACCGGTCGACATCATTACCGGAACGTCCATGGGCTCCATCGTCGGCGCCGCTTACGCCTCTGGAGCTACCGTTGGAGAGATGGAGAAGGTGCTCGCCGACACCGACTGGGACGAGCTCTTCGACGAGGCCACCAAGCGAGTCGACGAGCCGTACCGCAACAAGTACGGAGTTGATGGAGAGATCCTCGGAAGCGCAAAGATCGGAGTTTCGGGGGGCAGCCTGGTCGACTTCGCAGGAGTCGTAAACGGCCAGAATGTTCTGCCGCTACTACAGAGCCTCTACCACCGCACTCCGGGCCAGATAGACTTCGACAAGCTGCCGATACCCTACCGCGCCGTTGCCGCTGACATCGAGACTGGCGAGCCCGTAATCATCGGGGGCGGGGATCTCGCACGCGCGGCGCGCGCCAGCATGGCGGTGCCTGGGTTCTTCACCCCAGTCGACATGGACGGGAAGTTGCTAGTGGACGGCGGCATCGCCAACAACCTCCCGGTCGATATCGCCTTGGAGATGGGCGCGCAGCGGCTAATCGTCGTTGACCTCTCGGCTGACTTCAAGAAGAAGGACGAGCTGACAAACGTGCTCGCGATCTCTGGCCAGATCATCTCGCTGCTCTTGCAGCAGAACTCGATGCTGCAACGCAAGCTCATGCGCCCGGGAGACATCCTGCTGCTGCCCGACCTCAAGGGCTACAGCGCAACAGATTTTAAGAAGGCCGAAGAGATCTTCTCAAAGGGCGAAAACGCCGCCAACGAGCAGCTCAAAAAGCTCAAGAGCCTCTCGGTCTCCGAGGCTGAGTACCGCGCCTGGCAGGCCCGCCGCGAGGCGCCTCCAGCCGAGCAGGTCATCATAACCGCCGTCGCTGTTGATACCGACCTTGAGGCCCTGCGAGAGCCAGTTCAGGAGGCCTTCGCCTTCCAGGTCGGCCAGCCGCTGGACACCTCCAAAATCGAGGAAGCCCTGCACACCACCTATGAGGACGGCCGACTCGGGAAGCTTGAATACGAAGTTCAGAAGGACCCAAACGGCAACTCTGTGCTTGAAGTCAAGGCGCGCAAGCCGAAGTGGTACGACGAGTACTTCCGCGTTGGCCTGGCGCTGCAGGACGACTTTGACGGGCAGAGCTTCTACCAGCTTGCTCTTGCGGGTCGGTTCAACGAGCTCAACTCATGGGGCGGCTACCTCGACACGCGCGTGGAGATCGGGTGGCGGCCGCTCATTGACATTGAGTTCTACCAGCCGCTCGGCGTGAACAGCGCCTGGTTTATCAGCCCAAACATCTTGCTCGACCGGTACCAGCTCCCAGTCACAATCAACGAAGAGGTTGTGGCCGAGTACGATCGTTCGCGAATGATGGGGGCCCTTGCGCTCGGGCGCAACATCTTCCGCGACGGAGAAATCACCGGGGGCGTGTTGCGAGGTAGGGGTCGACTCACCCGCGCTATCGGCAGCCCAACTCTCAACGATCGAGACTACGAGATCGGAAACTTCTTCGGGCGCGTTGCCTGGGACTCGCTCGACACTCCCGACTTCCCGACCGAAGGAGTTCAGGGCAACTTCACGACCGCTCGCAACGTCGGCGCTCTCGGCTCCTCGGAAGATTTCACTCAGCTAACTGGAACGGCGAAACTGCCGATCAGTTACGGCTACAACACGCTGCTCCTTTCCTCAGACTTCGGCACAAACCCCCAGGACGTGCAGCCTGAGCGTTACTTCGTCTTGGGAGGCATGTTCGATCTCTCCGGTTTCCAGCCCGCTGGGCTTGCGGCGTCAGACTTCTTCATCGGCCGCACGACCTACTACCGGCAGCTTGATTCCTTAGGGGGCGCTTTTGCAAAGCTCGACCTCTTTGGCGGAGCTTCGTTCCAGATGGCCTCGATAAAGAGCGAGATCCCGCAGATTCCGGACAACTCGGACATTCTTGCCGGGCTGGTGTTCCTCGGAGCAGACACGCCCCTCTTCCCGATCTACCTCGGATTCGGCCTCAACAACCAAAACGAGCAGGCGTTCTACCTCAACCTCGGGCGCATCTTCTCGCCGCGGCAGTAGCCCGCTGCTGTCACTGGCCCTCTCTGATGCGAGCCTTGAGCCGCAGCCTGTTTCCAGGCAACCGCTCGACCTTCTCCTCAAGCTCAAGCTTGAGGAGGTCAACTTCCGTCAGCCGATGCTCTCGTAGGAAGGCCTCTACTTCCAGCTCTCTGCCGCCATCGGCTGCCTCGGGGTGGGGACTCGCAGGCATTAGCCCGTACTCCGCAAGGATGCGCCGCGCATCACTGAACGGGATCGCTCCGTCCTCAATCATCTGCGAACCGCCAGAGTGGCGCTCGTCCACTTCGCCAACTTGGTACACGAACACGTCGCGCCCAAAGTCAGCGCCGAATCGGGCAGTCACGAGCGAGCCGCTGCGCGCCCCAGCCTGGATGACGACGACGCCGCGCGACATCCCCGCAATAACCCGGTTTCGTGCCAGGAAGTGGTGCTTGAGGGCCTGAGTCCCAGGCGGATACTCCGAGACGAGCGCCCCTCCGCTTGCGAGAATCTGCTCGGCCAGAGGCTCGTGCGAGGGTGGGTAGATCTGATCTAGCCCGTGCGCAAGCACGGCGATGGTTGCTCCGGCTTCGCTCTCGTCCCGGGCTGCCCCGCCTACGAGCAGGGCTCCGCGGTGCGCTGCCCCATCGATCCCCAGAGCCAGTCCGCTCACAATCGAGAAGCCTGCCACCGCAAGCTCCATAGAGACCTGTGTCGCAAATCCACAGATCTCTACGGAGGCAGCGCGCGTGCCAACGACTGCCAGCATGGCATCAGGCGGATTCCAGGGGCCAGCAGCGCTTCGCACGTACAGCGCGGCAGGCGGGGCTTGGATTTCGTGCAGGCGATACGGGTAACGGGCGCTCGATACGGGAAGAATCTCAATTGATAGCTCGCGACACGCTGCAACAATGCGTTCCGCTTCTCGCCACTTGTCTCGGCTTAGGTGCGGACGCAGCTCGGTCCCTGTCATGCCCTGCTGCAAGAGCGCCACAAGCTGCTGTCGCGGGGCTGGCGCATACTGCGAGGCTGCCACTGCTGCCACGACTGCTACTGCATCTTCTCTTTCCTCGCTTCTCACACGTCCCCCAGATTCGGCGGAGGGCTCCGTTAGGCAGCACCTCCAGCTTTAAGGGAGATTCGAGGGTGAGCCCCAAAAGTTGCTGGACCCGCCTATGGCGAGTGCGCACGGCTAGTGAAAGATGAGTTTGGAGCCTGGTCGAGGGAGGAACGAGGATGCGGCTACGGCGCCCTCTCTGCGTTCAATTCAGTCTCAAGCTCAGACAGCTGCTCCTGGATAGCCTTTCTGAACTCAAGCGGTGCGGGGATGAACTCTAAGATCTCCTCGGTTCCGCCCGTGCCGGTCACTTCGATGTCACCGTAGTCCAGGATGCGCCCCAGTATGCTCTGGCTGAGCCGGATCGCCTCTACCTTCGCCAAGACGATGTCGAGGGACTTTCTGCGGATGAAGCCTGTCTTTCCGAGCACGCGCTTCGAGGTGACAGCGAACTCAGAGGTGAGGAACACGATCAGGCGATCGCACAGGCGATACGCCGAGTAAGCAAGCAGGAGCAGGATTGTGCCAAGCGCTACGTAGCCATCTTCGTTGTTGGGGAACATCGACGGGTAGTACCAGAGCGACCCTGCCAAGAACGAGGTGCTCATCGCCGAAACTAGGAGCACGATCGGGTGAAGTCGGGTGCTCAACACCATCGACTCTTCGTCCATCAGATTGTCTTCGATGTACCCCATTGAAACTCCTGCCCCGGATATTGGTGCCCTAGGCCGCTAGCATCCCAGTCTCTTAATTGTAGCGCGATACCTACCGCTACAGAAGGTAGCCTTAAATCAGCATGTTAGAAATACATTAAAGAGCGGGCAGGCAGCAGGGGCGGCTGGGGCCGAGCCCCCCAATTCCCCCCTAAACCTTTGCGAGCCTCCCGCCGACTAATCAGGTGTCTACGAAAGCACCGGAGCCTCAAACTATGGAAACCTCGGGAAGGGATCTCTCGTTACAGTTCCACGGCCTCAACAGCCATGACCCGCGCGTGCGCGAGCGCTTCCGCGCCATCTGCCTCGCTCACCTTGAGATTACGGACCAGCAGGCGCTGGACATCCTAACCGACCGCGCCACGCGCATTCTGTGCACGGACGTCTCTTCAGAGGCGATCCAAAACGTGACCAAGGACTTGCTTGAGATCGGCGTTCGCGTTGACATCTCTGACTCAGGCGACGTTGAGGAGTTCTTCATCCCATCAGGATCTTTCATGGGCAACGATGACTCGCTCTTTCAGGAGAGCCAGCTCTTCGAGCGCCCAGTCGGCAGCTACCGCTCTCCGTACGTCCCGTACAGCGGCCCCTCAAACGGCTACGGGGACGACACCTCGCTGCAAGATTACCACTTCAGCGTCTACCCCTTCCCTGAGCACGACCTGAGCGTTGCCGAGCAGGGCATGCAGCGCCACGCTAAGCTGATAAAGCGCAGGCAGGCGCTCTCTGGCGCAGAGCGGGCAGGGCTCGCCTTCGTGGCGTGCGCGCTGCTTGGCTTAGTCGCGTTCTTTATCGCTCAGTAGCCCAAGTGAGTGTGCGTGAAGCCGCTGTATCGCAGCGACGTCAGCCCTAACGAGCTTTGCGCCTAACGGGTGCCCGGCTTTTCTTCGGCGCTGGCTTGGCTGCCTTAGCCTTAGGCTTGGCAGCATTCTGCTTCTTAGTTGGCTGAGCTTTCTTGGCTGGAATCTTGGCGCTCTTTGCTGGCACCTTCGCCGGAGCTGCGGCCTTTGCGACCTTCGCTGCCACAGCGGGCTGCTTGCCCTTGGCAACTTTCTGAGCGACCGGCTGAGCAGCCTTCTTGCCCTTCAACTTGGCCGCTGCAGCGGCGGCTTTAGCCGCGGCACGCGCCTCGGCGAGCACCGGCGCCTTGAGCTTCGCTTTCGCCTTGGCACCCTTCGCTGCCTTCTGAGGAGCTTTCCCCTCGGCAGCCTTTACTTGAACTTCGGACGCCGAGAATGGCTCTACCGGCGTGCCCTTGAACACCATTCCGTTCTGTCGAAGGATCGGGCGGGGCTTCGGTCCCTTCAGGCGATACTTCGACCCAAGCTGCACCGGAGGGGCCTGCGGTGCTTTGCCCTTCTCGGTTGCCTTTCCATCCGCTGCCTCCTTGTCACCGGGCTTCTCGCTTGCTTTCTTCTCCGCGCCCTTCTCTCCCTCGCCCTCCGCAGCTTCACCGTCGGCTTGCTGCTCAGGGGTCAGGGTAACGCGGGCGTTCTCAAGTCGAGCCATCACCTCGGGAATCTCCTCCGGTGACGACAGCCATGTGTGGCCGTTTAAGCTGTAAAGGGTAACGAACTGTCCGTTGAGAGTAACCTTCTTCGTCAGGTACTCCTGCTTCTGGCCAGTGGCTGGCTGCTCTGTAGATCCCATAACCTTCAATCCTACAAACCAAACGACGGTTTCCACCTAGGGCTTCCAGCAACTTGCGCCAAGAAAAGGCGAGCTGCTCCTAAGGTAGCTCCCCCTTATGATGAACTATGTGCCATGGCCAGATGCGCATTTTGCGGGCCAGCGGGGCCTTTTTTTTGCCGACACTCGGCCATCCAATCCGAAGCTGCCCCGAGGTTACCGGCCGGCCGTGTGTCTCGACCCACTCCGAAGAGCGGCCGCATTATCCCTTAACGGCTCGTTTTACCCCGTAAAATCAAGGGATCTCTGAGGCTTGAACAACTCCCAACCAGTGTCCTATTCTAGCCCCCGCTGCGTCTTATAGCGCACGCCGATGCCGATCAGGGCGTCGCTTTTTTGAGGTACAGGAACGCATGGGTTTCGAAAACGTTTTAGCAACTCTCTGGACAAGCAAAGCACCGCTCGACGATAAGGCTCTCGCCCACCGCCACACCAAGGTAGTCGCCACGGTCGGCCCGTCGTGCCGCGACCCCGAGAAGCTCCGCTCCCTGATCAAAGCTGGCGTCAACGTCTTCCGCCTCAACTTCTCGCACGGAAGCCACGAGGAGCACCTGGCAAACCTTAACAACATCCGCACCGTCTCGGCTGAGATGGGGGCCTGGGTTGCGATTCTGCAAGACCTCTCCGGACCGAAGATCCGAATCTCAAATGTCGAGGGCGACTTCTGTCCCATCACCGACGGGCAGCCGATTGAGCTGCGCTGCGCAAACGGCTCGCTCTCTAACGCAGCATGCATCTACGTCGAGACAGTAAATCCGATCACGACCCTCAAGCCCGGCCACCCGGTGCTGCTGGCCGACGGGCTGCTTGAGCTTTGCGCTGAAGAGGTCCATGCCGACCGCGTTCTGTGCCGAGTTGTAAAGGGCGGCCGCATTCGCTCCCGCGTCGGCATCGCTTTCCCGGACAGCGACGTCAACCTGCCGGCAACCACCAAGAAGGACCTTGTTGACCTAGACTGGGGCATCAAGCACGGCGTCGATTTCGTCGCGATATCGTTTGTGCGCTCCGCTGAGGACGTGCTCAAGCTGCGCGCCATCATCAACGACAAGGGCTCTGCAGCGGCAATCATCTCAAAGATCGAGCGCCGAGCGGCGCTTGAGAACATCGAGGAGATCGTGGAAGCCTCCGACGGCCTCATGGTCGCTCGCGGAGACTTAGGGCTGGAGGTGCCACTTGAGCAGCTCCCGATGCTGCAGCGCCGGCTAATAGAAGAGGCGAACTTCCGCGGCATTCCAGTGATCGTTGCAACCCAGATGATGCACTCTATGATTACGGCCGTTCGCCCAACGCGCGCGGAGGTATCTGACATTGCAGCGGCCGTGATGAGCGGCGCTGATGCGGTGATGCTCTCGGATGAGACAGCCATCGGCGAGCACCCGACCGAGTGCGTGCGCTACATCAGCCGAATTGCGGTGGCCGCCGAGCAAACCTTCGCATTCGAAGAGTACAAGCTGCGCCTCAGAAACTCAGACTCGTACACCGTTCCCGATGCGATTGCGTACGCGGCCTGCGCTGCGGCGATTAAGACCTCGGCTCGGGCGCTCATCGCCTGCACAGAGACCGGAACATCGGCTCGGCTGGTTGCAAAGTACCGGCCGCAGCAGCCCCTGTACGGAGTCTCAGGAAAGGAGAGCACGCTTCGCAAGATGGCTCTCTACTGGGGCGTGCACCCCATCGCTATCGAGTCAACCAGCGCGCACAGCGAGATCGACACCGCGCTCAAGGCAGTTCAGGGCCGCGAAGACCTGCCGAATGGAACCCGCGCCGTTGTGACGGGCGGCCGTCCGACGCGAACTCCGGGCTCAACCTCGGTGCTCGAGGTGCGCGAAATGAACTTCAAGTAGAGTAGAGGCGAGGCAACGATGACGACCCAAGAGAGGATATCTGTAACCGAAGCAACGGCTCTCGCAGGGGTCTCGGCGCGCACCTTGAAGCGCTTTCAAGACTCGGGCTACCTGGAGGTCGTCACGACCGACCAGGGTGAGCCGTGCTACCTCAAGGCTCAGATCATTGAGATATTCGGCGCAGCAGAAGCGCTCTCTCCTCGTCCGGTGTTTACCCCTCCTCCACCCTACTCCTCCTCCGAAGCGCCTTCATGCGGCATGAGCCCGTTTAATGAGCCGGAGGCAGAAGAGGCTTCCAGCACCACATCCGCCCCCTCCCCGTCCCTTTCAGCTGGAGAGCAGAGCAGCACCCCTTTAGCGCGTGAGATTGAGCGCCTGAAGAACCTCGTGACTCTCCAAGAGCGGATCCTAGACATGAAGGACTCTGAGATCACTGACCTGCGCTCGCAGCGGGATTGGCTGCGCAGCCGCGTCGAGCGGCTGGAGGAGAAGAGTGAGAGAGACCAGATCCTGCTCCTCTCTGAAACCCAAACCATCCGAAAGCTCGTCTCGATGCAAGATGGACGAAAGACAGCTCTCCAGAACATCTTGGAGTGGCTCGGCATCGCCAAGCAGCCAGAGCTTCGGCAGCTGACTGGGCCGGGCGAATTCAGCAATTCGGACACAGTCGAAGTGAAGAGCAGCGCAGCGAATGCCTAGCTCCGCATAGGAGCCCCTCACTCGACAGTTCGCGACAGAAAAAGACCCTTCGTACCCTCGGAAGGCCCCTCTCAGCCCTCTATTTCGTGGTTTTTTGACTACTCAGCCCGCAGGCTTAGAATAACGCACAGCTACTCACTCCTCCCGCTCAGAAGGCTGCCCTCACTGTGAGCGGTAGTCAGGTTGTCAGGAGGATGGTTCTATGGTCCGGATTCGGTTTAAGAGAGAGCGTCACCCCAACGGTGAGCGGGAGTCGTTCGGCGTCGAATTCGAGGGGACTTACATGCCCCTTGAGCCGGTGTGGGATGCCTCGCGCGAAGGCTCGCTGATTGCGACCCTGATCACCAATCGCAGCTTGTTTTCGCGGAAGACGAAGCTTCGAAAGGCGATCGATGCGGCGATTATCTTGGGTGCGCCAGAGAAGTTGGCGCAACTGGTGGTGAACGATTTGGAGGTGCTCTCCGAAGCCCTTGGGGATCAAGTTGTTCTCGATTCCCCCGAGCTTTACCACGAGGTCGGCAGCAACTCCATGCACGACTGGGTGAGCGCGGTGCTGACAGGTGGCTTCCGGGTAACCTGGGTCACAGTTCAGCGCTAGACCAAAATGTTTGAGGGAGGGATAAGCACAGCCTTAATCCCCCACTGCTCTTCAAAAAAAGGGCAGCCCTCTGAACGGGAGGGAGTAGCAGTTCGCTCGATTGTCTTTTGTCTTTCC
>OMIG01000250.1 GCA_900299035.1 Pseudomonadota bacterium
GCGATAGCTCCTCGCGGGCAGTGGCGAGCCGGGATGCTGTTTCACGCAGCTCTTCGGACTGCTCTTGTCGCAGCCGCTCGCTTAGCTCTCCGGCAGCGGCATCTCTCGCCGTCTTGGCGGCGTAGCGTAGCCTTAAGTAGACGGCCGTAGCCGCGCTGCCGAGGATGACTCCAATGGTCGTGAACACCAGCTCTGAGTAACCTGACACTACCCCTCCCCTGTTCGTTGGGTTGCTGTCCGTTATGTTTCGATAGCTAACTCGGCCGAATGCGCCGCGCTCTTTAGCCCGATTCTGAGCGTTTTGTGCAAATCGCTTAAAGTAAGATGCGGAGGGAGCATGGGCGCTTCTTTTGGGGTTGTGGCAGCAGCAAACCGAACCTATTCTCAGGGGGTTATGGCCTTTGCCGTCGTCGTCCTTCCATCTGCCAAGAGCGAAATCTCCGAGCTTCGGCTCGTTCCCGCTGGCGCTGCCGGGTCGCAAGCTCCGGCGGTGGGGTTCGCTCTTGTTACAGAGGGAGCCGTTAGTGCACAGCTCAAGATCGACTGCTCCGGGCTAACCGACTGGGACTCGGGGGCAGTGGCGTGGCTCTTTAAGCTACAGAAGGCACTGCTGACGACGGGTCGAGGGTTTTCGGTCGTTGGGCTGCCAGAGTCTGCTCGGGGGCTGCTGGAGCTGGCGGGGTCCGTCCCTGAGCGCAAAGGGGCGCGTCGCACGTCGTCTTCAGATCCCTTTTTGGTGCGAGTCGGTCGCGGTGCCTGTGAGCTCTGGGAGGGTTTCTTCTCGTGGTGCGACTTTATCGGAGAGCTGGTCGTTGCTCTCGGGCGGACGCTGCGGGGGAAAGCGCGAGTTCCGCGGCGGGACATCTGGCTTACCATCGACGAGTGCGGGCCGTCTGCCCTTCCGATCGTTACCCTCATCAGCGTGCTGGTCGGCGTCATTCTCGGCTTCATAGGAGCGCAGCAGCTTCGGCAGTTCGGCGCCGAGATCTACGTTGCAAATCTTGTTGGCATAGCGATGGTGCGCGAAATGGGCGCCATAATGGCCGGCATCATTATGGCTGGCCGGACTGGGGCTGCTTTCGCGGCGCAGCTCGGCACGATGCAGGTCAACGAAGAGATCGATGCGCTAAAGACCTTCGGCTTCTCGCCGATGGAGTACCTGGTAGTTCCGCGCATGATCGCGCTGATCGTGATGATGCCGCTCTTGGCCCTCTACGCAGACGTGCTGGGGATGCTCGGCGGCGCGATTATCTCAAGTCTTGCCTTAGATATCTCCCTTGAGCGCTACGTGCGCCAGCTTGCGACCGGCGTGTTCCTCAAGGACGTAGTAATAGGCGTCGCGAAGAGCTGCGTGTTTGGAATCTTGATCGCGTCGGCCGGCTGTCTGTGCGGCATGCGGTGTGGACGCAGCGCTTCGGCGGTCGGGCTAGCCGTTACCTCGGCGGTTGTTTCGGGCATCATCGCAATCGTTATCTCGGACGCATTCTTCGCCGCGATCTGTGAGGCCTTGGGGGTATGATAGTTACGCCGATGGCTAGCGCAGACCACATCGTCGTTGAGAACCTCACGATGAAGTACGGGGACTTTCTCATTCAGAAGGACCTCAACTTCGCAATCAAGCGCGGCGACGTTTTCGTCATTATGGGCGGCAGCGGATGTGGAAAGAGCACGCTGCTCAAGCACCTGATTGGGCTCAACAGCCCAGCAGAGGGCCGTGTTCTCTACAACGGCCAGAGCTTCTGGGATTCTTCAATGGTAGAGCGGGAGGCGCTGCTGCGCGGCATGGGTATTCTGTACCAGAAAGGTGCCCTGTGGACCTCAATGACCCTGGCCGAGAACGTCTCAATGCCGATCCGGCAGTACACAAAGACCAGCGAACGGGAGATTCGTGAGATCGCCGAGCACAAGCTGGCTCTCGTTGGCCTCGCCGGATTCGAGGACTACCTCCCTTCTGAGATCTCAGCCGGGATGCAGAAGCGTGCCGGGCTGGCGCGGGCGATGGCGCTCGACCCTGAGGTGCTCTTCTTTGACGAGCCCTCTGCGGGGCTTGACCCGGTAAGCTCAAAGCTGCTGGATGACCTTATTATTGAGCTGAATGAAAGCACGGGGGCGACCATTGTGGTGGTGACCCACGAGCTTCCCAGTATCTTTGCGATTGCCAAGAGCTCAGTGTTCTTGGACCCAGACACAAAGACGATGATCGCTTTCGGTCCGCCTAAGGAGCTGCTAGAGAAGTCTAACGATCCGAAGGTCATAGAGTTTTTGACCCGCGGTGAGCGCCAGGAGCGAGCGGCGTAGTGACGACACGGAAGGCACGATGAGCAAGGAGCCACGGTACAGGTCGATTGGGATATTCGTGATAGGTGCAGCCGTTCTCGCGGTCACCTGCCTGATTTTCTTTGGCCGCTTCAAGTTCTTCGATCGCTCATATCCCTTCATCACCTACTTCTCCGGGTCAGTTAAGGGGCTCCAGCCCGGAGCGCCGGTGCGCTTTCGCGGCGCTCAGGTGGGCGCCGTCAAAGACATCTCAATCGTGTACAACCGTTCAACTGACTCGCTCAAGATCCCTGTGCTGCTCGAGCTGTATCAGGCTTCGGTGAAAGGCATCGCGCCCGAGGCGGACGCTAAAGCGTCGTCAGTAGCGCTGATTGACCGATTGATCGGGCGCGGCCTTCGGGCGCAGCTGGGCCTGGACAGTATCGTGACAGGGCAGCTCTACGTTCAGCTCGACTTCATGCCGGA
>OMIG01000251.1 GCA_900299035.1 Pseudomonadota bacterium
CGCGAGTGGCTGAGCCTTGCCGTGCTCTCTGGCGAGCTGCCCTTGCAGGACTACGAGGTGCGGCCCGAGCGCTACGACAGCCCCAAGTGGCTCACCCGGGGCTGGAGCTGGGTCGATCCACTCAAGGAAGTCAAGGCCTACCGCGAAGCTGAGCAGGCCGGCTACATGACCAAGGCTCAGGTCATTGCGCAGACAGGCGGCGGCGACTTTGACGACAACGTGGCCCAGCTTGCCCGCGAACAGCAGGCCGCCCTCGATGCCGGCGTCCGCCTCGATGCCGACCTCGACCTCACCGTCGAATCGCAGCCAAGCCTCAGCGCCACGCCACCCGACCCCACCGCCGCCACACTCCCTGATCCCACCGCCGCTTCCAGCCAATGAGCCGCGTCCCGACGAAATCAATGCGCGAAGAGGCGCAGCGCTACCGCGATTGGAAGCGCGAGGGCCGCAAAGGCGGCACCGACGTTGCTGCCCGCCGCGCCACACAGATCCTCAGCGGCAACGAGCTGAGTGACTCCACCATCCGCGTGATGAGCGCCTGGTTCGCTCGACATGAGGTGGACAAGCAGGCGCAAGGGTTTCGCCCCGGCGAACCCGGCTACCCCTCACCCGGCCGTGTTGCCTGGGCCGCCTGGGGCGGAGACCCCGGAAAACGCTGGAGCGACTCCCACGTAACCACCATGGACAACGACCGCGAACTCGAATCCTCAATGAGTGCCGGCCAAGCCGCGCTCTACGAGGCTTATGAGGAGATCGCCGACGAACTCGGCGCCTTTGACCAAACCTCAGGCGAGCACGGCTCTCACTACATGCCTGAGAGCCCATTCATCTCTTCCGGGCTGCAGTGTGCCAACTGCGCTTTCTACGCCGGCTCTCGCGCCTGCGAGATCGTCAGTGGTGACATTGCACCGGAGGGCCTCTGCAAGTTCTGGATCATCCCCGAGCGACTGCTGAGCGAATCGCCCGAGGAAGACCAAGATCGCCCCTTTCCCCAAGAACACGCCGCCCGCCTGCGCGACCCCTCTGCTTACGACCGCTTCCGCCGCCGCAACAACGCAGCCGGTCGTGGCGTTGACTTCATCTTCGGTATCAAGTCCGGCCAAAGCGGCGCCGACCTCCAGGCCATCCGCTTCCGCCTCAGTCGCTTCACCGCCGCCGAAGCTAAGCAATGGCTCAGCGATCACGATTACAAGCCGATCCAATTCGAGGAAGCTACAGGCAAGCGCACTAAGGTTGATGCACCTAAGCAGGAGCATCAAATGGATTCCACGGAGGAAGCTACACCTCTAGAGCGTGCCCTTAGCGATAAGCACACGCGCACCGAGGCCACCAACTTCCGCGCCATCGAAGACCGCACCTTCGAGTTCCCGTTCAGCTCCGAATACCCAGTGGCCCGCTACTTCGGCAACGAGGTGCTTAGCCACGACAACGGTGCCGCCGAGCTCTCTCGTCTCAACGACGGTGCCCCTCTCCTGTTCAACCACAACCCCGACAAGGTGGTCGGCGTGGTGGAACGCGCCTGGATCAACGAAGCCGACAAGCGCGGCTACGCCAAGGTGCGCTTCTCCCGCAACGCCTTTGCCCAGGAGATCCTCAACGACGTGCGCGATAACATCCTTCGTGGCGTGAGCTTCGGCTACGCCATCGACAAGATGGAAGAGCGCAGCGGCGACTTCGTTGCAACGAAGTGGTCCCCTCATGAAATCAGCGTGGTCTCCATCCCCGCTGACCCAACGATCGGCATTGGCCGCTCACTTATCACTGAGCAAATCGACCAAGCCGCTCCACTTAAGATGGATACCGATAGCACCACTTCCACTAAGGAAGAGGTGCGCACTCAAGCGGCCTCCGCCGCATCACCAACCCCAACTTCAATGGAAAACACCACCCCTGATGTGGAGGTGATCCGGTCGAAGGCCGTCGAGGCCGAGCGTACCCGTATCTCCGCCATCACCGCCCTTGGTGCCAAGCACCAGCTCCAAGACCTGGCACGTGAGCTGATCGACGGGGGCCGCTCCCTCGATGAGGCTCGTGCTGCTGTCCTCGACAAACTCGGCCAAACCACCGTGGAACAACCCATCGATCTGACCAGCAACGACGTGGGCCTCTCCGAGAAGGAGACCCGTTCGTTCAGCTTCGTTCGCGCCCTCAACTACCTCGCCAACCCTGCCGACGCCACTGCCCGTCGTGCTGCCGAGTTCGAGATCGAGGTCGGTAAAGCTGCTGCTGCCAAGTACGAGCGCTCCAGCAACGGGATCGTCATCCCCAACGAAGTGCTGCGCCGCGATCTCGTTGTCGGCACCCCCTCCGCTGGTGGCAACCTCGTCGCCGACGAACTGCTGAGCGGCTCCTTCATCGACCTGCTCCGCAACCGCCTTGCGCTGGCCCAAGCCGGCGTCACCGTGCTGAGCGGCCTGCAGGGCAACATCAGCATCCCGCGCCAGTCCTCCGCCACTACCGCCTACTGGGTCGGCGAAAACGTTTCACCCACCGAATCGCAGCAAGCGATCGATCAGGTGAACATGACGCCCAAGACCCTCGGCGCCTACGTGGACTACAGCCGCCGCCTGCTGCTGCAGTCCAGCGTTGATGTGGAAGGCATGGTGCGCAGCGACCTCGCCCGTGTGATCGCGCTCGAACTAGATCGCGCCGCCATCTACGGCACCGGTTCAACCAACCAGCCCCTCGGCCTGGTGAACACCACCGGCATCGGCAGCCAAGCAATTACCAGCTATGGCACCTTCGAGGAGTACATCGGCATGGAGACCGATGTGGCCACCGCCAACGCTGATGCTGGCAGCCTGCGCTACATCATCAACGCCGCCGCCCGTGGCGCCCTGAAGTCCACCGCCAAGTCTGCCTCGGCTGTGGCTGCCGGCTTCGTCTTCGAGAACAACGAGATCAACGGCTACCCCGCCATCGTCTCCAACCAGCTCGCCAGCAACGACGCGCTGTTCGGCGACTTCTCGATGCTCGTCATGGGCATGTGGTCCGGCCTCGATCTGACCGTCGATCCCTACGCCGGAGCCACCGCTGGCACGGTCCGCATCATCGCCCTTCAGGACGTTGACGTGGCCGTCAAGCAGCCCGGCGCCTTCTGCTACGGCACCTGATCGCCATGAGGGTTGAGATCCTGCGTCCGGTCATGATCTCAGGGGAGTCGGCTCCGGCCGGCTCCTTCGTCGAGGTCAGCCTCACCGACGCCAACACGCTTATCAGCGCCAACAAAGCGGTGGCCGCTCCTGCCGTTGCCGAAGCGGCGCCTGAAGAAGTCGTGGAGCCGAGCCCGGCTAAGCCGCCTGTTCGCGCTTCCCGCAAGTCTGCTCCTGCCCCATCCCCCGAACCTGAGACCTGATCATGTCCATCTTGTCCACCGGCCTGGAGAAACTCCAGC
>OMIG01000252.1 GCA_900299035.1 Pseudomonadota bacterium
CCCCTGCCACACCTCTACGAAGCCGTCTTCGGCCCCCAGAGCGATTCGCTCGCCGTTGCCTGACACCGCTGCTGAGGAGATTCCGCGGTCTGGCGCGCGGGCTGCGTTGAGGAATGTCCCAACGCCGCCAAAAAATCGGCCTCCGAAAAGGTTCCGGTCGTACTCGCCCCCTTGGTCATCAGCCGAGTAGGGCAGCCAGCCGAGCAGTGTGCCGTCCCAATCTACCGAGAAGAAGGCCCGTCCGGACGGATGCGCCAAGACGCGGCTCAGGAGGGTTTGGTGAGCGATGTAGCGCTCGAGGGACTTGTCCTTATCTTTGAGTGAGGTGGCTTGCCGGTCGAGTTCGTAGCGCCAGCGGTAGATGCGGCCGTCGGCGCCGGCGATCAGCAGCGCCGAGTCTCCTTCGTGGAATGCCAGGTCGAGCACGCGCGGCTTGAGCCTGTCGAGGACCCACTCCCCCTGGCACTGGTTGAGGCACGACACTACCACTCTACCCTGCGAGGCGTAGGCTACTAAGGGCAGCCTCTGTCCGACCGCTGCCACCTGCACGCCTGGCCCGAGGGCCTTCAGCAGGTAGCCGGAGCCGGCCGCCAGATCCCAACCAATAGCATTGCCGTCCATTCCAACTGAAACCACCTGCAGCGGGCTCTTTGAGACCTGCGCCAGCGCCAAGACCTCGCCGTCGTGTTGGCTGCGCTCGGGAAGGAGGGTGGTTCTGAGCGGCTGCCATGGTTGAATATCTATTGATATCGGAGTGTTATCGGATGTTAGCGAGCGTGCGGCATCGGCCGCTTGCTGGAACACCTGGCAGCCAACGAGTGACACGATCAGAGCGCAAAGGGTTAATTTTCTTAGGTTAGGCAGCATGGCTGTGGGGTGAATGGAAAAAGAGAGGATCAAGTTCCCGCTACAGGCACTCTATGGTATAACGCACCGGCTACCAGGGAGAAAGGTCGCGCTAAGATCTTTCATTGTGCGTAGTCGGTAAGGGGCGAAGGGTCACGCTAACTCGCTCGGCAGTATGCTGCTCGGTAGCTACAGAACCCTCTTGAGAGGCACCCGTACGGAATAATCTCGTTCGGTGCAAACCCTTAGAGATAAGGATCTCTTTTTACTGTCGCCGGGGGACTTCGTCACGTCTTGCAGCCATCCGGGCTCCAAGGCCAGTGATGCAAATGCATAGGCTGTTTGTCGTTTGTGAGGGGCACCGCCCCGGCTCGACGCGCAAGCTCTAGGCAGGAAGCCCTCATAACAACCTGTTCGATTAAAGGAGTCGTACTACAGGATATGGAACATAATTACTTTGAAGTTGGAACTTCGCTGCTCGCAAAGCCCCAGGCGCTCTGCGACCTCGTCGAAATGGAAGCAGGGCACTCGGTGCTCGTCTTCTGCAACTCGCCTTCGGATGCTGATTTCGCTGATGTCATCCTGAAGAAGCGTGGCATCTCATCGGTTAAGCTTATCGGCTACGTGCCCCAGATAAAGCTCAGCAAGGCTATTCAGCAGGTCCAGAAGAAGGAAGTCACAGCCCTCGTCCTGACAGACGTTGCTGCGCGTGGCGTTCCGCTCGAGGAGTTTGACGTTGTCATCAACTACTCGGTGCCAGCCGACCCAGAGGTGTACTTCACCCGCTTCGTGGCTGAGGGCGAGAGCAAGACCAAGAAGGTCTTGAGCCTCGTTGCAGCGCTCGACATCTCGAACTTCCACTTCATCAACAAGCTCGGCAAGGCTGAGCTCGTCAAGGCTGAGCTGCCGAGTGCAGAGCAGGTGTTCCTTGGCAAGTTCCAGCAGCTTCGCGACCAGTCGATCGAGAAGGGGCTCTTGAGCGATGCTGGCATAGCGCAGCTGGTCGACAAGGTGCTCGCTGACGACAAGGCACGCGACATCGTAGCGCACCTCCTTCACAACACCGTGTCCGTTCTCCCGTCGCTCAAGGCAGCTCCGGCTGCTCGCGAGGAGCGCGACCACGATGAGGAAGAGGGCGACGACTACCAGGCTTCTGACGACGATCGCCAGGACTTCGGCCGGCGTGACCGTCGTGGCGGCGGACGTGACCGCCGTGGTGGCCGCGACAGGCGTGACCGCGGCGAAGGCCGTGGCAACCGCGACGACCGCGGTGGACGTGGCCGTGATTCCGAGGGCCAGTTCGACGAGAACGACGAGCTGATCGACGACGACAGCCAGGCACGCTTCCTGGGTGGCGGAGACATGGGCGATCGTCAGCCGCGAGGCGGACGTGGGCGCGACCGTGACCGTGACCGCGACCGTGGCGACCGTGGCGACCGTGGCGATCGCGACCGCCGTCGTGGGCGTGACCGCCGCGACGATCGTGGCGGAGATGAGGGTGGAGAGCGCCAGCCGCGCCAGCCTCGCCAGCCGCGTCCGCAGGTCGTTGTCGACAAGGAGGCTCGCCTCTACGTCGGAGCCGGAGCTAACCAGGGCATCTCGAAGGAAGGGCTGCTCCAGCAGGTGGTTGACGCGTGTGGCGTCAGCGCGACAGACGTTCACCGCGTTGCGGTGCGTGGCGCGTACGCCTTCGTTGACGTGCCTGAGGCGATAGCCGATCAGGTGGTTGACGGCCTGAGCAACGCCGAGAGCAAGCCGCTCTTCGTGAAGAGGGCTGTTACTCTCTCGATCCCGAGAGAGGGCGCTGCCCCGGCTGAGTCTGAGTCACACGACGCAGACCACGGCGGTGACTTCAACGGCGCTCCGTCGCACGACGGCGGAGAGGCTCACGAGGAAGGCCCGACGATGCTCGCAGTAGACGAGCAGTAGTCTGCCGCTCGAAGAGAGCTACAAGGGGCGCCCAGGACCGAGAGGTTCCAGGGCGCCCTTTTTATTTTGGCCCTAGGTCAATCGGCTCACTGTTGCGCGGAGGGAGCTCTCTTGAGCAGCACCAAGCCGCCGAATACCTGGGGCTGCCACTCTGCTACGACTTCGTACTGTGCGGCGGCTTTCGGCCTGCCGGGCTCTTTGCTGATGCCGAGCTGGTCTCTCACGCCGAGGATCCACTCGGGCTGGTAGCGCTCAAGGATCGCTGGAAGCCACGCGCAGCCCTCTCCGATCTCAAAGCTTCCGCCCCGCTTCTGCTCTTCTTCTCGGATGATCTCTGAGATCCCTGGCGACACGAGCCCCGCCGCGTCGAGCACCTTCACCTCTGGCAGTCCTGCCCCGAGGATACCGATCTCGCTCATGAGCACAGTGTCCGCCGGTGCGATTGACTTCTGCAGAGCCGGCAGCGCCTCGCGGTACGCAGCCTCTCTAGCTTCCGCGGCATCGAGACCAGGAGCGCGCTTAACGATATCAATCGATACTGCACACAGCGCAGCTGCGGCGAGAGCTGGGGCGGGCCGCGAAGGCAGCTCTCGGCTGGATGCTAGAAGCTGGCGGCGCAGCCCCTCTACTCCGACCGTGAGGAACAGCAGCCACAGTGGGCCGAAGTACCAGAAGAAGATCGGCTTGATGCCAGAAGCAACGATGCCGCCGCCGTACAGGGCTCCCCAGAGCGCGAACGGCCGCAGGTCTCGGTGGCGAGCCGCAAAGAAGAGCCCCGCTGCGCCGCAGCACAGGAGCGCAGCGTCGATTGGCTCCTGAGAGAGCGCCTCAAGAAAGAAGAGAGCGTTCTTCCAAACCGGCACGGCGTAGAGTAGCCGCTTGGCCTCAACGGAATGGGGGAGTATCGCGCCGTAGGCACTAAAAGATTCCTGCAAGAACGGCACGAGAATCGCTACGTACGCCGCAAGCGCTTTTAGCCGCGCCCTGCCGGAGAGCTGCGCGCTCGCGATGGTGCCTGCGATGATTACGAGCGCACCATCTGGCCGCAGGAGCGTGGCCGCAGCTCCGAGAGCAGCCCCGCTGATCGCCCGCCCGCGCGAGAGCTGGAAGAGGCCAGCCGCAACGGCGAGCGAGTAGGCAGCCGTCTCCATGCCCGAGAAAGTGACGATTGAGAGCGGGTAGTACAGCGCGATTGCGGCTCCCCAAACGAGCCACTGCCAGCCTTTCAGGTCCCGAGTGAGCAGGACAAAAAAGAGGGCGGCGCAGGCAGCGAAGCAGAGCGCTCCGAGCACAAGGGCCGTCCACTCAATGTTGAGCCCAACGACTGAGCACACGGCCAGAACGATAGCCCACAGTGGCGAGGTAGTGCCCAGCACGAGCTCTCCGGGATTGAACACGAGCCCCGTGCCCGAGGCCAGGTTCTGGGCGTAGCGGAACGTGATGTATGCGTCATCGACAGGCAGCCGTCGCCACAGCGATGCGAGGCCAACGACAGCAGCCACCCAGGCGAAGACCAGCAGGGGATTTGGTGGGCGGGATGAAGGTCTCTCTTGGCGCGACATCGAGGGAGAGTATAGCGGTGCCGAGGCGAGGCGACAGAGGGTTCCTGCCGCCGCTCGAAAGTGCTCGTGAGCTTGCAGCGGGATGTTCAGGCTCATGGGCGGGCAGTTCAGCTTGCTTTAAGTTGATTAAAGTTAAAGCGCGGGGCGACTAGGAGGACTCATGAAAGCAAGGGATGAAGAGAGCCCGCAGAGCGGGGATGACTACGCAGGGCTCCTCAAGGCGCAGTACCTGCGCATGAAGCTGCAGCGCGAAGCAGACCCCCAGTCCGGCGGCCTGGAAGAGGTCAAGCTGAGGCTCTTTCTTGCGCTGCTCAAGGGGCCGGAGCGGGCCGAAGGAGCCCCAACAGGCTCATAAAGCTATTAATTCCAGCTTGTTGGAGTCTTCCCGGCGCTCTATTTCCGAAACCACGTCCGAAAACGGTTCACTCCGTGCTTTCGAGTTTGCCGGCGTACTCTCTCTCCGAAACCAAGACCTAGGAGGGGATGGGTTATGGCAAGGCGAACGGTTGAATTACACTTTGCTGGAAGTTCAGATGTCCAACTAATCGAGACTCGCTTCTCGGATCTCTCACTTAACCTCGAGAGATTTGCAGTCAGAGGGAAGACCTGCGGCGCGCTTCGCAACGCCGGGTCTTTTCAGTGGACCTCGGCGGTCAAGGCGCTGTGCGCGTTGATGCTGAAGGCTGCCGCCTCAAAGTTCCAGGATACTGCGGAGAGCGACCTGCTGCTGGCAGGTGGCCAAGGATCCTTGGCTGCATCGCTAGACTTCGCAATCAGCAAGCAGCCAGCGTGGGTAACGGAGATGTTCGGTGAGGACAGCGCGGGGATCTCTCATTTACGGCGCCTGATCTTGCGCTCAAACCCAGAGCGGAAGCGCCCAGGGCCAGTCGTGCTCCGGTTCAACCCGGTTGCGGCCGAAGCGACGGACTTCCAGATATTTCTGGATGGAAGGCAGCTGGCCTCCGGCGAGGAGATCTTGGCCCTGCTGGGCGAGGTGAGTGGCGAGCGGTGCATTGCCGGCAGTTGCCGTGATGCCCTGGTGCTTGCGGCGTAGCGCTGCAGGCTGCATTTGCGGGCACACGTACTCGTGCTTACCGGCACGGGCGCGTGTGCCCGTTTTTTCTTTGGCTTTAGCACTATGAGGCGCGGGGAGACTTCACTCTCAAGCACACAGCGAGGGCAATAAGCGTAAGCGACACACCCACCGCGAATGGTAGAGGGGACCAGCGAGAGAAGAGGGCGCCCGCGCACAGCGGGCCGAGGATCCGGCCCATCGCCGCAGCGGACTGGTTTATCGCCAAGGCTACTCCCTGACGGTCGGCTGGGGTTGAGAGTGAGATTAGGCCCAGCATAGAGGGGTTAAAGAGCCCACTGCCGAGGGCCAGCAGCGCGCCCGAAACCAAGAACAGCGGATAGCTACCGAGCATGCCGAGGCACGGAATTAACGCGAGGCTCGTTGCTATCACCACAAGCCCGATCTTGAGGAGAGTAGTCTCCTGGGCCACCTTCAGCCACTTCCGCACAAGGAAGCCCTGCACGAAGATCGCTGTTATGCCCACTACAACGAGGAAGATGCTGGTGAGCTTGGTGGCCTCCTTCATTCCATCCTCGCCGCCGAATGGAACCCAGACGCTCTCGATGAAGAGCGCAACACTCTGCTCCATGAGCGCGAAGGCGGTCATCATGAAGAGCGTTGTCACGATGAGCTGGCGCAAGGCCCCGTCTGCCCTGAAGAGCGCCAGGGGGCTGGCCGAATGGATGCGCTGCGACGAGGAGGACTCTGGGCGCGTCTCCCTGACCGAAGTGAACACCAGAGCGAGGTTTAACAGAGCGAGAGCTGCTGCGAGTATCGCGGGAGCGCGGTGATCTACGTGAAAGAGTATCCCACCGAGGGCAGGTCCTAGCACAAATCCAAGGCCAAACGCTGCGCCGATAAGCGCCATCGCACGGCTTCGCTCGGAGCTAGGGTGAGTGTCTGAGATGACCGCTTGCGCTGTGGCGATGTTGGCGGCACCGACTCCTACCAGAGCGCGGGCTGCGAAAAGGAGCCCAAGGGATGACGATAGGGCGAAAGCAACATGCCCCAAGCCAGTGATAGCAAGCGTGAAGAACAGGATCGGTCGCCGCCCGAAGCGGTCAGAGAGCGAGCCCCACATCGGGCTCAGGAGGAACTGCATGAGGGAGTACACTGTCCCCAGCTGTGTCACGGTGACGGCGTCGGCTCCGAGGCTCTTCGCGAGGAAGGGCTGCGCAGGGATAATCAGCCCGAGCCCCATGACGTCTAGGAGAACGATCAGAAAAACCGTGAGGCGAGTTGTCTTGAGGCTATCTTGCACAGGATCTCGTTCGGCGCTGTTTGCGGTGACCACAGGCTTCTACCCTGCGCCTTCTCGTCTGACAACCTCGAAGGCAGAAAAGCTCTGCAAAATTGGCGGTTTGAGCGGTGGACTGAGCCTTTACCGGTTAGCTGCTTTAGCTTACATTCTCGTACGCTGTCTGTGTGTCCGTGGGGATATGCACACAGTGTTTACGCAAGGGACATCCGCATGACCGTTGACCTGTCGGCACAGAACATCAAAGACCTCATGTCACGCTTCGAGCAGCAGCTCAAAGAGGTGCGTCGCAAAGAGGACCTGGAGCTAATAAAGCGAGACTGGGTCTCGAAGGATGGCTTCGTGAAGGAGCTGTTCAAGGGGCTTCGCGACGTTCCGGCTGACCAGAAGCCGGCGGTTGCAGCGCTCCTGAACGATCTTCGCACGGCGGTAGACGAAGGGGTCCTGGCTAAGGAAGCGGCGCTCAAGAACGAGGCGCTCAAGTCGCAGCTCGCTCAGGAGCACATCGACCTCTCGCTCCCCGCTGCCGCAACGGGCCTTGGAGCTGTTCACCCGATCACGGTTGTCGAGGAGCGCATCACCGAGATCCTGCGCCCGTTCGGATTTCAGAACGTGATGGGCCCGCTGATTGAGACCGACTACTACTGCTTCGACTCGCTCAACATCCCTAAGCACCACCCGGCGCGCGACCTGCAAGACACCTTCTACACCACGACGGGACACGTGCTGCGTACCCACTCGACATCGGTGCAGGCTCGCACCCTGCAGCACCGCGCACTCTTCGAGAACAACAGGCTGCCGATTAAGGTGGCGTCGTTTGGCCCCTCCTACCGCAACGAGAAGGAGGACGCCTCGCACACCGCGATGTTCCACCAGTACGAGCTGGTGTGGGTTGAGGAAGGGCTCACACTCTCGCACCTCTTGGGCCTCATCACGCATATCCTCAAGGAGCTGTACGGCAAGCGCCGCAAGGTGCGCTTCGTGCCGAAGTTTTATCCCTACACGGAGCCCTCAGTGGGCCCGCAGATCGACTGCTCAGTGTGCAAGGGCCAGGGCTGCGGCGCCTGCGGAGGCGCTGGCTGGGTGACTGTCGGAGGGTCAGGCATGATTCACCGCAACGTGCTCAAGGAGTTTAATTTCGACCCCGAGAAGGTTTCAGGCTTCGCGTTCGGCCTCGGCACATCACGCCTGGCTGGGCAGCTCTACAACTTCCCGCACCTCCGCTCGGTGTACGACAACGACCTGCGAGTCTTGAAGGAGATCGTATGAAGCTTCACGTTAGGCTGCTTGAAAAGCTCATCGAGCTCCCCGAGTGCACGGTCGAAGGAGCATCCAACTCACAGCTTCGCATCCTGCTCGATGACCTCGGGCTAGAGGTGAAGGGTGTCGAAGCCTCTGCCGAGAAGGGAGTTGTCTACACCCTTGAGACGCTCGCAAACCGCGGCGATCACTTGAGCCACATCGGCGTGGCCCGCGAGATATCCGCGCGCACCCTGGCCCAGGTGAAGGCCCCCACGATGGCCACTCAGCTCAGCGACCGCAAAGCCTCAGTCCTCGTGCGCCGCGCCACTGACAAGTGCATGCGCTACTCGCTGATGGAGATGAGCGTTCCGTTAGAGATGAAGCTGCGCAACGACGTCGCGGCCTTCACTGATGAGCCCGAGAAGCTGCATCCGATTGTGAGCCTGCTCAACTACGTCCAGATGGAGATGGGCCAGCCGATGCACGCCTTCGACGCAGACAAGGTCGAGGGAGACATATCGGTGGAGCTCTCGACCAAGCAGGAGGAGATCGAGGCTCTCGACGGCAAGACCTACAAGGTTCCTGAAGGATCAATCCTGATCAAGGATCGCAAGAAAATTATCGCCGTAGCTGGCGTGATCGGCTGCGCGAACTCGATGGTAGGCGAGGGAACTCGCAAAGTCCTCATTGAGGCGGCTGTGTTTGACCCCGTCGCTGTGCGGATTACGGCCCGCGCAATGGGCCTCTCGACTGACGCCTCGTACGCCTTCGAGCGCGGATCTGACTACGAAGGCATCGCGCCGGCGCTCAAGCGCTTGGCCTACCTGGCTGGCGGCTCGGCAGGCACGGCCAAGGACACCGAGGCAGCACACGTCATCGGGCTTACAAACACAGAGGCAGCGCCGCTTGAGAAGCGCAAAGTGACGGTGCTCCTGAGCGCCTTGCGCCGCGAGCTTAACCTGCCGCGGCTTGAGGAAGTCGAAATCGCAACGCGCCTCAAGATCTTGGGCTACCAGGTCGAGAGCGCTGCAGCCTCGGGCAAAGACAAGGAGCTGACCCTCACCGTTCCTGCCTGGCGCCTGTGGGATGTCCGCAACCCAGAGGACATCTATGAGGACCTGGCGCGCTCCGTCAGCCTTAACCGCGTTCGACCAGAGCTTCCGCCGCTGGACGTCGAAGCGGCGCCGCTCAACGGAATCGAGCGCCTGGTGAAGGCGACCCGCTCTGCCCTGATCGGCAGCGGTTTCGTTGAGGTAATCACCACGGGATTCCTCTCAGCAGCCGATGTTGCGCTGCTCGACCAGCTCTCCCCAGGGATCTCTGCCCAGCACGTCTCTCTCAAAAACTCGCTTGAGGCGAAGAACTCTCACCTCAAGGTGACGAACGTGATGCACCTCACAAAGCTGCTCGCGCTCAACCGCAAGCGTGGCGTGGAGGCTTGCAAGGTCTTCGAGGTGTGCAGGCTCTTCAATCGCCCGGCAGAGCTGCCGTCCGATGAGCCCAAGGAGCGTGACGAGTTGGACTACAACCTTGAGCACGACGTCCTGTGCTTTGCGTCGGCTGGCCGATGGTTCGAGGGGCAGTGGCGCAAGCCAGAGAGCACCGAGGAGCACGCGCGGCTGTTCAAGGGCGTGGTAGGGGGGCTCATTAAGGGCCTCGGCTGCCAGTTCTCTGTCGGCAAGAGTGAGTCTCCGTTCCTGCATCCCGGGATTCAGGCCACGGTGAAGTGTGGAAGAAATGTGGTCGGATTCTTCGGCGTTGTTCATCCCGTCATCCGCGAGGCGTGTGAGATTAAGGAAGAGGTCATGTACTGCGAGCTCGATGCTCGGCTGCTGGTCAAGCTCATGATCGGAGTCCCTGCACCGGCCGTGAGCGACTTCCCGGCAGTGTGGCGCGACATGACGCTCAAGGTTGGCCTAAAAGACCAAGCTGGCCGCGTCCTGCGCTTCATTCAAGAAGCCTCCCTGGCCTCGTTCACCGATGCTGCGATCGTCGACGACTTCCGCAAGCCAGAAGAGGACTACAGGCGAGTTACCTACCGCGTGACCTTCCAGAGCGTCGATCGCACCCTCAAGAGCGAAGAGGTAGACGCGGCGATGGGATCGCTCCTTGAGAGCCTCAGTGGGAAGCACGGCATCGAGATGGCGGGCTAGCACGCGTTAGCGAAGCTTCGACCCTGCCTAGCCGCGAAATCGCCCGTTACCGAAACGCCGCAAAGCTTCGGCACAGCGCCCGGAACTCACCCAGCGACACGGCGCCACCTCGCGGTGCGCGAACGCCCTGCATGGAGAGAGCCGCCCTTGCTTCGGCTACAGTGACGCCAGCGCGCAAGAGGGTGAAGTACAGGCGCACGCCGCTGCGGTTGATTGGAGCAACTCTGCCCTGGATGCTCACGCGCCCAGACGCAGGCGTGAGCACCGTCGCTACGTCATTCGGGCAGCGGCGATCGTTGACGGTCAACCGCACGGTTAGGCGATCTTGCGCCGCGGGAGATACTCCGACTCGGATCGCAGCCGGCCTCCCGACAGTGACCGCCCCTCCAGCGGGTCCGGTGACCTGGAGTGAGTACTGCTTGCTCGGGGGAGGAGGGTCGTTCTCTCCGTTATCGGGAAGCGGGTGGCTTCGCAGGTACTGAAGCAGGGAGCCTAGCGCCTGAGGCGGATTTGAGGGGCTCGGCCTGCCCAGTTGGTCACGCGAGTTTGCTCCGTGGCATCCGGCGCACACCCGAATCTCACCCGGCTGAAAAGTCAGCCAGTACCGCTCTCGCACCACTGGCTCTCCGTTTGGATCGGTGAGCTGCCACGAGAGCGCGCGGCGAGCCGGAACTATCGCCGCCACCGATCCGTCTGCCGCAACCTGCACGCTGGAGAGAGGGGCGCCATCGAGCCTCGGATTTGCGTTCATGCCGTCGTGGAGCAGAGTCGCCAGCACTCTACGGCCATCTTCAGGCTCCTGCGTCCCGCCGTAGCCCCGCACCTGGTCTCCCTGGAAGAGCTGCAAAAAGGACACATCGTAGATCTTGCCTGGCTGCTTAATGCTCTGCGCTGAGCCGTTCGGGACCCGCAGGTTAAACGGCTGCTGCAAGTCTGCCTTGTCCCGGCTGGTGATGTTTCGCATTACAATTAAGGCAAGGTTGCGCTGTGCCAGTGCCGCTGTCAGCTCCTGCACGTTCACGCCGGAGCCCTGGAACACTTGCAGCTCAGGGGCTTCGAGCCGGCTTCTCTGCGGCTCTGGCCGAGTCCGCGCTACGAGCTCCACCGGCTGAAGCTCCCACAGAGCGCCTGAGTACGAAGCCAGCTCATCTGGAGTGTAGTAAGACACGTTCGCCTGAATTCCTGAGGTCAACAGGGCTCCAGCGCGCCAGGTCGAGCCGCTCTGAGCCAGAGTCTTGAGTCGAAACGAGTAGCGTGACAGCGGGTGAGTCACAGAGCCGATGTTTTCGTCCGCCACTTTGGAGGAAGTGTGAGACACCACGATGCTGCCGTCTGAAACCGGCAGCGGATCTCGGTAGAGCCCGGAATGCTCGGGCGCGAGGTTGTCTGGGTCGGTGTTCGACGTTGAGCGATCGGTCAGGTAGGTGAGCGGCATCTGGTCGCCGTTGCGGGCAGGGTCACCTCGCAGCGTGATAACCTGCCCGGCCGCATGGGTCGTGAACTCCGGGGCGTCAACCCCGAAGTACAGCCCTGGAGTCCGTGGATCCTCATGGATCTGAAGGAAGTTCTCGATCTCGCGCTGGTAGGGCTCGCCCTGCTCGCCGTAGTGCTCTTCGAGGTTGTCGTCGTCGTTGAACGAACGGTCAAAGTACCCGTGCAGCTCGTGTCGGCCGATGTGGTTGATGGTCTCGTGTCCCGTGCCGTCAGGGTTGATCATCCACGGGAAGAAGTGGTTGAAGGAGTGCGGGTTGGTCCGATTGTCGGTGATGAGCTCGCGAATACGCGGCTCCGGGAATACCTCTCTCTTCGTGCTCAGGCGCGCAGCCGTTGCAGACTCGCTCGAGAAGTTAAACGGGCGCTCCGCGTCGCTTTCATCAGCCTGCTGGTCGCGCTGCAGGTGGTCCCATCGCGTGTAGACGAGACGCCCGAACGAGTCCATGAAGGGCTCAAACGCTCCCGAGGGGGCGTGGTCGAGCAGCCGCAGCGTGCCAGTTGCAGGATTCAGGTTCCAAATGCCGGTGTTGGTGGGCTGCGACTCGTACTCGTCCCGCTGGGGGTAGAGGTGCATAGCGCCGTTTCTTGGGCGGTCACTCGTGAAGAAGATGGTGTCGTCGATTCCGTACACGGGCGAGACGTTGTTGAAGCTCTCTGGCTGAAAGGGAACCTTTGAGACGAGAGGGGTCTCGCCGGCTCCCAGCCGTGAAATTTCGTAAAGCTGCCAGCGCGCCGGACCCTCCTGGTACTGCTCGGTGGGCGCCCCCACAACCATGCTAAAGAGAACCTTGGTGCCGTCCCACGAGACCGAAGGATCTCGCACGGCGATAGAGCCTGCGCCTTGGAAGCCCGAATTGCCGAAGCCGGCAGCGCGGGTCAGGTTTCGCACCGTGCCGTTTCTGTAGCGAATGAAGAGGTCACCGCCCCTGACAACTGACTCAACGGTTGCGAGGTGGTTTCCGAACACAGCGTTGGCTGTGGCGAAATCGGTCGGGTTGGGGATCTGCCCGACGAATACGATGTCGGCATTAGGAAGAGCGAGGGCAGGTGTAGCGCAAAAAATGCGGACGGCGAGCGTGACGGCGACCCACCAAGCCCTGTGTTGTACAGCCGTTAGTGAAATCATGCGAGAAGCATACACGAACACCTTTGTGCACCCAGCAGATTTTGTGCCACCTGCGTTTAGGCGAGTGGCTCTCGATTGCCCGGGCGTGCTGCTAGCGATTGAAGCTGCACTCTTCAGCGGGTTAGGGCAGAAAAGCCTGCCCCAAGGGCGCCAGCAAAAGATGAAACCAAGTGTCGAAAAAGCCCAAGCTACCGCTTGAGCTTTCGGTTGAGGCGGCAGAGATGCTCGGCCTCGTCCCTGACAGCCGAGATAGCTTCTCGTCGATCGCTGTCGAGCCCGTGCCGTGCAAGGGCGCTGTTGCTGAGATCGCCGCGAAGCTTCCTGCTGAGAGTGCTGATCTCAACGCACTCCTTAAGGAATGGAAATGAGTGGTCGCCTAAACGCAGCGCTGAGAGGTGAGTCGTGGAGGAAAGCTCAATGTCTACTGTGCAGAAGTACGGATCGATCTTCTTCAAGCTGTTCCCCAAACGCCTGGTAATATCGATATGAGCAGTGGCAGGGCACGCGCCTCCGCGGGGGCGCACCTGCCCATCGAGCTCGAAGCGCCGCTTCTTGAGGGCCCCGGCAGTCGCCATCGGCACAAGCAGGTCGAACAGATCTTCGCTGATGGAGATGCTGAACTCTCGGCGCGAGATAGGGGCGCCGTACACAGATTCTTTTGGCCCCTTAAACTCAAGCTCGTGCTTGACGGAGCCGTCGGGCCCTTTCGAGCAGCGAACTCGGCCGCTCGTGAACTCCCCGACGTCTTTGACGACGTCATCGACGCCGAAACGCTTGAGGATGGATGCGAGCTCGGAACGCGAGAAGTAGTGCTGGCGAATGGCGGTGAATGGGCGATCGTCAGTGAGGGCCTTAACGACTGAGTCCGGGACGAAGTAGCGCACCTCAATCTCGCGAGGGGAGAGGATGCGCCTCCCGCTCGGGAGAGTTGGCAGGGTGTCAGAGAGAGACTCCAGCAAGGGCTCCGACTTGGCGCCTTTGCCGTTGAGGGGCAGAGTTTCTCGATTCGGGCTGGCCATACAAAGCTGTTGGGCTCTCCGCTCGGGGACCGCTAACCGTTACGCACACCGTTTCCCCGACAGCACAGTACCTTAGCTACCGTCGCAACTCAAAGTCGGCAAATGCGGATTGTGTTAGAACTGTCAGATCCTGGGTTAAACGGTCTACTCGAGCTAGCGGCGGACCCTGCGCCAGCTCACGAGCCAGAGCCTCAAGCGCATCGTCGTCGCCCTCAGCAACGAGCTCGACTCTGCCGTCAGCGAGGTTCCTGACCCAGCCCGTGAGCCCGAGGGCTCTCGCCCTGCCACGCGTCCATTGGCGAAAACCGACTCCCTGGACCCTGCCCTCGACAAAAGCGTGAAGACTCTTCATGCAGCGAAGGTATCAGCGGGAGGCCTCCGCAGGAAGGGGCCCTCAAGCGCCGCTCGAAGGGCTCTCTTGGAGAGACTCTTGGAAGGCCTCCCAGATGGCGATTGGAGCTATCTCGCCAACGAGCTCGGCGCCGTCTGCGTCGAGATAGACGGCATTGTCGACGAACGTGACCGTCCAGCGTGGGCTTGAGCGCTCAAGCGGAACGAGCTGTTCGAGCAGGGCAGGGCTAATCATGAAGAACTGGATATCCGCGACCCAGTTGCTCTTGCTGCCGCGCAGCATGTGGCAGAACTCCGCCACCTGCCCCTGCTCAAAGAAGTAGATGCGTAGCCCGTTAGCGGGCACAGCACGCAGGGCAGCTTCAAGCTTCTTGCGGTCGGGGCATCCTACCTGCACCCACAGCAGCAGATCGCCGGTGATGTCACGGTGCCATATGGTGGGCTCTTTCGGCTCAAAGAGCCCGCTAGAGAACGACTGCCCCTCTTGGTAACAGTGGCAGAACGCCAGCATCCGGGCGAAGAGGTGTTCCATCGACTCATGAGGATGGCGGGGAGTCTTGACCCGGAAATGAGCGTAAGTGCCGCGGTCGGCGTGGCTTAGCTCGACACTGAAGTTGTAGAAGGCCGCGGCGAAAGACATGACGAAAGCTCCCTTCGACCTTGTGGCGCAAGACTAGGCTCAGTGCAATCCATTTTCGCCTCGCGCTTCCGTTGCACGAGGCGCACGGCCAGGTTTCCAGGGCAAGAAAAAAGGGCTGGAAGACATTCGCCTTCCAGCCCCCAAACACTGGGATAAATCTTGGCTATACTACATGAGCTGGCTCAAGGTCATCTTGTGCCTCGTTCTTGTAGCCCTGGTAGTGGCCTTTGAGCTCCTGGCGCATCAGCAGCCGAGAGCGGTGAAGCCTGCTCTTGACGGCTGGCACCGAGAGCTGAAGCACGCGGCTCACCATCTCATTCGACATCCCGTCGATGTCGCGCAGAATAAAGATGGCGCGGTACTCTTCGGGCAGCTTGTCGACGGCCGACTGAATAGCTGCACGAAGCTCGTGGCGGGACGACATGAAGTCGATGTCGTACAGCTCGGTTCGGTTGCCGACCCAGTTCTGCTTGACGTTTGGCTCGACATCCTCAATCGAGACAGACCTGCGGCGGTTTCGTGACCGAATTTTCATGAAGCTGGCGTTCATGGTCACCCGGTACAGCCAGCTTGAGAATTGTGCCTTGTGCTCGAAGCTCTGCACTTTCGTGAGCACGGTGATAAATACGTCTTGGAGAATCTCTTCAGCGTCTTCCTGACAGCGCGTAATCCTCAGGGCTAAGTTGAGGACCTTCGAGGCGTACCGCTCAATCAACTCCTCGAAGCAATCGTCTTGGCGAACCGTTACTCCTTTAACAAGCTCTATGTCCGTTCTTCGTGTTGTCATAGCTCTCTCCCTCCAAGAAAACCGTCTCCCTAAGGTCCCAACGGTGTCACAGCCTCTCGGCAGAGTTGTCATGGATTTGTAAAATCGCTCGGAAAAGCGGGCTGGATCTTCCCCACGGGAGAGGTTCGTTGCGGACGGCTCGCGACCGCTGCGGACACCCGCTCTTTCGGCTTTCCCTGTAGTAATCGAGGGTTAAAGAGGCTCGGGGCTTCCTGTCGACGGCCTCCAAAAAAGAACAGGGGTACAGACCGTGGAGCCTGGGATAGCCGCTCTGGCGGCTTCGGGATGGCGACCCTACTGGGCAGGGGTTTAGCCTCGCCTCACCCTGAAAACCGTGACACAATCGGGCGCCAAGAAGGCAGGAGGAAGACATGGCCAGAACAGTGCTCTGCTCAAAATTCAAGAAAGAGCTTCCGGGATTGGAGAAGCCCCCGTTCGGCGGTGAGATCGGCAAGAGAATCTTCGACTCGGTATCGGCGGAAGCCTGGAACCAGTGGAGCAAAGACGTCCAAATTAAGGTGCTCAACGAGTACCGGCTCAACATGGGCGACCCGCGCGACTACCAGGTGCTCGTTGACCAGATGCTCCGATTCCTCGGCCTTGAGCAGGGGTCAGTTGCAGAAGTTGAGAACTCTGAGCGGGGCCGCCGTCAATGACCGTGGCTCTGGTCGGGGTAGGCAACCTCGGAAAGGCGCTCGTCGAGAGCCTGCTTGCATCATCCTACCGCTCCGAAGATGTGCTGCTCATAGAGCGCGCAGAGGCCGACAGGGCGCATCTCTCGGCGCGCTTCGGTTGCCGGGTAGAGGCTGAGTTCCCCCACAGTGTTAGGCTGGGCGGCGGCGACGTTATCGTGCTGACAGTTAAGCCTCAGGACGCCGAGGCAGCGTGTGAAAGCCTCCGTTCGCATGTTTCGAGAGACGTAGTTGTTCTCTCCTGCATGGCAGGCATTTCGTGCTCCTCGCTCGTCGAGTGGCTTGGAACCCCAAAGGTTGTGCGTGCGATGCCAAACCTAGGCGCGGCACGCCGAGAGAGTGCATCTGCCGTCTACATTCCGGCAGGGCTTTCTGATGAGGAGATCCGGCACATCTCTGCCATCATCGACTCGTGCGGCAAGGGTTGGCGCGTTGAGCGTGAAGATTTGATAGATGTTGCAACTGCGGTTGCAGGCAGCGGGCCAGCGTACCTGTGTTGGCTAGCAGAGCAGCTTGAAAACGTGGCAGTCGAATCTGGGTTTGCGGCGCAGGACGCGCACGCGCTCGTGCTCCAGACTTTCAAGGGCGCGGTGAGCGTGCTGGAGGAGTCAGCGGAGCGATTCTTTGAGCTTCGACAGCGGGTCACGTCGCCGAATGGCACGACGGCAGCGGCGCTTTCTGTGCTCGATGAGCGAGTAGCTGCGGAGCACGTGCGAGACGCGGTGCGCGCGGCGCTGCGCCGCGCAAAAGAGCTCAACTCGCAGCGTTAGCAGCTCGCGCTGCGGCAATTTTTGCCTAGCCTAAGAAGCTCATTTTACGCCCATTTTCTCGGTGTTTTTTTCTCCTCAAGGGAAAGCGCGCTGTCTCCGAATACTCCTTTGTAGGCGAGATAGTCTCCTTCGCCGGTTTCCGATGTGCCCGCCAGCGATGTTTCAAAGGATGCGCGAGGCGGTTAATCCAAGGATGGGTTAGCAAGACAGCCTGCTGAAGTTTGCGAATAGCCCGCCTCTCACGAAGAGAAGCGGGGAGCAGAAAGAGGCAGGACGGACGAAAAGCTACATACCGAGGATTGAGCACACTATGTACGGCAAGACACCGCACGACGCATACCAAGCAGTTCAAGTAACCACGACTGACCGCGGCCGCCTGCTCCTGATGATGTACGAAGGGGCCATCAAGTTCTTGAAGCTGTCGGTTGTTGGCCTAGAAGAGAAAGACATACCGAAATTCTGCCGCTACCTGAGCAAGGGGCAGGCGATCATCGCCGAGCTGATGAACACACTCGATTTCGAGAAGGGCGGCAACATTGCGCGCGACCTCGACCGGCTGTACGACTTCATGCTCTTTTACCTAAGCGAGGCGAACCTGTACCGCGACCCGCAGCGCATCACGAAAGTGCTAGGCCTGATCGACACGATCTACTCGGCGTACCGCGAGATCATCGAGGGCAAGCAGGGAGCGGAGGGCATCAGCCAGGCGGCCGAGGCCGAGAAGATCGGAGAGGCCCTGCGGAAGGTGCAGGTAGCCCTGTAATCCCAGTAAAACCAAGTGGTTGTCCTAAGGCCCGGATGCTGAGCCGCTGCGCTGCGATTTCGCCAGCCTGAATCTCCTAAGGCCGCATCCTAACTCGTGCATCTCTCCCCATGCGGGGCGGGTGCTGGGCGTCCTCGCCGTTGTGGCGGGGCCTGCGCGAGACGGAACAGAGCATGTCCAATTTGCTGAAACTTGCCGAACAGATACGGCACGAAATCGACCGAGAGCTAGGCTCTCGTCTTCCGCAGGCCGATGAGGCCCTCGCGAACCACGACTCACCTGTGTGGCAGAGCGGCGAGCGGGACTTCCTGGCTGTGTCAGCCGGAGTGCCGACCGGAGACAGCCGCACAGCTGTTGAGATTGGGTGCCGTCACGGCCGCATGTTACGAGCTGCGGCCCGCCGATTTGGCCGTGTCGTCGGCGTGGACCTCTCGGAGCGTGCCGTAAACCGGGCACGCCAGGCGCTTGGAGCTGATGCTCGCGTTGAGCTTATGGTGAGCAGCGACCTTGGGCTTGCCCCGATCGCTGATGGCAGCGCTGATTTCGTGTGGAGCTTCTCAGCTATTTCGACCATGCCGCCGCTCGCGGTCGCCGCTCTCTTGCGCGAGAGCCGCAGAATACTCAAAGCGGGCGGTACCATGCGCCTGCGGATGCTATTTGGGCGTGACGTTGAGGTGTTCGGCGAGGGCATCATGCACCCGCGTGCCTACCGCCGGGATGCCTTCGAGCGAGCAGCCCGGTTGGCTGGCTTTGAGGTGATTGACGTATCCGCAGCGCTCCCCACGGTAGCAGGGCCGTTGGCCTCACGTGGAGTAGAGGCGATGGCGATCTCGCTTCAGCCTACGGTCCCAGCGGCGTCTGCTGAGGCTATCGCTGACGCTCTCTCGGCTGGAGCATCTGGCGCGCGAGCTGCTGCAGCCCTTCCAGACATAGAGGCCCTCGCCACGATAGATTTTGCGGCGTCGTTGGCTGACCAGGGCGAACGCGAGCGGGCTCGAGAGGTGCTTCAGTATGTGGAGCTCTGTTGCCGCACCGCGACTATCGATATCCGCGACATTCTCGAGCGCGTTGTGGCTCGCACGGCCCCGAAAGTCTCCGCCGAGTCGCGCGGCGCCTCGCCGGTGCTGGAGTCGAATCTCAGAATTCTCAAGGAGCGTTTCCCCGAGGCGCACCAGCGGGTCGCAGCTCTGCGCGACGTCGACACATCCTCGGCGCACGTCACCGAGACCTCGCAAGGGCCCGCTGTGTGGCGAGAGGGGTCGTGCCTTGACCACGCCGAGAAGCCTCGCCAGGCGGCGGCAGCCTGGGTGGCACGTGCCCTGCAGGATCGGCGCGTAAGCGAAGCTGCAAATATCGTCGTGCTCGGGTTCGGCGGCGGATACCACCTAGAGGAGCTGCAGGCGGCGCCAGGCACCAGGAGGGTGTGGTGCTGCGAGCCAAGCGCGCCTGCTCTACGGGCGGCACTTGCCTCTAGGGACCTGACAGGCTGCCTCCAGAAGCTAAGCGGCCTCTCGATAGGCGAGCCGGATGTTGCGAGCATTGAGGGCGGCATCGAGCTGCTCGTGCGTCCCCAGAATGCGCTGCTCGACAGCGGCATTGTGCAGCCGCTGCGCACAAAGCTCGTCTCGCGCCGAGGCCTCAGCCTGCTTCACCCCCGCATCGCGGTGCTTGGGCCGCTCCAGGGCGGGACGATTCCAACGGGGCACTACACGCAGGCCGCATTGCAGCGCTTCGGCCAGCACTCCCGAGGGATAGACATGAGCGGCTTCAACAAGGGGTACGAGCTGCTCGACGAGCTCGCGCGCAGCGAGCGTGGCCGCGCAGTGGCCCGCAACTCGTACGTGGAGATGCTCACGGCCACGATGCTGCAGAACTTTGAAGAGAAGCCCATCGACGTCCTGATCTGCATGGCGCAGGCCCCAGCTTCTGCCAAGTTCCTGGACGAGATGCGGAGACGGGGCGTTGTCACCGTGCTCTGGTTCGTTGAGGACTACCTGCGCTTTACCTACTGGCGCGACATGGCGCGCCACTACGACTTCGTTTTCACCATCCAGAAGGATGGCTGCCTTGAAGCGATCAAGGCCGCGGGCGCGGGCGAGGTGCACTACCTTCCGACCGCCTGCGACCCGTTCTTGCACCGGCCTCTTGAGCTCTCAGCAGAGGAGCGCGAGGCGTGGGGGTCGCAGATTTCCTTTGTCGGAGCAGGGTACCACAACCGGCAGCAGATGTTCGCCTCACTCGGGCACTACCCGTTCAAGATCTGGGGCAGTGAGTGGCCGACCTGTAAGCCCTTTGACGCGATGGTCCAGGAAAATGCCCGGCGCATTTCGCCGGAGGAGTACGTCAAGATCTTCAACGCGAGCGACATTAACCTCAACCTGCACTCAAGCACCGAGCGTGATGGCGTTGAGCCCAACGGAGACTTCGTCAATCCGCGCACCTTTGAGCTCGCTTCGTGTGGCGCATTTCAGCTCGTCGACGAGCGCACGCTGCTCGGTGAGTGCTTCGAAGCGGGCAAAGAGATCGTTACCTTCTCAAGCCTCCCTGACCTGGTCGAGAAGATTGAGCACTACAAGTCGCGCCCTGAGGAGCGCGCAGCGATCGCGGCTGCCGGGCGCGCCAGAGCCCTGCGCGACCACTCGTATGACCGCCGTATTGAGCAGATGCTCAGCATTATCTACGCCAGCAAATTCCAGCACCTCGCCGCCCGAGAGTCAGAGAGCCCATGGGCAAAGATGATTGAGCGCAGTGGCAGTCAGGAAGAGCTGCGCGGGCGTTGCGAGAAGGCCAGGGCGCGCGGAGAGCAGCCGACCCTCGATGCGCTCGTCTCTGACGTGGTGACCGGCAACGGCAAGCTCACGGAAACAGAGCAGAAGCTCATGTTCCTCTTTCACGTCAAGAAGCACATCCTGCGGCCTGCGCTCGGCAAAACGGAGGAGAAGTAGGGGTGATGAAGAGGCGATACCCGAACAAGAAGAAAGTGTTGTTGGTGAACATCACGCGGCTTGGAGACATGCTCCAGGCCACGCCGACCATCGCCGGCCTCAAGCAGGAGAACCCGGGATGCC
>OMIG01000253.1 GCA_900299035.1 Pseudomonadota bacterium
CCGAGGGTGGCAGGGATCATGAGGCGAACGACCTCGGCGACGTCTCGCCCAAAGATGGCAAGAGAAGGCCGCAGCGAGAGTCCTGCTCGCGCGCAGGCCGGGAGCTGCGCCAGTATCTGTGCGACCCCGCCGACTAACACGGAGTACGACAGCACGTAGGTTGCTGAGACTTGGTCAAATGCTAACGCTGCCACGGCGCCAACGATCAGCACGGCGTTCATCGTCACCTGAGCCCAGGCAGACGCGCCGAAGATGTGCAGCGTGTTCAGCGCTGAGTTGATCATCGCGATGATGCTGACGCACGCGATGTAGGGCATCATGACCCGAGTGAGGCGCACACAGAGGGCAAATTTCTCAGGGTCTTCCGAGAACCCTGGCGCGAGGAAATCAACTACATCTGCGGAAAACCACATGCCGGCCACGCTGATCGGCAGGGTCAGCCAGAGCAGGAACCCGAGTACGCGCCGAAAGGAGCTAAAAGCCTCTTCCTTGCTGCGGGCGAGAGTCGTCGAGAAGACGGGAACAAAGGCTGAGGTCAGGGCTCCCTCAGCCAGAAAGCTCCGCAGGAGGTTCGGCACCCTGAAGGCGACGAAGAAGGCGTCGGCGAAGAGCGAGGCCCCCAGAAGCTTCGCAACGAGCAGATCGCGGAGGAACCCGAGGAAGCGGCTCAAGAGAGTTAACAGGGATACTATGGCTGTGCCACGCAGAAGCACTGGGTCTCCAAAAGAGCGGAAGATCTGCCTCATTGTATGCCACGAAGGGACAAGTTGGGCGAGATGCTGTGCGCGAATGGGGTGGCTGCGTCGGTGCCTTGCACCGGAGTGGCTCCGCGCTTGCTTGGCTGGGGACCGCAATGAGCCAATACAGTTATGGGGTCAAGCCCCGCGAGCGGCGAGGAAACGAAGGCTCTTCAGACCAGAGCAGCACGACAGGGCAGGGCATGCCTACCGAATCATGAAGCTGCGCGCCACTCGGTAGAGGTCCGAGGACAGGTCAACGCCGCGCGACTTGATGATTCCATCCGCGCCTGCCATGGAGTCGAGCGGGATGAAGCCGAGCTTGTCGAAGTCTCGAGTGACCATAATGCCGCTGTTGCCTCCGAGCAGGTGCTGGACTGCGCCGTAGCCCAAGAATTTCGTGTACTCGATGTCGAATGAGATCGGATCGCAGCAGCGCAGCTCGTACCCGATGTTCTTCGTGATCAGGTGCACGTCGAGCTTGGCGCTTTTGAGCATGTCTTTGAGGGGCGGAATGAGAACCTCGCCGAGCTCCACCTGTGAGTAGCGAATGCGGCCCATGTCATCCCGCACGGCCCGCGTAAGAGCTTCGCTTTGGCTCGTGTTGAGGCAGTCCAGGATCCCTTCCGCGAGAACGATTACGCCGTAGTTCTTGCCCATGGCGAGGCGCTTCCTGATGGTCGAGAAGAGAACCGCCGCGATGTCGGCCGGTGTAGGCGAGAATCCGTGGAACTCCTCTGGGATGAGCGAAGATGTTGCCCCGGCCGAAAGCCCAATTCCGAGAGCAAGAAAGCCTGCCTTGCGGCCCATCGTAGTTGCCAGGAACCAGCGGCGACAGGTCTTTGCGTCTTCACGCAGCGTCTCAACGATCTTGGTGCCTTGATGCAGGGCCGTTTCAAACCCAAACGAGGGGTACTTGTTGGGCAGGATAAGGTCGTTGTCGATTGTCTTTGGAACGTGAACGACGGAGATGTCTGGGAAGAGGTGAGAGATCTTGAGGCTCAGGTAGGCCGAACCCTCTCCGCCGATGACGATTAGCTTGTCGATGTTGCTCTGGCGCAGTCCTGCGATGAGCCTGTCGAGGTGTTCTTTATCCTTGAGAGGGTTAAAGCGCGACGTGCCGAGAATCGAGCCTCCCTTGTTGTAGATGTTGCCCACCATATCGGCGGTCAGGTCGATGACCGCGCCTGGCTCGCCAGTAGTGAGATCCCTAAAGCCGTTTACGAGCCCCTTTACCAGGTAGCCCCGATTGTGAGCCTCGATAGTGGCTGAGCTGATGACTGAGTTGATGCCTGGCGCCGGGCCTCCGCTGACGACGATACCGAAGCACTTTCTGGATGAGTCGGATGATGACGACATGACTCGAAATTTCTCTGACAGGCAGTTCTGCTGAGCAAGAGACTGCGGTTACTACGAAAGAGGCGGGAGGCTACCACATTCAAGGATCACGGCAAACTGAGCGGCGGCCAGGGGGCTCTAATGAGGCAGTATTTCAATAGCTTACCGCCCCTGCTCGCTAAGATCGGGGCTGGCGCACCGAGCCATAAGGCAAAAAAAGGGGGGCGATAGTCGCCCCCCTTTCACGTTCTGCGTAACGCTAGCTGTTACTTGCCAGCAGCCTTGTTAAGCAGTCGGTCGATGATCTTCTTGAAGTTTTCGATTGGCTGAGCGCCCTCGACCTGAACTCCCCCAACGAAGAATCCGGGAGTGCCCTCGATGCCGTTCTTCTGGCCGAGGTCGGCATCAGCCTGCACAGCCTTCTCAGCAGCGTCCGACTTGCGGTCAGCCTCGAACTTCTTGAGGTCTAGGCCGAGCTTGGTCGCCGTTGCCGTATAGAAAGCGTCGCCGAGCTGGTTCTGGTTCTCGAAGAGCTCGTTGTGGAACTCCCAGAACTTCCCCTGCTGCTGGGCCGCCCACGAAGCCTTAGCTGCGGGAGTCGCCTGCGGGTGGAAGGGCAGTGGGTAGTGCTTGAAGACGATCTTTACGTCCTTCGGGTAAGCCTTGGCGACCTCTTCCATTGTCTGGTAGCCACGCTTACAGAACGGGCACTGGAAATCCGAGAACTCGATGATCGTAACCTTTGCGTCCTTCGGTCCCTTAACAGGGCTGGTTCCCGGGTCGATCTTTACAGGGTTCTTGAACTGCTCCTCAAAAGCGGCGGCTTTTGCCTCCTGCTGCTTGCGGGCTTCCTCAACCTGCTTCTTCTGGAAGTAGCGCTCGACCGTGTTGCTCACCTTCTCTGCGCCAGAATCGCTTGCGAGGTACTTGTCGATAGCTGCTGCGAAATCTTTGTCAGGGATCTCCGCTGACGCTTGCGGGGCGAAGATGCAGGCGCTAGCCACGAGGGCGAGCAAGGGAAGGCGGCTCAGGAGTCTCTTGTTCATTGCGTTATCTCATGAAGTTACAGTTATCGCTGAAATGCACTAGCGCAGGTTAGAGGCTGTCCCGAACTACAAGGATTCAGCCCTATGGACGCTGAATGAATTTGGCGAATCGTCCCGGTGGAATAACAGAAAAGGGAGTGCCCCACAAACATAAATGCGCCGGCGGCCCAGAGGGCAAGCGGCGATCAGGCGCTGCCAGGCAGATGCTTCTGGCTAATTGCGCCACGTTCGGGTATTCACCAGCAGCGAGGCGCGAAACGCCTAAACCTTCTACGAGGTAGACTATGGAGAGAAATATGCTTTTGTCGATTTTTGCGGTTGCTGGAGTGTTCCTTGGACTCGCTTCAGTCGCTGCAGCGGCGGACCTTACCGCCGAGATAAAGACCAACAAGGGAACGATTGAGGTTGTCCTGGAGCAGAACAAGACACCTGTGACGGTGGCGAACTTTGTGAACCTCGCAAAGCACGGATTTTATAACGGCGTTACATTTCACCGCGTCATTCCCGACTTTATGATTCAGACCGGCGACCCCAAGGGGAACGGAACCGGCGGTCCGGGCTACCGCTTCGATGATGAGATTGACCCAACGCTGCGGCACTCTGGCCCAGGCGTGCTCTCGATGGCCAATGCCGGACCAGGCACGAACGGCAGTCAGTTTTTTATCACGCACGTTGCCACCCCGTGGCTCGACGGCAAGCACTCCGTCTTCGGCCGCGTTGTTAAGGGCCAGGACGTCGTGAACGCAATTCGGCAGGGTGACAAGATCGAGACGGTCACAATCCAGGGAGACACCACCGCGCTGTTCAATCAGCCGGCCGTGAAGGCGAAGCTCGCCCTCTGGAATGATGTCCTCGACAAGAAGCCGAAGGCGTAGGCCCTAGGCAGCTCGCTCACGAAGAGCGAGAAGAGGGAGGGGCGCCTGGGCCAAGTAGGCCTTCGGCGCCCCTCCTCTTTTTTGGCCGGCGTCCGTTGCGCTGTGGCGACGGAAACGACGGCTCGCTAGCAGTTACGCCCCGCGTTGCAGCGCAGCGATGCGATCTTCAAGCGGCGGGTGAGAAGCGAAGAACCGGCCAACACCGCCCGCGATCTTGAGAGTAGCGAGTGCTGGCTCCTGATCGTAGCGGCGCGTGTTCATGGAAAGGCGTTGCAGAGCGGCAATCATGTCCTGGCGGCCTGCATACTTTGCTCCGCCGGAGTCCGCCCGGAACTCGCGGTAACGCGAGAATGCCGCTACGACGAGCATGCCGAGAATGCCCAGAACGATCTCCAGGAGCATTGTGACCGCAAACTGGATGCTGCCGCGGCTCTCCTCGCGCGCGTTCTGCGCGACTGCCCAGGCGATAATACGGGCGAAAAACATGACGAATGAGTTTACCACACCCTGTAGCAAGGTCATGGTGACCATGTCGCCGTTTGCGATGTGAGCGATCTCGTGCGCCGCGACTCCCTCGATTTCGTTCTGCTGCATCGAGTCGAGAAGCCCCGTGGAGAAGGCGACAAGCGAGTTGCGCTTTGATGGGCCGGTTGCAAACGCGTTCACTTCAGGGCTGTCCCAGATGCCGACCTCTGGCACCTTTGGAAGCCCCGCCTTGCGCGAGAGCTGTTCCACCATCGAGACGAGCCAGCCGTACTCTGCCGAGCGGCGGTCGATGACGTGAACCCCCATCATCCACTTCGCGCTCACCTTCGACATGAGAAGGGAGATGAGCGCGCCCACCATGCCCCACACGAAGCAGAACACGGCCAGGTCTTGCATGTTGTACCCGTACCCTGAGCGCGCCAGGTACACATTGACCCCTAGGACGCTCAAGATGATGTTGATCGTGACCACGACCAGCAGGTTTGTGAGGAGGAAGAGAAATACTCGTTTCATCGTGTGCCTTAAACAAGGTTATAGCGCCTGAGATGCTGCACGTGCGCAAGTATTCAATACCGCTTACAGAATCTCCAGGCTAGTGTACTTGCATCTTCTGTATGTAAGCACGTTTAGGCCACATATCAATTGGAATCGGAATGACCATGAAACTGTTGCGAGAGCTGTCGGAAGCCGCTGGAGTCCCGGGGCGTGAGGAGAACATCCGCAAGATTGTGATGCGCGAGCTCAAGGGCCACGTTGACTCAATGACGGTCGATGCCATGGGAAACCTGATCGCCTTCAGGCGCGGCACCGCCAAGGAGCGCCAGCGCGTCATGTTCGCCGCTCACATGGACGAGATCGGGTTCTACGTCAGCTTCATCGATGACGCCGGCTTCATCCGCCTGCAAGAGGTTGGCGGGTTCGACACCCGGAACCTCTTTGCGCGTCGCGTCATCGTGCACGCCAAAGGCGGGGCTCTACGTGGAGTGTTAAACGCCACGGGTAAAGCCCTGCACATATCCACCCCTGAAGAGCGGCGCGCCTACAAGGAGGTCTCAGAGTTTGTGGTGGACCTGGGCCTGCCTGGCAAAGAAGTGAAGAAGCG
>OMIG01000254.1 GCA_900299035.1 Pseudomonadota bacterium
CTTAGGCACATCGAAGGTGCCCCTAACGATCGCCCTTCTCTCTCCGGCGAAGCGCCCGGTTCAGGTCACCCGCGACCTCGCTGGATTTTGGAAGGGTGCGTACCAGCAGGTGCGGAAGGAGCTGCGCGGCAGGTATCCAAAACACCGCTGGCCAGAAAATCCAGAAGAGCCGGAGTAGGCTCCGACTATCCAACAGCCCGCTTGGCCGGAGCGGCCGCCACCAGAACCTTGTCAATTCGGTTGCCGTCCATATCAACGACCTCAAAGCTGTGGCCGAAAGAGACGAACTGCTCGCCCTCCTGTGGAACATGACCGAGAGATGTCATCACAAAGCCGCCAAGCGAATGGAACTCCCCACTGGACGGGTCGCCGAAAGTTCGAAGGCCAAGGCGTTCAAAGAGGTTTTCGATGTCGATGCTGGCATCAACCAAGAGCGAGCCATCGGGTCGCGCGACGATAGCTCGCTCGTGCTCACCGTCCGGCTTTATCTCTCCTACCAACACCTGAAGAACGTCTGTCAGGGTCGCTACGCCTGCAAAACCGCCGTACTCATCTACGATTACCGCCAGCCTCTGGCCACGCTCGCGAAAATGCGAGAGAAGCTGGAGCGCGGTCATCGACTCCGGTACCTGGAGGGGAGGCTCAATCAACGCCCTTAACCCCCCGGGCACGGTGGAAGGCCGACTAGCCAGGGAAACTAGGCCCTGAAGCGTGACCACGCCCAGCACTTCCTCGCCGCCTTCGCCCAGGACCGGGAAACGCGTAACACCTGACTCAAGCGCCCGGTCAAGGAGTTCCTGCGGATTGCCGTCAGCCGACAAGACGATCACGTCTGCCCTCGGTGTCATTACGGAAGAGACGGGCCTGTCTCCGAGCCTGAACACTCGGTCGATTATCTCCCTCTCTCCCTCTTCGATAACTCCTGCCTCTCGCACCTCCTGCGCTAAGTGGCGAATGTCGTCTTCGCTGGCACCGGCGGAGCCGAAGCTCACGCTCTTCTCACGCACTCGACGCACAGCCTTGTGCACAAGCCGAGGAAGCGGCCCGAATACCTTGAGCGCCACCGAGATTGGCCTTGTGAGTCTCGTTGCGACGGCGACCGGGTCTCTCGCCGCCAGCGCCGCGGGGATTATCTCCCCGAAAAGAAGAGCCACGACGCCTGTCGAGAGAGTGAGGATGGCGCTCGCAAGCATTTGGCTAAGGCCCTCGCCCGAAACGAAGCGGCTAAGAAGGGTCGCCAGCAAACGGGAGGGGGCACCGGAAACGGCTATAATCATCCCGGCGAAGCAGATAGCGGATGCGAGCCTAAGGCCTATCAGGAGTCGCTCTGTCTTGAGCTTTCCTCGGTGCGCCTCTTCCTCAGTCTGACACTCAACGGAGACACTCGCAGTAGCCCCACCAGAGATAGTAGACACCGCGCTGTGAAGCGCTGAGAGGAGCCCAAGACAGGCGAGAAGTACGAGGGTGAAGGTGATTGAAACAGCCATGGCTACAATCGGGCGGGTCGCTACCCACCGCCGGATCGTATAACCGTTGAGCGTGCAAGCAAAGCACTTGTTAAAAAGTGCTTAGTTCCGATGCCTTAGCTAGAGCTCAAAGCTCTCTTCCTGCCGCTCGCCAGAGCTTACTCCGGCTGCACCTGTATCGCCAAGAAGCTCATCGAGAAGCGACACAAGAGCTAGCTGCTTCTCCGAATTAAGCTGAGCGCTGGCCATTCGGTAGTAATCGCTGACCGGCTCCCGAAGGGTGCTGAGGGCCTCCGCACCCTTGTCCGAGATAAACACGCGCACCATTCGGCGGTCAGCCTTGCTTCGCTCACGCCGAACGTACCCGATCCGTTCGAGCCGATCGAGCAATCGGGTCATGTCAGGGACCTCGGCGACCAGGCGCGCTGCAATCTGACCACAGGAGGCTCCTTCTTGGGGACTCTCCTTCAGGATTGCAAGAATCGAATACGTCGCGTGCGTCAGCTCAAACTGCCGGAAGAGTCGGTTCAGGCCGGCCTCAAGCCTCGCCGCTGCTTTCACCAGTGAGAGGAAGACCCGCTGTTCGAGTGGATGCTGTTGGCTCTCTGCGCTTGGCGCCGCCATCTGGTTTGCCATGTACCCACCTCCAGCAGCATCTCTACACGGCCTTACGCCGCGGCCGTTATGACTCGGCTTAGAACCAAGGTGCCTCGTTTGTGGGCAGCTCAGCTTGCCCTGTCGCTGTCGTGCTGCGATATTTGCCGGATGAGCTCCCCTAAAAGCACTCTTTTACTGATCCTCGCTACCGTCTACGGCTCGTCTTTGCTTGGCTGCTCCAGTACGGCGCCGATCTCAGCGCCTCCCCCTGAAGAGCCCCAAACCATCGAAGATCTCCCAAACATGGATGATATTGAGGCGAACGATTCATCGAGCATCTTCTCCTCGAACGAGGAGCGCGCCTCCGAGATAAGCCGATTGTGGCTCAAGCACGCCGAGCGCCTCTCTCATACGAGCCAGAAAGCTGCGCTCGCCGCGTACCTGCGGGCTGCCCATACATCGCTGACTGCTCTCGAGAGCGCTTCGTGCGACGACGCCTTTAACGAAGCATGCGGCGACCTCCGCTATTCGTACGAGGAGGCGCTCTCTTCAGTTGTCCGCGATTTCCAGCGCCGCGGCTGGCATCAGTTAGACCTCTCACCAACTCGCTACCGAATCACCCTGAGGGACGAAAATGGTCAGGTTGACCTCTCTAATTGGGAGGCCTTGCGATTATCAGCTGGCAGGACTACGGCGGGACGACGGCCCGGCGTCGGAGCCGAGGCCGCCGGCTGTAGGGTTGAGCGCGGCGCGCCCGAGAGAAGGCGTGGCGAGATCGAGATCTGCACCCCTCTCACTTTCGCCCTTACGTTTGAGGCACCGCTTTCCGCGCGCGAGATCAAGGCCTCCCTGGTTGCTTACGACGCCTCACTAAGGAGCCTCGTTCCACTTGGCTCCCGGCAGGTCGCCCTCGCTGCAGACTTCGCAGCAAGCGCAGCCCTGGTCAGCGAGCATGCCGCAAGCTCAACGCCAGGCTCTCTTAAGTGCATTAACACACCATCACCTAAGGCCGAGACCGTCATCGTTGTGGCCTCTCGGCCGGATGCGTCTCGAGCGGTTCGTCTCGGAATACCCCTGATGCTGGAAGAGAGCATAGCTGAGCAGACCGCTTTCTGCCTCTTCACCCTGGATGCACAGGGCTCGCGCGACAGTAACGCCCGTGCGCTTGCAGCGACGGCACGAGCTCTATCTGGCCTACCCCCCGACACATCCCTCCGTCCGCAGCCTTCGAGCATCTTTCTCGCCCCACTTGGCGACGAGGCGAAGAATGTTTCCGCGGTATTCCTCAGCCGCCTCAAGCGGGGAGCCCGGTCGCGGGCCATGGCTCGCCAAGGAATACGGCTGCGGGGCGTGATGGTCTTCTCTGCATCGGCCCCCGCTGACTCGGACGCGCAGCTTTCTGCGAGGGCCCAGGCGTTGGACGTTCCGGCTTACCGTGGCGCAGCCACCAAGCTCATGAGCGAGGAAGCGGAACAGGCTTCGCAGCTCCATTCAAGCGTGATCGCTGCCCTCCAGCCGGAGAGTTCTCCGGCCGAGGCGGATACTGCCGGCTCCGACACGCCCCTTCAGGTGTCGCCTGTTTACTAACCAGATCGGCTCGACCACTCGGCTACTGAGCTTTGCGCGAAGCAACTCAATTCGCCTGGGCGTCGGTGAGAGGTCAGCTTGGGTCCGAAACGAGGCCCAAGAACATCGGAGCCGAGCTCTCACGGTCAAGCACGGCGAACGCGTAGGGCCGGTCAGCGACAACCTCGACCGGCTTTGGCTCGTCCTCGCCAAACGGAGCTGCGCCAACCATGACCACCGCGCTGGCGGCAGCAGCTTCGATTCCATCTTCGTTCATGTCTACGACTGCTTCGTGAAGAACGTCTGAGATCGATGACTTCGACTTGGTCATGCCCTGAAAATCAGCGGTACTCCCGAAAGGCA
>OMIG01000255.1 GCA_900299035.1 Pseudomonadota bacterium
CCACCAGCGCCTGCCTCTGCCGTGAGCCGTCTGCCAGCACGACAGCTTCTCGCTCTGCTGCCGACAGCTCCAGGGCCTCGTGACGAAACGACACAACCTGAGAGCCTTCAGCCGCCTGCTCCCGTGCAATCCGCAGCGCGCTTACTGTGCCGCTTGCAGGCGGCGCCCCTTCGCAGGCGGCCTCAACGAAGCCTGAGCGCCACAGCGTGACAAGCGAGCTTACGACGTCTGCCTCGGGCAGCTCTCCCCTTCCGTCTCGCGCCGCCGCCGCTCGCACCTCAGCGACAGTGCCGCCGAACGCCCCGAGCGACCCGACCACTGCCAGGATCTCTGACACGACACCCTCGGGCGCCACGATCTCTCTTCCGGAGAGCAGGTCAACGAAGGAGCGCGTGCCGTCTGGCGATACAGAAGCCCGCTGCGTCGTCCGGAACGGGAGCGCCTTGAAGGCCGAAGCCTTCAGGTCTCGCTGGAGCTGGAGCGAGTCGTGGCACAGGATGGTTTCGCGGAACATGCGGTTCCTGCACAGGTCGAGCACCTGCTCTCGCGCCACCACGTCGTGGCTTAGCTGCCGCATGACGCTTGCGACATCAGCTCCGAGGTCGTCCCAGGACATGAGCGACACCTTCGCCTCGCTCAGAAACTGCAGCCCCTCACTGGCGGCACGCTGCGCGAAGTCCGCGAAGAGGCACGGCTCGTTGTGCTCGTCGAGGTACTCGTGCACGAGGTACGAGGGCTCAGACGAGCCTAGCCGGCGCACAGCCTCTGCTAGGAACGCGCCGTATGGGTCAGAAGTCTCACTGCGTACCGACGCGACGAGCCGCAGCAGCGCCTTGCCAGCCTCAAGCCGCTCGTCGGGGTCGAGCCCGCCCGTGAGGCGCGCTCCGACCTGCATCACGTCCCGCACTGCGCCGCGCTGGCGCCAGCCTGGGAGCACGTTGTAGCTCACGAGCGCGACGCCCTGCGGGCTGAGCGAGCGCTTGCACATCGCCAGTATCCTCGTGCGCAGCGCCTCGCTCACCCACGAGTAGAGCCCGTGCACGATCACGTAGTCGAACTCGCCCCTGGGCGGGCTGTAGCTCTTGATGTCCGCGCAGATCCACTCGGCGTTAGAGAGCCCGAGCCGCGCAGTTGTCGCCTGCGCCTCGTCGATGTGCCCCTGCCAGAGGTCGACGCCGAGGAAGGAGCCTTCCGGGTGGCGCTCGGCGAGCGGCAGGAGGTTTCCCCCCGCGCCGCAGCCCAGCTCAAGCACGCGCGCCCTCGCGGGCAGGGCAGCCTCGACGCCGTAGAGCCGCGCCAGCGCTCCGAGGCGTGCTGGGTCGCACTCTTTGCGGGCTAGGGTCTTGTAGGGTTTTTGGGCGTAGGATTCGGTCGACATCAGCGCGAATTGTCGTTCAGCAGAGGGCGCAAGGCAACCTGGCAGTTAGCCGCGCACGAGCGCGCTTTTCACAGCTCGCTGCCGCCTTCTACGGGTGCAGCTCTGGGCTGGAAGCCTCTAAGGAGGAGCTTTGCTGATGATGCCCTAGCGCTTGCCGAACAGCCTCTGCCGCATGAGCTTTGAGAACTCGCCACGCCCAGCCTGGTCCTTGTCATAGTTCTTGAGCGCGTTCGTGCCGGTGTCGGCGTAGCGCGCCTTGGCTGTCATGCGCACTCGGTACGGCAGGCACGGCACCCGGTAGATCTCCATCCGCATGAGCTGCCCCTTGCTGGGCGGCACGTCGTAGGGCACGACCTTGGTGAATTGGCCAAACGCTTCGCTGACGTCGAGCGGCGCCAGGTCTCGCGCCACAAACAGGAAGTCGTAGAGCAGCTTGGCGTCAGAGCCCTTGGGCTGGTGCACCTCACGCAGCGTCTCGTTGCGCTCGCATGCGCCCGGGCGCTGGTACGGCGTTGGGGTCGGTGTGGCTGTCGGGGTGACGGTCGGTGTCTGCGCCAACGGCGTCGGCGTCGGCTCGAGCACCACGGCCTCTGGCGACGGGAACGGAATGCCGTCGTGGCCCTTGATGTGCCCGAGCAGGGGCGGAGGCGTGCCGGCTAGCTGGCTCTGGCGTAACTGCCGGAACCACGGAGCCTCTTGGCCAAACTCATCGACTGCCTCTGATGCAGTAATTGCCGTTGAGATAGGCGGCCTAGTCGGCGCAACCGTCGGTGTGCGCGGAATGTGGCGCCGCACCTCCTCCATCTGGCGCATGATCTCTTCGGCAGACTCCTCGGCCGAGAGCAGGGCTGGAGCGATCGCAGCGAGGGCCATGGCCGCCAGTGCCAGCATTCGCGTAAACCTTAAAGCTGTAAGCCTCGACCCCATACCCTAAAAACTCGCAAGCTCAGGCGCCGTCAGGTCGCGCGGAATCGCCTTCGGATCAAACTCCCCGAAGCTATTTACCATGGCATCGATGTTCACGACTCCCTCCACGACGTAGCCACCCTCCTTCGTCTGGATGAACCACGCCGGCGAGACCGACACCGGCACGGGCGCGATGACCGAGGACGCTGGCATCAGCATGATCCTGCGTCGCTTGAGCGCCTGAGCCTGCTCCTCAGAGACGTTGCGGTAGTCTCCGACGTGAACGACGAGCGTCACCAGAGCCACCTTGCTGTCTACGAGCCGCGAGATTGTCTCAAGCACCGCTGCCAGGTGCGCTTGGTCGAGCGAGTTCACGTACACTGACACCGCCATCTTGCGCTGCAGAGCGGCGCCCCTGCCGGCCTGCGGCAGGGGGCGCTGCTGCTGACGACCGCCTGCCTGCGGCCCTGCAGCCTTGCCGCGCACCGGGGCCGGGCCTCCCTTGGCTCCGGGCGCTGACGCGTAGTCGTGCTTGAAGAACTCCCGAGGAGAAGCTTCCTGCGCGAGCGCACTACCCGTGAGGGCCAGCAGCAACGCAAGCGTGGTGAGTGCCTTAGCCATCGTTCCCTAGAAATCCGGCCTAGTCCGCCCGCCAAAGTTCTCCTCTCGGCAGTTGTACAGGAGCTGGTCACGCAGGTTTATCTCGTCGTGCTCTGGAGGACGCCAGCGCGAGTATCCCCTGGGACACGTGGCGAAGATGCGGAAGGCTGCCGCGTAGTTTGAGGACTTCTCGTCAAGCCCACGATTAGCGATCTCGTTCTCCTGGCCCGGCTTCGCCCAGTCGCCGCGGAAGCGGTTGAAGGCGCGCCCTTCTTGGTTCACGATCTTGTCTTCCGTAAAGACCGGGTGGGTGTAGTCGCTGATGTAGAGCTGGTCAGACTTGTTCTGCTGGTGGTAGTCCTTGCCGGAGATCGTCTGGCACTGCTGAAAGACCTCATTGAAGCCTCCACCCTTGAAGCGCTCTCCAACGAAAGCCCTGTTCCAGAACGGCAGGTGGTCGCGCGAGTACGGCCTCGGCTCAAAGCGCTTGTAGTACGACTTCTTGTAGGGGCCGCTGCCGGGCTCGCGCATCCCCTCGGCGAGTCCAGCCGCGATCAGGAACCCGAGCGGCACGTCAGCGCGCCGCTCGCTCGCTGCGTACCGGTTCAGCTCCACTGGCACCAGCGACCCGTTGAGGCCTGAGGCTCCGCCGCCTTCCTGGTCGTCTTGGTTCAGGCAGGTGTAGCCAACCTGCTCTGGGGTGTACTCCTCGCTGCCGCTCTCGCGCAGCACCTCCTCAAGCTTGACCTCCTGAATGTTGGGGTCGTTGAGCAGCCGTTGGTTGCCGAGCAGCATGCGCTGGCAGAACTGTGGGTCATCTCGCCAGGCCGTCATGCCCTTCACGAAGTCCGTTGGAGTCTCATCGATGTTCTCTAGCGCGCTCTTCTCGGGGTCGGTCATGAGGTTCACTCCGAGCGGGCAGTAGTTCGCCCACACCGGCAGGTTCTTGAGGTCGTTTACGTCCGGCCCGCCGCTGAGCTGCAGCGTGTCGTACTGCGGGTCCATGAGCTTTAGGAACTGCTCCTCGCGCATGCAGAAGCGCCGGGCGAGCATCCTGCGGTACTCAACTTCCATCGCCGCAAAGTTCGGCCGCAGCGTCAGCCCCTGGCTCTGGAGCGAGTCAGTGAAGCGCAGCTCTTTGTCTTCTGGGCGCACGTCGCGTATGACGTCCTGCACGGTCTGGCGCACATCGTCTCCGCCGCCACCGCTTCCGCCGGCGCCGACCCGCTCAGCCGCCCGCTTGTTGCGCTCAATGGCGCCCGTCACCCAGTTCACCGCCTGCTCGCCTTCCATCAGGAGGTCGGAGTCTTCAAGGCACTGCTGGGGCCGCTGCTGCTCGTCCTTCCCGACGATCATCGTGGTCGAGCGGTCGTTCTCCCAGCCAAACGCAGTCGTCGGGTAGTAGTACTCAAAGAGGCCGGCCCACCCGCTGCCGTCGGGGTGCCGAGCAGCTATCTCCTCAGAGCTCAAGAACACCTCCGGGTCGCGCACGCAGCAGGCCTTAAAGTTGGTGTCTTCCACGAAGGTCCCGTACACAAACGTCGGGGCCGTGAAGCACGCCTCAATCGGCCGGTGTTGGCCAAACGGCTCACCGTGCCAGACGTGCGGCAAGCCGCAGGGACCGAGGGGACAGGCGGTGAAGTTTCGCGGCGGCACCCAGAACGGCGGAGGGAAGAGGCACATCCAAACGTCCGGCGGCGTGGTCTTCGCTCGCACCTCGGCCTCCTTAAACCTCGATGTGCCCTTGATGAGCATGTCGCGCAGGTGCGGGCTGTACCACTCGTCGGCTTTGGAGTCGCCCTCCGAAGACGCTAGGATCTTCGGGAAGAGCTGCTCTTTCATGATCTGCTTTACTTTGTCGAAGCTCTCGGCGCCGCCGCGGTAGGTGTTCTTGCCTTCCTTCTCAGCCTGGAGCCGCTGAGCGGTGTCGTCTCCCGACGCGGGCTGCGCGAGTGCTGCGGTAGTGGCGAGTAGAGCTACAGCCGCAAAGCAGCTCACGGCGCATGCAGCGCTCCTGAGCGCCGCAGCGACTCTCGGCACGCCTACCTGACTGGCACCCCTAACAGCATTCACAAGCTACACTGCCCCCACACAGCTTTACTCGGCCTTTCAGATGATTGCATGAGACAGCGCGGCTAACACGCCCTCAACTAACTAAGGGTATGCGAGAAACTCGCAGAGGCGTGCGATTAGGGGGTCCTAGGCGGGCGGCCGCGACTCGCTACCCGGAACACTCTTGAGTGTTGAGCTTTCTGGAGCCGTACTGCTTCTTGAAGTCGTCCTTCATGCAGTTGTAGACGTCCTGGGCCATCCAGTCCATGAACTGCTTGCGCTCGAGCGACTTGACGGTGGAGAGCACCTCGTCAACGCAGCGATCAACGATCGGAGTGTTGACGCTCTGGCAGTCGTATGGCTCAAACTTGTAGCAGCGCATCCACTCGCCGCCGTCTTTGCACATCTCGCGCACGATGCTGTCCTTAAACTTCTTCACCGCCTGCTTGTCGAAGGCGTGGGCAGCCTGCGCCGTACCGAACAGCGCGCACAGGAGCGCGGCCACGGAGAGTCTCGCAACAGTCTTCATGGAGGAAACCTTACTGCAGCTTTGAGTTAGGCGGGAAGAGCCCAGCGTCAGTCGCCGCTTTGGTGACAGTGTTTGTGCCCTTAGCGGCTTCAGCCGCCTTCGCCTGAGCGTCAAGCTTCTGCTGAAGCTCGTCGAGCTTCTTCTGAAGCTCAGCGATCTTCTGGGCCTGCTGCTGGTTCTGCTGGTTCTGCTTCTGGGCGTCAGCGAGCTGCTGCTTCATCGCAGCGTACTCGCGCTGCTGCTGCTCGAACTGCTGGTACTCCGCCGGCTGCGTCGCCGCGTTAAACGGGTTCTGCATCTGTCCAGTCCCGAAGCC
>OMIG01000256.1 GCA_900299035.1 Pseudomonadota bacterium
CACGATTAGAGGGCGGGGCAGCGAGCGGGGGGCTCTAGAAGGCAACGGGCATCTTGCCTGCTCTTGGGGTGCTCGGCGCCGGGTTCGTAGCGTTTATCGAGAGGCGGCTACGTCAACGTACCGTCCGCTCGAGGGATAGGGTAACCATCCATATCTACAGCTTGAAGGTGGCCCAGCTTGTCGTAGAGCATGTCGGCACTAGCGTTCCAGGGAATCCGGACGACGCGGATTCCTACCTTTTCCAGGAAGCCTTCCCGCTGTTTATCCTGAAGCTGCTGAGTCGGAGCGTCGTGGTGCGGGCCGTCGACCTCAATATTGATAAAGCCCTCTGTTGTCCTAACGAGGATATCCATCTCGAAGCCTGACTCGCACAGCGCGTGGTCAGGATTGCAGTTTAGAAGGCGAGCCACCCACGCGCCCACGTTTTGCTCGGAATTGGACCGATTCTGCCAGAAGTGCTTCTCAACCCGAGGTCCGATGCTCTCCAGAAAAGAGGCGACGCCGCGGTTGGGAGCAACGCCGTAAAGATTGAAAGTCTGGTTCAGCACGGAGTGAGCTGTAGCTATCAGCTGCTCAGTTAGCGGCTCACCATTGTTACGAGAGAGATGCGTCCTATCCGATACGGTTGAGTTAGCAAAAGCCTTGAAAAGATTTTCAACAGCCCGAGTGTGGCGCTCTCGGGATGAAAAGAGGACTCGGGCGCAGTCAGCCAGCGCGGTGAGGTCGGAGATGCTCGATGGGCTATGCGAAACCCTCAACAACGTGGTGGAGACGAGAGAATCCGTGCTGGCCCTCAAGCCTGAATCAGGGGAAGCAAGCCTTGTCCAGGAACCGAATACTACGGCCGAAGCAGCCGCGGTGTTAGGGGGGTCAGGCATCCGTTGTACGGCGAGGTCGAGAGCCTTCACGATGCGTGTGAATGTGGAGAGCCCCTGCGAGCCAAAATCCTGGGGGTCGAGATCCTTCAGTCCAGACCCGATGCTTGCCACCGTCGCTGACGTAAAAGGCTCTGAACACGACTCCAGGAGTGTGGCGAGGGTATTGAGAGTAGCTAAGCAGCTCTCCTTGCCCTCAGGGCTCAGCGAGCGGGAGCTGAAGCTGGTGAGGCCATAGAACGCGGAACCGAGTGCGATATGAGAGATTGGGCCTGGAGCGGCTGCTAGTCGGTCGGCCAATGTGCGCGCAAACTGCGTGAACGCATCTCTGCCCGCGTGGGAAAGGTAGGTCGTGGGAAACGAGCTGAGCTGGTGCAGGGACATCGACACTGTCTGATCGTCAAGTTGGTCGGGGCAGCGCTGCACAAGCCGTGAGAGGCCATTAAAAAGGGCCGCATCGAGAGAATTCTGCGCCAAGTCACGCACAAAGAAACGGAACTGGGAAGAGTGTCCGATGAGCGAGAAGAGAGCGCCTTTTTCAACTCGATCGTTACACCCGCGCAGCCGTTCAGCCAGGTTCCGCACCAGCACAGGGGCCTCGATCTCCCGAGTCCACTGGTTGTGCTGGTCAAAAGTTAAGACGTGGCATGCGTAGCTTAGGTTATGGCCGTTCCACCGCGGTGTCTGGCTTTTGGGGCTCAGCTCTTGGGTGAGAAAGCTCACTAGCTCGCCTGTGGTAGCGGATGCGTTGGCAGCGATAGCGAAGTGGAGGGCCTTGTCAGCAGCTTTAGGAGCCTCCACCACGTTGGGCTCGTACTTCTCAGCCATCGTGGAGAGACTCATCACAGCGTACTTCTTGTACTTCTCATCGGCTTGAACTACCGACTCATCGCGAAGGATTTTCCGGTGACTCTTCGTTTCCTGTTCGTACTTTGGAACAGCAAGATTAGTGATGGATTTTACTATGCCTGTTATCTGAAAAAAAACGTGAGCGCGCGAGGAAGAAGGCGTGACCTCAATGGTATCGAGCCGTTCTGCAACCTGCTCACGAAAGTCCATGGATGCGCCGAGAGGCCGATCGACGAGGAAATTGCAAAGGTCCGAGGCAACTTCGGTTTGAAGCTTGGTGAGCTGCTCGCCGGCGTTCGCGGCAGGAGGCATCCTGTGAATTTTTGATGTCCTGCTCATATGCAAGGGCACGGTGAACGGCTAGCTCTGAAAAAAGGGAGATACTCTTCTGCTGTTTGGTTGGTATGGGAGGGATGCGAGGAGCTGTGCTTTAAGCTGCGCAGGGCGCAGTCACGGCGCGGCTCTACTCTAGCGTGTAGGCCTTTCTCGCTCCCGCAGGTCCCGGAATAGCCTGCGAAATTCTAGGGAAAGCGGGCGACAGGGGGCTTCACGCGCGACCCGGTACCAGGGGGGGCATCACTATTAAATGAGAGCCAGACAGGACGAGCCTGAGGGGGGTACTTGTGTGCCGGATACCACCTGGCCAAGGCAGCCTCATGAGCTAATTCTTCAGACACACAACGTCTGACCAGCAGATCGAGCTCCCTCTGTTGGAAAGGAGCAGCGAGGGTGGAACTGCTAGGGCTCCTTCGGCGACGGTGACGCACGAAAAGCGAAAACTCCCCTGAAGGAGAGCTACAACCCCGGGTTCCTCGGTACTTTTCAGGGAAAAACGTAGACTGACGGGGACTTGAGAAACCAAGGCCTACACTGCTACTTTACCCCTGTTTCTATTGGCCTGGTCGCTTCCTGCTATCGTCGGCAGCCGAAGACCTCACAGAGCTGGAGGGCCACGTTCGGGGGTATAGCATGAAGGGAATTATTCTCGCAGGAGGTTCAGGAACGCGCCTCCATCCGGTAACGCTGGCGGTGAGCAAGCAGCTCCTGCCGATCTACGACAAGCCGATGGTGTACTACCCGCTCTCGACGCTCATGTTGGCGGGCATTCGAGACATCCTGATCATTTCTACTCCGCAGGATCGGCCGTCCTTCGAGCGCCTGCTTGGTGATGGGTCTCAGTGGGGCTGCTCGTTTTCATTCGCTGAGCAGGCAAAGCCCGAGGGGCTAGCGCAGGCCTTCATCATCGGCCGGGAGTTTATCGGCAAAGAGAGGGTCGCTCTCGCGCTCGGGGACAATGTCTTCTTCGGCCATGGCTTTGCGGACCTGCTCAGGCAGGCAGCCAAGCGCGACGCTGGCGCCACTGTCTTTGGGTATAGGGTGAGCGACCCCGAGCGTTACGGCGTAGTTGAGTTTGACGCATCCGGCAAGGCGATCAACCTTGAGGAGAAGCCAAAGAACCCCAAGTCTC
>OMIG01000257.1 GCA_900299035.1 Pseudomonadota bacterium
GCTGACTCCACCAAGAACAGTCCGTCCGAGTAGGAGATGCTGCCGGTGGCGCGCCCGAATCGCTTCAGGTTCTCGGTGTTCATGGCCTCATCAAGCTCCGGCGATTGGGCGCCGAACATGGCGAGAGTAGGCTTCATGGAGTCTACGAACTTGGCCGTCTGAATGGCGTTGAAGTAGACCGATGCGAGCTTTGAGGCTGCCAAGCTCTCCTTGAGGGAAGCTTGCAGGGAGTCGGCAATGCCGCTGCTCTTTCCGCTCGAGGTCGCTAGCACATCCCGCATTGCGCGCTCTGAGGAGGCGATAACCACGGCATTGGAGTTTTTCGGCGAGCTCATGAAGATCCCAGCGCCAATCATGGTCGTGATGAAGCGAGTGGGAGAGCCATCGATATCCTTCTCTTGCCACTGTGGAGCCGCCCCCATCCCTTCGGCCATTAGCTGCCCAAGCATATCTTGGAGTCCGCTCGAGAAGGTGTCCCGATCAGCGGCGTTGAAGACGAGGTAGATGTCAGGAACGGGGGAAGTTCCGTCGCCGCTCCTGAGGCCGAGCGTAAAGCCCTGCAGCTCCTTGGCGCGCTGCAACAGGGCTGCGCCCTGTGGGTCTTCTTGCAGCGAGGCTGCCAAGTCTCCGAGCTTGCCAACGAAGGACGTGTCGAGCCCCAGCGCAACTGCCGTGTCCGATGGGAGCTTGGCTAGGCTGGTTGGGAGCGAAGCGCCTTCAAGCGCTGACAGCAGCTTGCTCTGGTCACTGGAACGGCTGGATACGGCAACACCAAGCGCACTGACCATCTCCCGGTCGTAGTTTTGCGCTACGGCTACCCCGTCTACGGGCAACTCGTTGAAGGCTGCTCGCTCATCCTGGAGATCCGGATTCGCAGCCATGAGCTTGTCCAGAACCGGCACCAGCTTCTTCACGTCCATGTATCCAAATGCGATTGAGGAAGGCGACGCGCCGACAGAACCGACGGCCTTCTTGAACTGGGGGGAGTCAGCCATGAGCTTGACAGTGTCGGTGTTGGTCGACGCGAAGAGCGATTCGGCGCTTGCGCGGCTGAGGCTTATCGCCATCAGCGAGTCTGTGGCTGCGAGGTACAGAGCGACCTCCTGGGTGGCATCGTCGGGCTGCCTCGGAGGGCGAGCAACGAGCCCGTCTACCCCGCCGATCTTCTCGTCAGACACGAGCATGTCAGCATCACCGAGGAGCTGGCGCAGCACCGGCAGCTTGGCCTTGAGGGACACGCCCTTAGCGCCCGCGAAGTAAACGCCGGCGTCAACAGGCTGCGCGTCGTTGTCAGACACTGCGGCGAAGAACACCGCCTTGTTCAGCACCTCATCCACAACCGAACGCCCATCCGGGGCAACGAGCCCGAGGTTCTGAAGGGTGGAGAGGATTACCTGGAGGCTTGCGATCTGAACTGGGTCGGCACCGGCTTCGGTTAGCTGGTCGATCGCCTTCTGTAGGGAGCCTAGGCCTGTGGAGCCGTCACCCCACGGAGAGGCCTGCATCTTCTTGTAGGCGTCGCCGGAGGCGTTGACGAGGTAGAAGGCCTCAGTCGAAGGCGGAAGCTTCATGAGCAGCGGCTCGGCTAGAATTCCGGCTGAGCCGTCCACGGCAGCCTTGGTCGCGTTGGACGCGTCGTCTTTCTTTGAGCAGCCAATAAGAGCGGAGCTCGTCAGGGTAAGGGCAAGCAGGGAGGTGATGATGCGTCGCATGAGGTTCCTCGGTTTTAAGCGCCAGGGGCCTGCTCGCGGTAAGCCGCCGCTGCCCCGTCAGGAGCCTGTTTTAGCTTTACAGACGAGCTGTTAGCAAGGGTGCCGAGCGGTTGTTTTTGAGCGCTCTAGAGGGCTTCTTGAGCAGCCTCGGCCGTGGTCACCCGTTTAATGGTTGCGCACCGCGCCGAGGGCTTATTTAATGGCGAAAGGATCAGGGCGTTGACCCCTGTTTTTGCCCTCTTTAGCCGGTCTATGAACCCTACCAGACTAGATTGCTTCCTGTACCGCGGTGAGGGCGCAGCCATCGATCGGTCGTCATTTGTGGCGGCTAACCCGCTCTGCCGGCCTGGCCAGATGGTGTTTGCGGGCTCAGCGGCTATTAGGGACAGCGTTGGAAGCCAGGTAGCGTACCGCTTAGCGTTGGACTACTTCGTCGCAGGCGTTGAGCGACACTACCAGAGCTCCACAGCTTCAGGCCGCCCCTTCGGCAGTGAGGAGGGGGTTGTGGCTGTCATCGAGGAGGCCTTCCGGAGCGCCAACTCCTCGGTCTATGGGTTCGGGCACAAGCTCGCCGCCGGCGGAAAGATGGCAGCATCGCTGCTCGGGGTTGTAATCGAAGGTGGCCGGTTGGCTACGGGGCGTGTCGGCTTCGGGAGCGTATACCTATTCCGCGGGGCGCAGCTCTTTCCGTTCTTTGAGGCTCCTGAAGGAGGAGAGTCTAAAGTTGGTGATGCGGAGGAGCAGCCTGATGAGTACCGCAGCCGGATGCACTCATTCATCGGGGCGAACGCGATGGTGGACGTTGAGTTGGCGTCGGTAGTGCTGCAGCCGGAAGATATCGTGTGCGCATTCTCCCGCCCGCTGACAGCGCTCAACGAGACTCTCTTATTTGAGTTCCTAGAGGGGCTCTCGATCGATGCCCAGCGGCCCCGTGAAAACGCAGATATCGCAGAGCGGCTCTGCTTGGATGTCTTCACCGAGCCAGGAACGCTCTCGTATGCCTTGGTGGCGTGTGTGGGACCAGAGACAGTCTTTTGCTCGCAGGTTGTTGGCGCGGAGTGAGCTGGTTTCTCTCGTAGGCTATGAGCGTGAACGTGCACGTAGCCGTGAACGTGAACGTACCCGCGGCAGAACCTTTCGCCTATTCCGGGTCTTTGCGGGTGATACGTCGCCTCGATACAGCGTCCGGCGCTCTCTGTTTCGGGTACGTTCACGTTTACGAGCACGAGCACGTTCACGTGGGGTGGGCCCGGAATGATTACAGATCCGCCTTTCCACCCTCCGAGGGGCTCTGTCTTTCAACGTGAACGTGCACGTAGCCGTAAACGTGAACGTACCCGCCGCGGAACCTTTCTCCTATTCCGGGTCTTTGCGGTTGATACGTCGCCTCGATACAGCGTCCGGCGAGCGCTGTTTCGGGTACGTTCACGTTTACGAGCACGAGCACGAGCACGAGCACGTTCACGTAGCCTTAGCGCAGGCTTAAAAACGCCTCTGACAGCCCCATCCGAGCGCCAAGAAGCACGAAATCTTCTCTCCGATCCACAAACCCGCTGGAGATGCGCTGCGCCGCGCGCTACTTTCGGGCTATGACTGAGCCCAGAAACCTGCTCGCCGCAGAGAAGAGTCCTTACCTTTTGCAGCACCGCGACAACCCTGTCTGGTGGCACCCATGGGGAGCCGAAGCCTTCGAGCGCGCGCGGCGCGAGGATAAGCCGGTCTTTCTCTCGATCGGGTACTCGACCTGCTACTGGTGCCACGTCATGGAGCATGACTCATTCGAGCAGCAGGCCGTCGCTGATGTGCTCAACAAGCACTTCGTGTCGATTAAAGTCGACCGAGAGGAGTTTCCGGACGTGGACCAGATCTATATGGATGTTGTGGTCGGGATTCACGGCCACGGCGGCTGGCCCATGTCGGTGTTCCTGACTCCGGAGCGAAAGCCTTTCTGGGGCGGCACTTTTTTTTACCGCGACACCTTTATTCAGATTTTGGGCGGCATAGCGCATACCTGGCAGACGGAGCGCCACAAGGCCGTAAGCTCCAGTGACGAGCTGATGCGCTACCTTGAGTCGCGTCAGGAGCGACCCCAGGATAGATCCGGCGCAGGCGTTGTTTCCCCTGAGGTGCTGCGGCTTGCCGAAGAGCAGCTGCTCGGGCGGCTCGATAGCGCGGCTGGCGGATTTGGAGGGGCGCCGAAGTTTCCGCCCTCGCAGCAGCTCATGTTCCTGATGCGCACCTACGCCTCCCACGGCGGAGCGGCGGCGCTTGAGGCGCTGCGTATTACGCTCTCGGGGATGGCTCGCGGTGGGCTCTTTGACCAGGTTGGCGGAGGGTTCCACCGCTACTCGGTCGATGCCGCCTGGGCGATTCCGCACTTTGAGAAGATGCTGTACGACAACGGGCTCCTGGCCCAGGTGTACCTTGAGGCGTTTCAGCTCACCGGTGAGGCGCTCTACGGCGAGGTGGCGCGCAAGACTTTGCGCTACCTGACCACTGAAATGGTGGATGAATCGGGCGGCTTCCACAGCGCCGAGGACGCCGGAGAGGTCGAGCGGGAAGGCGAGTTCTACGCCTGGACTCCAGCTCAGGTGAGGGAGGCTCTTGCCGATGAGCAGAGCGCGGCGCGTCTGTGTGCCCTCCTTGGGATCTCTGAGGAAGGAAACTTCGAGCGCAGCACCTCGGTGCCGCACCTGATCTCTGATCAGGCGTGGAGGGAGTCTTGCGAGCCCGCTATGCAAGCCGCGCTTGAGCGGCTGCGGCTGGCGCGTGAGAAGCGGGCCCGCCCGCACCGCGACACGAAGGTGCTGTCAGGCTGGAATGGCTTGGCGATTGCGGCGTGTGCCAAAGGCTTCCAGGTGCTCGGCGACGGGGAGCTGCTTGCGGCTGCCGAGCGCGCAGCGCAGCTCATTTTTGATCGTCTCTGGAGCCCAGAGACAGGGCTGCAGCGCCGCTTCTGTGCAGGCAGCGCGGGCATCAACGCTGTTCTTGAGGACTACGCCTACTTGATTGAGGGGCTGATTGCGCTCTTCGCCGCATCTGGCCAGGGCACCTGGCTTGAGCGCGCAGCTCTGCTGCAAGACGAACAAGACCGGCGGCTGTGGAGCGCGAAGCACCGCGCCTATCGAGCCTCGGCGTCTGAGGGGCTTATCGTCGAGGTGTGCGAGTGGAGCGACGGCGCCACGCCTTCGCCGAACGGCACCTCGCTCTCGAACCTGACGAACCTAGCCGAGCTTACGGGTGAGTCGCGCTTTGCGGCGCGTGCAGCAGAGCTGGAGAGCGGGATTCCCGCGGAGGCTACAGCCTACCCAGCCCAGTTCTGCTCGACGTTGCGGGCGGTCATGCTGCGGCGGGCTCCAGCATCGGTGTGCGTGGCGGTGGAGCCGAGTGGGTCGCCTGGCCCGAGCAGCGAGGTGCGCGCGCTCTGGAAGGCCTTTCTCCCCTTTACAGTGGCGCCATGGGGGGTGGAAGGGGAGAGAAATCAGGGGCTTTTTGCGGGCAGGTCGGCCATCGGCAAGAAAGTTGCCTTTTACGTGTGTCGGGGACAGAGCTGCGAACAGCCAACGGTTGAATCGCAGCGGGCAGTAGACGTATGCTCCACCGGCATCCCTTTTGCGAGCAGGAGACGATGAAACAGTACCTTGAACTAGTCCGAGACGTCCTTGAGAACGGCAAGCCCGAGAGCGGTGTAGAGAAGGACGGCGCGCTCGTGCGGCCGGACCGCACCGGAGTTGGGACCTACTCGGTGTTTGGCCGCCAGCTGCGCTTTAACCTGAGCGAGGGATTCCCGCTCGTCACAACTAAGAAGGTGCACCTTAAGTCGATCATCTACGAGCTGCTGTGGTTCCTCAAGGGAGACACAAACATCAAGTACCTCAAGGACCAGAAGGTCACGATCTGGGACGAGTGGGCTGACGCCAACGGTGACCTCGGGCCCGTCTACGGAAAGCAGTGGCGCTCTTGGGAGGGACCCAAGGGCAGGGTAGACCAGATTGCGCGCGCTGTTGAGACGATTAAGAGCAACCCGTCGAGCCGCCGCATCGTGGTGATCGCCTTCAACCCGGCAGACCTTCCCGACGTGGCGCCCCCGGCGTGCCATACCCTGTTCCAGTTCTACGTTTCGGGGGACAAGCTCTCGCTTCAGCTCTACCAGCGTTCGGCTGACCTGATGCTCGGCGTGCCGTTCAACATCGCCAGCTACGCGCTGCTCCTGATGATGGTGGCCCAGGTTACGGGGCTCAAGGCGCACGAGTTCGTGCACACCTTTGGTGACGTCCACATTTACTCAAACCACGTGGAAGGCGCGCGCCTACAGCTTGAGCGCGAGCCGCGGGCGCTCCCCACTATGAAGATTAACCCGGAGGTCAAAGACCTCTTCTCGTTTAAGTACGAAGACTTCACGCTCGAAGGATACGAGCCACACGAGCGAATTCAGTTCGCCATTGCGGTGTAGCAGGCATGGATAAGCCCTGCATTGCAGCGATCGTGGCGATGGACGAAGGTCGCGTCATCGGTAGGGATGGAGCGCTGCCCTGGCACCTGCCTGAGGACCTGCGCCACTTCCGCGAGCTAACCTCCGGCCACATCGTTGTGATGGGCCGCAAGACCTGGGACTCGCTGCCGCCAAAGTTTCGGCCGCTGCCGGGGCGTCTCAACGTGGTTGTCTCGCGCAACGCAGCGGCGCTCGACCTGCCCGAAGGAGTGCTGCGCGCGCAGTCTCCGCAGGAGGCTATCGAGCAGGCTTGCGGCGCAGCCAAGCCCGGTCAGCGGGTGTGGGTAATTGGCGGTGCAGAGATCTACAAGGCTACCCTCCCGCTCTGTGATGAGGTGCACCTGACGGTCGTCTCGGGACGGCACGAGGGAGACGCCTGGCTGCCGGATTTCGAGGAAGGGTTTGCGCTGGCTTCTGAAGCGCCAGGAGAGAGCTGCACATTCCGGACCTTCGTGCGGGCCTAGTAGCGCGACTGCGCCGCAATGCAGCCCCGGTCAAGCAGCTACGCCCCACCCAACATGATGCGCCGCACCAATACAATCCTTTCCCTGAGCTGCTTTTCGGTGCAGACCGCCTGGGTCTTCACCCGCTGCTGAGCGTTGAGCTGGGCGTGAATCTGCGCGTGCGAACGGCCGGTCCGTTTGTGGGTCATGTTAATCAGCTTTCGCAGCTCGGTTGCGAGGAACGCTTTCTCTTCGGAGCGCGAGCGCCGTTCGTCGAGCCGTTCTGACACCTTCTCTTGCACCACGTGGTGAAGGTGATCCTGGGCGCCGCCGAATAGCGTGAGCTGATTTCCGTGCACGATTACGGCGTTGATGCCGCTGTTCGTCGAGGATAGGGCTTCCCAGGCTGGCCTCTCCGGTCGATCGTCGTTGCGCGCTTCTCGACGAATCTCGTCGTCGTTTTCGCCCTTCGGGCGGATGCAGTGTCGGATCTCCTGTTCGATCTCCTCGGCGAGTCTCGTCAGAGTCGGGTCTGCCGGCAGGTAGCAGTAGGCGACCTGGAGAGCGCGCACGCTCGCCATGCGGCGCACGATTCGCCCTAGAAACTGACGGAAGTACATCTTCGTTCGAACCGTGGTGGCGTACACTCCGACGCGCAGGCGCGGAATATCGACGCCCTCGCTCACCATATTGCAGGCGACTAGCCACGGCGAGCTTGAGTCGCGAAATTGCTTCAGGCGCTTGGCGGCTCCAGTCTCCTCAGACAGGATGAGCACCGGTTGTGCGCCGCTGATAGAGCACAGGAGCTTTGCGAGCTTTCGCGCACTCGCCTGATCCGCCGCAACGAGCAGGCCGCCCGCATCGGGGTGCTCAACGCGAGCACGGAGCAGCGTCTCGTGGGCCTCCTTGAGCATAGGCCCAATCCAGCCGCTCTGCGTGTCTAGTGCGGCCCGTAGCCGCCGGGACTGTCCAAGCCGATCGAGCTCGTCCGTGAAGCAGGCCGCGGCGTCGCCCGCGTCATCTCGCCAGGCGACCTCGCCGCCGTAGGTTAGGAAAGCAGTTGGGCGGCACACTCCTTCTTCGACTGCGCGGCTGTACGAGTACGAGTAGTCGGGGAGGCTGAAGCCGTGCTCGTCGTACGGCACGAAGGGGATGGCGGCGTTGTCACTCCGAAACGGGGTGCCGCTGAGGCAGATGATGAAGTTGCTTTCGTGAAACGCAGCGCGCAGGCCCTCTCCCCACGAGAGGCCATCCCCGGCGTGGTGCACCTCGTCGAGTATTATGCATGAGCCTTGTGTGAGCCTGCGGAACATAGCTGGCTTCTGGGCGACCTGCTGGTAGGTCACGACGAACCCGGCATAGTCTCCGGCCAGCAGCCCCTTGCTGTTGGAGAAAGAGCTGTCGAGGTGCAGGTTGAGCGAAAGCGCCGCTCGCGCCCACTGCACTTTGAGGTGAGCGGTTGGAACGACTATCCCAAGGCGCGAGGCGCCGCGCTTCTTGAGCTGGTGAAGCGCAAGCACGAGCGCGGCGGTGGTTTTTCCGGCGCCTGGCGTTGCTTCAATCAGGATGCTTCGATCCCCGCGTAGAATGCAGTCGCGATAAACCGCGAAGGCCTCCTGTTGCCAGGGGCGAAGCTTGATGTCGGCTGGAGAAAAAGGGGGCTCTTGGGCGGTAGTGGGAACGCGTGGCAGGGCTCTTGGGGCAGGCATGGAAAGGGTACGGCTAGGTCAACTCAGAGCTACTTGTGGTATCTGGACCTTCGCTCCCTGTCGAGCTGAAAAAGTTTTTATTTTAATGATTTAGCCCCTTGCATCAAGCAGGCAGGAGCTGGGGGCTTGTCACGGTCGGGGGCTCAAGCTTGCCTAGCGCAGGACGTTGTGGTGAAACTTAGAAAGCCCCTCGACCCAGGAGAAATTAGTGCAGCCAGCAGCCTCACTTTCGACCCTGCAGCAGCTCTTCGGCCGTGATTTCTGCGTGAGCCGAATTGAGAGTGTTGCGGGCGCTATGCTCGAAGCCTCGCCTGCTGAAGCGGCACAGGTGGCGCAGCTCTTTTTGGGCGCGCAGCCAGCAGAGGCCCCGGCGGTCCTCGCGACCCTATTTAGCGCGCGAGATGTCGAAACCGCCCACCAAGTCATCGCGGACGTGAATGTTGAGTGGTGTCCAGCGCTGCAGCGCCACGTGCGGGCCCTGCTCGTGGATGACCTCGCTAATCAGCGGCTCCTGCCTTGCCGGGAGCAGCGTAATCCTTCAGAGCAGTCCCTGCACCTCTTCGATCGGTACGTGGAGCTTGGTCCTCAGGTGTTTCGTCGAGACCCTGTGGTGCTGCCGGAGCCCGCACTCGAAAGCCAGGTAAAGTTTATGCTGATTCAGGTGGGCTCGGAGCACTTCTTCCGGGTGGGAAACCCGAGCGAGTACCACGAGCGAATCGTCTCGTCCATGATCCGCGAGCTGTTCGACTGCGGCGCCCCTAAATCTGCCACCGGAGTTGTCCCAAGAGGCGGAGGTTTCCTGTGGGTGGAGGAGACGCTCGATGGCCGGCCGCGGGCGATCCTGTTTGGGGTGAGCCAACAGTACGGCAAGGCGGACATGGGGCTGGCCAGCGAGCTGCTTGCGGCAGGGCTTCCAGGAACGCAGATCGATATCCGGCACGAGCGAGGGTAGCTTACCCCACAGCGAGTATCGCCTTGAGCCCCTGGTAGTCGGTCTTGCCGCTGCCCAGCACGGGGATCTCCTTTACCTTCCGAACTTCCGAGATGTGCACGAGGTGAGGAAACCCCTCCTGCTTGAGCAGCTCGTTTGCTCTCTCAGTGGCGAGGGTGGCGCTTGAGAAGAGGACGAGCTTTGGCCGTGCATCTCCCTCGACGCCCTGCACGAGGAGCGCCAGTGACGGAGTGCCGTCGACTGACGGGACGTGCTTGTGCAGCGCCTCTTCAACCGCGCCGAGGCTCACCATCTCGCCAGCAATCTTAACGAAGCGCTTTAGCCGGCCAGTGATGATGAGGGAGCCGTCCTGGAGCTTGCCGAGGTCGCCTGTGTTGTACCACCGCTCGTTGTGAAGCTGCACGAAGGGGTTGATGTTCGACTCAAGGTACCCCGGGAAGATCGTGGGGCCGCGCACCAGTATGAGCCCTTGCTCTCCGGGGGGCGTGTCTAGGTGGTTGTCTTCTGGATGCACCAGCTTCAAGGTGACTCCAGAGAGCGGACGTCCGACGCCGACGTTTGGCTGTCCGGGCCGGTTCATCGTCACAACTGGGCTGCACTCGGTGATTCCGTAACCTTCAAGCACGTCGACCGGGTTTGGAAGAGATGCAGCCTGGTCGAAGAGCTCTTGAGGAGCGCGCTCGGCGCCGGAAACGAGCGCCCGCAGAGTTGCAAACTGCTCAGGGGCGCCGGCCCGCAGGATAGAGCGCAAGAAGGTCGGAGTGCCTGCTGTGATCGTCGTTTGCCAGGCGGCGATCGCCTTGGCGATCTTACGGCTCTCGTTTGGGTTAGGGTGGTAGGCAACGCGCAGCCCGCAGAGCATCGGCAGCATCGTGCAGACCGTCAGGCCGAAAGAGTGAAAGGGCGGCAAGAAGCCAAGCAGCACGTCGTCGCGCTTGAGCGGAAAGGCGTCCAGAATTCCGGCAATGTCTGAGAGGATGTTGCGGTGGGTGAGGGGCACGCCCTTTGGCAGGGCCTCGGAGCCGCTGGTGAAGAGCACGACTGCGGGCGAATCTGGATTGACTTGCTCCTGGCCGAAGGCCGAAAGGATCTGGGATGCTGACTCGGAGGCGAGCCTCTTCGCCGCAAGCTTCTGCTTCGTAGTCATCTTCTCGCGCACGTCTTCAATCAGGAGGAATCGGTCCTCGATGAACTGAAGGTCTGTCGGCACGATGTCGAGAAAAGCCCTAGAGGAGAGGATTACTGAAAGGTCCGTTGACTCGCAGGCGTGCAGGATGGCGCGCTTGCCGGCCGTCCAGTTGAGCAGCACGGGGACCTTGCCTGCAAGAATCGCCGCCATAACGGCCAGCGAGCCGCCGGCTGAGGCAGGGAAAAGCAGCCCAACGTGTTGGCCGGGCAGGGTCGCGAGGTGCTTGGCGATCAGCACTACCCGAAGCTTCACGTCGTCCCAGCTAAGGACCCCTGAGCGGTCGTCGCCGACAGCGACCTTTCCAGCGAATAGCGTGGCGGCAGTCAGAAAAGCCGAGCAGATGCTGGTGGCGCCACGCAGCTCTGGATCCGGGCGTGCTTCTGCGTCCCGGTTCCAGGTTGGAGGGACGACTACTTCGCGTTTCGGCGCGGTCGAGCCGAGCTGTCCGAGGGCAGCGCGCAGGACTGAGCCGACAGAGATGATGTCGCTTAGTTCGACGTCGTGCACCTCGAACTCGCGGTCGAGCCACATCAGCAGCTCGGCTACGGTGAGTGAGTCGAGCCCCAGGTCGTCACCGAGCTGGGTGTCGACGTTGATAGACTCCACGGGCACGCCGGCAGCCCGTGCGATGTGGGTGAAAACTTTTTGCTTGAGGTCCTCTGGAACGGTCGACAGGTCGAGCTGCTCGTCTCTGCGAGCCGGTATTTCGGGCAGGGTCTTCTGCCAACGGGTGTATGGCACAACTATGGCGCTTTCCGGCTGTGGGTAGTTGTAGAACTGCTCAAGGTAGCGGTTCAGGACTACCGAGTCTGCCCGGCGCGGAAGATCGGGCGGGTTGAAGGCTATCTCCATCGTGACGGTGCGCCGAGGGGCGAAGAAGATCAGGTTTTGAAGCAGGATGGAGATGCCGCGCTTAATGGTGCTGCCCACGTCAGGGGTGACTCCGCCGTTGAGGGCCTTTGAGAAGATGCTGCCGTACAGGCCACGCGTCCGGACGAGGCAGAGGTTTACGCGTGGATGCGCCTTGAGGATCGTCGCAAGGCCTGAGGTGCCGCCGAGCTTCTCTGCGCCTGTGACTGAGAGCCGGCCGGCGGGATACATCAAAACATTCTGGCCGCTCTTGAGCAGGCTAACCACATCTTCAACCGCCCGCTCGACTCGCCGCCTCTTGTACGGGCCAGCCTCAAAGTCCATGTCGGGCATCGGAATAGCCTTAACCCGCCGCATGAGGGGGTGCAGAATTGGCAGGTTGTACATCGATTCAAGCACCACCGGGCGGGGGTGCAGGCGGTCCCACAGGTAGGCTGAGACGACTACAGGATCTATTTCGGCTGGGTGATTCGGGATTACGAGCACCCCTTCGGAGGCAGAAATCTGGTCGAGACCGGTTACCGAGATGCGGTACCGCAGGGAGAGAAGCCGTTTGACTATGGCCGAGAGCATAGGAGAGGGAAGAATCCCCCGAGATTGCAGGGGATGCAAGGAGGAACGTGGGGCTCGGGCCGGGGCTCTTGGGCGCGCATGACGAGCAAAATTGGCCGCCCACCAGCTAAATTCGCGCCGTGGAGAGGCTAGGGCGCCCCAAAAGGCGTTCTTTACCTCTGGGTTGCGATTGTGTACCTTCACCCGCACTTTTTGTGCGCCTTTAGCTCAGCTGGATAGAGTACCTGGCTTCGAACCAGGTGGTCGGGGGTTCGAGTCCCTCAGGGCGCGTTTTTCCGCTTTTTCGTCATGAGCGGACTCTCTTCAATTACCTCTTTTGTAATTTCGGCCAGAAGCGGTACTCTCCGCATCGTTTACTACTGCTTCTGTCAGGTGCTTCATGGCTACAGTTCTCGTTACCGGTGGCGCGGGTTTTATCGGCTCGCACATCGTCGATCGCCTTCTGGCTCGCTCTCATAAGGTTCACGTGCTCGACGACCTGTCGAGCGGCTCAAAGAAGAACCTGGCGGCGGGAGTGCCGCTGCACGTCGTCGACATGCGCTCAGAGGCAGCGCGCAAGTTAGTCGAAGATCTCGCGCCGGACTGCATCGTGCATGCAGCAGCGCAGGTTTCGGTGCGCATCAGCATGGAACAGCCCGCTCTCGACACAGACCTCAACGTGACGGGTCTCATCAACATCCTCACCCCGCTCCGCGATAGAAAGGGGACCCATGTCGTTTTCCTCTCCTCCGGCGGGGCTGTCTACGGCGAGCAGGAGACGTTTCCTGCTCCGGAAACTCACCGGGTCATGCCCGAGAGTGTCTACGGGCTCTCGAAGCGGGTCGGCGAGCTGTACCTTGAGTTTTGGTCGCGCGTGTGGGGAGTAACGAGCACCGCACTGCGCCTCTCAAACGTATACGGGCCGAGGCAGAATCCGCACGGGGAGGCGGGTGTTGTGGCGATCTTCTGCGAGCGGCTGCTGGCAGGCAAGTCGATCGCTGTGAACGGCACGGGCGAGCAGACTAGAGATTTTGTGTACGTTGAAGATGTTGCTGAAGCAGTTGGACGCGCAGTTGACACCCGAGCGGTCGGGGAGTTTAACGTCGGCACCTCGCGCGAAACCACCATCAATGAGCTCGCAACCAGGCTGCGTGACATGGCGTGTCCGTCGGCCCAGATCTCGCACGCTCCCGCCAAGGCTGGCGAGCAGATGCGGAGCTGCATCGATGTCGCTAAGGCGAAGAAGGTGCTCGGCTGGGCGCCGACCATGGACTTTGCCAACGGCCTCGCCCACACGCTTGAGTGGTACAAGACGGCCTCTCGGTAAGAGAAGCGCTGCCCTCCAACTCCTCAACCATTTCACTCGGTGCCTTCTGCAGCTTCGCCCTGGTGCATGCTGTGAGGGAGCGCGATGATATCGATCTTCCTTCCAAGCCTGCATGGGGGTGGCGCCGAACGCGCCATGGTAAACTTCGCGCGCGAGATCTCAGGCCGCGGCTGGCGCGTTGACCTGGTGGTGGCAAACGCTGTTGGCGCACTGCGGCCGCTGGTGCCTGAGAGCGTGAAGCTGGTGGACCTACGCGCCCAACGCATGCTGTCGGCCGCTCCGCGACTCGTTCGGTACCTGCGCAGGGAGAGGCCTCAAGCGTTGTTTGCTACCATAACGCACGCAAATATCACTGCGGCGATCGCCGCTCGGATGTCTCGGTGCGCCGGGCCGCTAGTGTTGCGGCAATCGAACGCACCCATGGCTGAGTGCAAGGACTCGCTGGGAAGGCGGCTTGCGCACTTCTTGCTGCCGCGCACGTACCTGCTTTCCGACCGAGTGATCGCCGTCTCCCAGGGTGTGGCTGACCAGTTGACGCAGATGGATTCCGCGCTGGCAAGGAAGATCACGGTTTTGCCGACACCGGTGCTCTCCAGTGATATTGTAGGCCAGGGAGAGGAGGAGCCAGGACACTCCTGGCTTGCCCCGGGAGAGCCGCCCGTCGTTCTGGCAGCCGGCAGGCTGATGCAGCACAAGGGATTTGAGACGCTGCTTGAGGCGTTCTTGTTGGTCCGCCGTTCTCGTCCGGCCAGGCTAATCATCATCGGCGAGGGGATCTACCGGCCGCAGCTTGAAAAGAAGATTGCCGCACTTGGCCTCGAGCGGCAGGTGGACCTGCCTGGGTTTAAGCGCAATCCGTTCGCGTTCATGAATCGTGCAGGGTGCTTTGTGCTCGCCTCAGAGTATGAGGGGCTTCCGAACGTGCTGATTCAGGCGATGGCATTCGGGACGCCGGTGGTTTCGACAGACTGTGAGAGCGGCCCGTGCGAGATACTAGAAGGCGGCCGTCTCGGCAAGCTCGTGCCGATCGGTGACGCCCGCGCTATGGCGCAGGCGATGAGTGAGTCGCTCGACCTGCCGCGGCAGGGTGAGGCACAGGAGAGTGTCCAGCGTCGCTTCAGTATTGCGGAGGCCTCAACTGCCTACCTTGCTCTGGCGGGGCTGGCACCTCGGGGCGCTCGATAGCCCGAGCAGAAGGCCGTACAGGATCAAGAATGGGCGCTGGTCGAGCACGTTGTGGCTGAAAAAGCTGCCGACAGCGGCTACGAGCATCAGCATGAGTCCGGGAAAGAATCGCCGCCTAAGGAAGGACGCTGCGCTGATGCCGAGAAACGCCAGGTACCCGACGAGCCCTAGCAACCCGTTGTTGACCCACTGCTGAAGGTACAGGTTGTGTGGAAGCTCTGGCATGCGTCGCGCGTACCCCGTTCCGTGGCCTACGATCGGAGAGTCGTTGATTCGGTTGAGTGCGTCCTGTGCCGCAGCCAGCCTGCTTGCGGCTGAGCCGTCATCGATCTGTCTCCCGGCAAGCGCTCGGCGGAAGCGGGTCTGTTCCTGGAGAGCTGACAGGTGTGGGGCAAAGACGGGCAGCAGGATCAGGAGAAGCGCTACCGCGGCCATGAGCGAGAGAATCGCTGATTTTGCCTCGCTCACAGAGAGCCGGCGGCGGGTAATGCGCACAGCCGCGTAGGCCGTTAGCAGCAAGCCGAGCACGACCAGGCCCGAGCGCGAGAGCGAGATGAGAACGATCGCCAAAGACAGTACGATGAACACCAGGTCGAACAGCAGGGGACGGGTGCGCTCGTAGTCGAGCGCGGCGGCGCAGAGGAAAGCCGTCACCAGGGCGGTGTAGTTGGCATTTCCAGAGAATCCAGCCGAGCGTTCAGTCACAGGGGTGAAGGTTCCAGGAGCGGTGAGGTCGCGGCAGATCGACCATAGGAGAAGCGCGAGTGAGAGTGCGAGGGCGACCGGGAGCACTTTCGTCATCAGTCGGTTGTTTGCCGCGGCTGTGGCCAGTAGCGCAGTAAGAAAAGCGTACGGGAGAAGAAAGATCCATTTTCCGCCCTCATCCCACGTAGCTCCGGGGAGCGCAGAGAAGGCGAGAGCCATCAGGGCAAGCGCACACAGCGCGGCGAGAGGGTAGGTGTTGCGCCTCACAGAGGGCGGCGGCAGCTGATGGGCTGATTGAACGAGCGCCAGCGGCAGAAATCCAGCGAGCGCGCAGGTTGTGGCGCCGGCGGGAAGAAGCCCGCTACGCCCCAGAGCCATGTCAGCCGCGCTAAGGAACACCACGAGCAGAGGCATGGCCACTAGAGCCGAGATAGAGTTCAGCATAGGCGCCGAGTATACGGCGCCGAGCCCGAGGTCGAGGTAAAAGTGCGCTGCTGTGCGCGGCGTGTATGAGTCTGCTTAGGTGCCTTCACTGCTGGGACTGCTACATTTCGGGCAGTCCCCTCTGCCTACAACAGAGAGGCTGCGCTTAA
>OMIG01000258.1 GCA_900299035.1 Pseudomonadota bacterium
CCCGCCGATCGGCAGCACGAGCAGGAATCCGAGGAGCAGCGACAGCCCCGTTGCCGCGACGAAGAGCCACAGGCTGTGTTCAGCGATGAAGAGGGCCGAGAGCACGCCGATAGAGGCTATCAGCAGCGCGTTGAGGGCGTGCTGCCCGCGAAAGATGAGCGGCGCTGACCCAAGCAAAGCCTGGAGCTTTCCGAAGGCGACTAGCGAGCCGGTGAAGGTCACGGCGCCGATGGCGCTGCCGACGATCAGCTCAAATAGCGCGACCGACGAGAGGTGTCCGGACTCAGCTTCCATCATGTACGTGCCAGCAGCAACCAGCACGGCAGCCAAGCCAACGAAGCTGTGGAGCGCGGCCACAAGCTGCGGCATCGCAGTCATCTTGATTCGGACCGCCAGCGGGATGCCGACTACCGCACCTGCTGCGAGCCCGGCGAAGATCGTCCCGTAGCTCTTCACCGAGGGGTGAAAGAGCGTCACGCCTACGGCCAGGGCCATTCCAGCCATCGATAGGGTGTTGCCGCGCAGCGCAGTCTTGGGGTGGCTAAGCCCCTTTAACCCGAAGATGAAGAGAATCGTCGCTGCCAGGTACGCAGACGCGAAGAGGTCGGGGCTCAAAGTCATATGCACTCTCGTGAATCTACTTCTTCTTAAACATCGCCAAGATTCGGTTGGTGACTACGAAACCGCCAAAGATGTTGATCGAGGCGAGCATCATCGCCAGAAATCCCAGCGCCTGTATCCAGGCTGACGTCTCAGCCTCTGCTGAGCCTGCTACGACCATCGCCCCGACAACGAGGATGGCGCTGATAGCGTTCGTCACCGCCATGAGCGGCGTGTGGAGAGCTGGGGTCACGCCCCAGATGACGTGGTAGCCGATGAAGCAGGCCAACACGAAGACGTAGACTGCGATCATTGTCTCTGACATACCCTACCTCTTCACTCTCACAATTCCCTTGTGCACCAGCACCGACGCGTCAATGATGTCATCTTCCAGGTTCACAAAGAGCGTCGGGTCTCCGCGCTCGGCCTCGCGGCGCAGCAGCTCAAAGAGCGAGACCAAGTTCCTGGCAAAGAAGCTGCTCGCGTCGGTAGCCATCATGGCTGGGTAGTTGGTGAACCCAACTATCTTTACGCCACCGACCTCAACAACCTCATCGGCAACGCTCAGCGGGCAGTTGCCGCCGCTCGGCGTCGCCATGTCGACGATAACTGAGCCACGACGCATCGAGCGCACGACCGATTCCGTGATGAGCGTAGGTGCCTTGCGGCCCGGCACGTTTGCCGTGCTTATAATGATGTCGCTCTTTGCGAGCTTCTCGTCGAGTCCGGCCTGGAGCTTCTTCTTGGACTCCTCTGAGAGCTCTTTGGCGTAGCCGCCTGCTCCAGAGCCGGACTCCTCCAGCTTGATGTCGATAAACTTTGCTCCAAGCGAGAGGATCTGCTCGCGCACTTCTGGGCGCACGTCGTACGCCTCAACGGCAGCCCCGAGTCGGCGGGCCGTCGCAATCGCCTGCAATCCGGCAACTCCGGCGCCGAGCACAGTTACCTTCGTTGCCTTTGAGGAGCCCGCGGACGTCATCATCATTGGGAAGAATCGCCCGTACTGGTGGGCAGCCTCCAGCACGGCGCGGTAGCCTGCTATTCCAGACTGCGACGAGAGAACATCCATCGACTGCGCGCGTGAGGTGCGCGGAATAGCCTCTAGCGCCAGCGCATCGACGCGGCGTGTGGCGAAGCCCTGCAGCAGCGCCCCGTTCCTGAACGGCTCTAGCAGCGAGACTATCAGCGCTCCGGCCTCGATGCTCGAAGCCTCGCCGTCGGTCGGCGGGGCAACCTTCGCCACGAGTGGCATCGCCCAGGCGGCTTTCGCCGAGACGATTCGCGCGCCGGCTGCCGCGTACTCCTCATCGTGAAAGCCGGCAGAGAGCCCTGCGCCCTCCTCGACGTGCAGGTCGAACCCGTTCTTGGCGAGCCTCTTGACCGAGTCAGGCGTCGCCGCGACTCTGGTTTCACCCGCTCCGTTTTCTTTGGGGACACCTACTGAAATTCCCATCTGCTTTCCTCTCGTTAGCGAGAAAAGGGCGCGGCCCCGGCACGACCCGTGCCCTAATCCGCTCCCCTGACTCAGAAACTCGGCGCGCTGCGTGATTTTCTTAACGGCGCCTTTTCGGGCGCGCGGTGAAAGCGACTCGAGGCTAGAGGCGCACCTCGCCGATCAAGCAAACGAATCGTGAACTCAAAGAGTTAGCCCAACCCCGGGCTTTTCTACCCTGTCAAAGCGTGTTCTGGACCTGGCTGGCGTTGTTGGGGCCGGCAGCTTCTATCCGCCGACAACTGCCATGGGCGAAAGTCGCACACTCGACCTCCCCCCAACGCTCGCGAAACCTATCGCAGCGCCCTTAGATGCTGCTAATCTGCCCAAGCAACTCCTGCCTCGAAAAAAGGATTTTTCATGCGCAATCTGATACTCGCCGTCGCCACGCTCCTTATCTCATCCTCGTACTGCCACGCCGGGCAAGTAGACCCAGACACGCTTGCCAAGCTGAAGGAGCGCTTCGCAGCCGCCGACAAGAACAACGACGGTAAGCTCACGCGTGACGAGTGCGAGGCCGGCATGCCTCGCATCTACCGCGGCTTCGACCAGATCGACGCTGACAAGAAGGGCTTCATCACCCTCGACCAGATCATCACCTTCGTCGGAAATCACTAAAGCCCGGTCCCCCAGATGAACGAGAAGATCGCCCTCGGCTTGATGAGCGGCACGAGCATTGACGGCTCGGTCAGCGCCGCGCTGCTCGAGACCGATGGCGAACTGTCCGTCCAACGGCTCTTCGCAACAGAGCACCGCTACGAGGACCCCGCCGGCCCGCGGCCGGTGCATCACCTCACGAAAGCAGCAGAGGGGGCCTACCGAAAAGCGAAAGGAGACACGCCAACTGCCAGCGCGCTCTACCCTGAGGCCCTCTCTGAGTACGTCTCTGCGACTTTTGGATTGTCTGACCCCGGCGATATTCAGGCGAAGGTAAAAGAGCTTGCAGTAGCCTTCTTTGGCGATGACGCGCAGCTCCCCACGCTGGCTGACATCGTAGCGCGATCAACCGAAGTGCACGCAGCAGCAGCTAAGAAAGCGATTGAGCAATCTGGAATCGCGCGCGAGCGCGTGCACTACGTCGGGTACCACGGTCAGACGCTCTACCACGACCCGTTCATCAACCGCGTGACAGTCCAGGTCGGCGACCCGCAGCGACTTACCCGCGAGCTTGGGATACCGGTTGTCTTTGACTTCCGCTCGAACGACGTGAAGAACGGCGGCCAAGGGGCTCCGCTCGCTCCCGTGTACCACCGGGCGCTGCTCCACAGCCACAACGTCCCATCAGCGGCGATTGTGAACCTCGGCGGCACCGCTAACCTTACCATCGTGAACAGCTCAAGCGACGAGCTGCTGGGCTTCGACACCGGCCCGGCAAACGGGCTCATCGACCGCTACGTCAAGGAGAAGGCAGGGCTAGCGCTCGACGCAGACAGCGCGCTGGCGCTGCGCGGAAAAGTCTCTGAGCAGGCGCTCTCAGCGCTCCTTGCTCACTCCATCGTCTTGGCAGATGGCCGCAACTACCTCGACATTCCTCCCCCGAAGTCGCTCGACATTCGAGACTACACCTACGACGTCCCAGAGTTGCCGCGCCTCTCTATTGAAGACGGCTGCGCAACCCTGAACGCCTTTACGGCGGAGTGTGTTGCGCTCGGGCTCGAGTGGCCAAAGAAGATCGGCGTGGAGCTCCCAACAACCTGGGTGCTGTGCGGCGGCGGAGCGAAGAGCCCCCACATGCGCGCGCAGCTCGCTGAGCGCTTAGCCCTGCGGCTCGGCGCTCCGGTCGAGATGAAGTCAGCAGACGATCTCGGCTGGTCGGCCGAAGGGATGGAGGCAGAGCTGTTTGCCTACCTCGCGGTCAGGTCAGCTCGCGGCCTCCCGATCACCTTCCCTGGAACAACTGGCGTCGCTGCTCCGTTGACCGGCGGCACGGTGTTTCGGGCTGTTTCTTAATTCTTGCCCGAGCCCCTTCGCCATAGGCCTCACTTGCTACCTCACCTGGACCTGTCCAGAGCGGCTGCCTCGGTCATCTTCGACGTAGCAAGAGTAGCTGGTCCCTCGGGCGATGTTGAAGCGGTACTCGTAGTACCCTCCTGCCCCGGTCTTCTCCTTGCTCACTCCCTGGCCGTTACAGATGAGGTTGGTCCACTCTCCAGCCAACGGCAGCCGGTAGCGAGACAAAACTGTGCCTGAGATCTTCGCTACCGTGCCGCTGCGTGAAGCAGAGGCGGAAATGATACGAGCCGGAGCTGGCGGGTTGCGTAGGTTGTTGACCGCACCCTGAAGGGCCCGAGCGAAGTTGATGCGCCCAGCCGTCTTAACCCTGCCACTCAGCGTGGGCCTCTGGTCCACCGTGTTCATCACTATCGTCTTGGTTTCAGCAAACGAGAGCGTGGGGTTGACCGCTCGCATGACCGCCGCAACTCCGCTGACGTGCGGAGCCGACATCGAGGTCCCCGTGCCAATCGCAAGGTATGGCCCCGGAGCAAGGCTCAAGATGTCGTTGCCAGGAGCTGCGACATCAACCGTGTTAGCGCCAAAGTTGGAATACCCAGCAGAAAATTCGTCCAAAGCGTTTGTAGCGGCCACCGAGATAATGTTGTCCAAGCCGTAGGAGGTCGGATAATCCGGGGTCCGGTCGATGTTTCGCTTGGCGTTCCCTGCTGCAACAACGACGATTACGTCTTTTCTCATCGCTTGAACGAGGGCCTTGTAGAAAGCTGCGCTCGGCCTGTCGCCTCCGAGCGACAGGTTTATCACATTCGCTCCCCGGGACACTGCGTAGCGGATTCCGGCAGCTATCTGGGAGTTTGTACCCCAGCCGTTTTGCCCCAGAACCTTTACCGGGAGCAGCGAGACATTCCACGCAACCCCAGCAACGCCGACTTGGTTGTTTGACGCCGCCCCGATGGTGCCTGCCACGTGCGTGCCGTGGCCATCATCGTCCATCGGGTCGCTGTCACGGTTGGCAAAGTCATAGCCGTAGTAATCGTCGATCAAGCCGTTATGGTCGTCATCTATCCTGTTGCCGGGCGTCTCGCCGGAGTTAACGAATATATTTTGGGCGATCTCGACGTGCCCGTAGTCAATTCCAGTGTCTACCACGGCCACAACCATGTCCTTGGAACCAGTGGATATGTCCCAAGCCCTCGGGGCTGAAATCTGCTTTAGGTTGTACATCTGGGGAAAGTATTCATCATTTGGCGTGGCGTACTTCTTGGACAGAAAATTTGGCTCACACTCAATCGACGCACGGGGGTTTCGGGCGATGATCTGCTGGCAGCGGGCCATTATCTCGTTCACGTTTGCGGGCACAGCTTCGATAGGCCCAGCTGGCGTGGAGGTGTCGAGGGCAAGCGTTCCAAGCGAGCCGTCTCCCACAGACGCCATCACCTGCGCGGTGCTGCCCAAGGCTAGCGGCGGTATCCTGGGCGCTTCGCCTCTGCTGTCGAGGTTAGCAGAAATGAGTATCTCTTGGCCGCGGATGACCATGGGTGCGCCCTGAGCGAGCACCTCGCGGCTCGTTCCCGCGAAGAGAGCAACAGCAGCAACAAGAGTTGAGTAGAAGTCGAAACGGAGTGAGCTTGCGTGAGCAGTGATGTTTTTCATGCGCGCGAAGATGCACGCCGAGGAGATGCTTGTGAAGCGAAAACCTTTTACACACATTTCTCGGAAGGAGCGTCAGACAGTCCTAGCTCTCGATTTTTCTCTGCTCTACCCAACAATTGCGGTTAAAGCTGAAGCCTCCTCTAGCCTCCTGTTCGCACAACTCCTCTGAAGGGTCCGCCAGACTTCTCTAGCTCGTGAGAGAGACAGAGCGAAACAAAGCTAGTCTCCCTACACCAAGCGGCGTGCACTGCTCGAATGGAGAGACCTCTGTGGATCCGTCCTACTCGGGGCAGAAGCGGCAGCTAACCGAGGCTCTTTGGCCCAAACGAAAGCGGGAGGAGATCTGCCAGTCGTGCCACGAGCGGCTC
>OMIG01000259.1 GCA_900299035.1 Pseudomonadota bacterium
GAACAAGGCAAACTGGGCAGCGTCGGTCCGAAATACGGAATCGTGAGGCTCGACGCATCGTAGACCTCCTTTCCCTATAAAAAACCTCCTAACGGTCAGAACGTCTCTACTCCCGCCTCACTTGTTGCTAGTCAGCAAGTGAAGCCGGCGCAGAGTAAAAACAGCGTTACAAAACCTATCAGATGAACCGGCTCTTTAACAGGTAGCTCTTTGAGCCGCAAAAAATAAAGCCCAATCGGAGCTTTTTAAAAGGCCTGCAAATTATAAAAAACAGCTTTGATTCAGTAGGTTGTACGATGTTTCACTAATTTCCTCTTTGTAGATCGTTAGGCAATCGTTAACCTCGACCTCCTAAGGATTTGGTTGGAGGTTTGTTTCGAATGGCCCAGCTCGAGAAGCCCCGCAGTTTGTCAGCCGCCGTTTCCGACTCTCAGTGGCACTGCAACCTCGCCGCTGGGTTGCTCAGGCCTCAGAACACTGATGCGCTGCCAGACCTGAAGATATTCTCTCCGCTCGCGTTCAGCCCCTTCCGGGAGCTCGGCTTACCGGGCCTGAAGTCGATTCCCCTCAGTGAACAGCTAGTGCGCGGACATCCGTTCGAGCGCTTCATCCGCAAGCAGAAGCCACTCAATCTGCATGACCTCCACCAGGTTCTTTCCCATCCGGTTCTCGACCTCTCTCTCGTTGGATTCAAGACGGGAGCGGTCAGCGCGGCAGTCCAGAGCCAGATTTTGGACTACGAGAACTCCGGCCATGCCGAAGACTACTCCCGAAACATGTGGGCGCGAGACAGCATCATCACTGCGGCGGCGCTCAACAGGGCAGGCTACTCAGATAAGGCCGAGCAGATCGTCAAAAACCTGTGGAAGTTTGCGGGCAGCGAGTTCCACCGCGGCAAAATTCTTCAGTTCCACTGGGGGACGATGGAGGAGCGGCGCAGTCGGTTCATTGAAGGCAACAATGGCCCTCACATAAAGTTTTCAATCGGGCGCGAGGGCGAAATCGGCTTCTGTAACCACGATTGGGGGCACCAGCAGCTCGATGCACTCGGCGCGATGGCTTGGGCTCCCTACCGATTTGCGAACAACTTGGCGCTGCGGGGAGATGCCCAGACAGGAAGCTGCTTCGACCTTCGCAGGCTCGACCCTGATCGCCATGCCACTGATTCGATCCTCCCCGCGACTCTCAAGATGTTTTACGGAGCGGGCGTTCACAACACGCTTGACTACGGGCCGTGGGAGGATATCCGCGAGTGGAAGCGCGCAACGAGTGTTGGGATCGTGATAGCGGCGCTGCGGGAGGCCAAGGAGTTCCATGAGAGAGAGGGATGGGGGTACCTCCCGGTTGAGTACAATGGAGTGCAAGACCCTGTGGCATTTCGCCAGCAGGTAGAGGAGACGCTGGCCCGCTGCGAGGAGACCGTCCACGAGCGGATCCCCGAGCAAGGTTTCGCGGTCGAGTGCGACCGGCGCCCCGTCGACTCTGCCATGGTGCTGCTCCTGTACCCCTTTGAGAGCGGACTCTCCATAGAGCGGCAGAACACAATTCTTCGCACGGTGTACCGTAACATGGGGGAGACCGGCTTTAGGCGATGGGAGCTAGACCTGCTCGATGGGCCAGACCGGTACGTAGGCCAAGATTACCACTACAACCGCAATCCCCACGACAAGGGAGAGTTCGCGCAGAGGTCACCGTCGATGCGGCCGGCTGAGTGGAGTCTCTTCGACCCGCTCTTGGCGGCGTACTACTACCGTCGCTTCATCAATTCAGGCGCTCGTGAAATCGAGTCGTTCCTGTACGCCGATCGCCACCTAAAGCGCTCGCTCTCATTTATCACGTCAGAGGCAGCCACGTTGCACGTGGCAGGCAAGGACCGAAACTTTAAGATTCCCCAGGGCATTTTGCCGGAGGCTTTCGCCTGGGATTCTCGCCGAGAGGCGTGGGTGGCAAACCACAATTCGCCTCTTCTCATGGCGCAGTCAGCGCTAGGGCTCGCCTTCGAGCGCGCCCAGGATGCCATCTTGCTCGTGGATGCTTACATTCGGGAGGCTCGCGCTCTGGAAGATCTATTCCGCTCTTCGAGCAGAGAGACTGCTTGAGTGTAGCTATCTTTCACTCAGCTTCGGCGCTGAAGCCGGCCGACCTGCTCACGTTGCCGATGCAGCAGTCGTTGGCAGATTGGGCTGGATGTTCCGTTCAGCCTGCTTTCCGTTGGTGTTTTGCCCGCGACCCCAAAACGCTTTGGTTTAGGGCCTCGCTGCCTGGCGGCCAGCACTTCGACCGCCAACACGCACCTGGCGAGTTCGTCGAAGGCTTGTGGGAGCAAGATGTGGCCGAGTTCTTTCTCAAAGATAGCTCAGGGCGATACCAGGAGTTTAACGTCAGTCCAGCCGGCGCGTGGTGGACTGTTGCGTTGCGCGGGTACCGCACTCGCGAGGAAACCACCCCTGAGCTCTACGTGTCTGCGATTGAGGCCTCAGTCGAGGCAGACGGCTGGACGGCAGTTCTAGGCATCAGTCACGCTGGATTGTCGGTGCAGCTCGACGACTCTTCTCTGCTGCACGTGTCGGGCATCGTTCACAAGCCAGCTCGCCAATTCCTCTCCTCTCGGCCGGTTGCGGGTATTGAGCCGGACTTCCATCACCCCGAGGCATTCCAGAGGGTCAGCTTCCAAGAGTTTCCTAAGTAGCTGGCTCGGCTAGGGAAACGCGGCCTGGTAGGATGCCTCAAGTCGGGGCTCCAATAGTTGAAGGGGCAGGTTCGATGTGCTAACCTGCCAGCGACTCCGGAGGGTTCCCCCGCCGGGCAGTCACAGTTCCTGTGGCTGCAACGTTATCCTGATAACTAAAGGTTTCTCAGGGTCACGCTCACGGTGACGACGCATGGGTTTCGTCTTGGGGCCGGCTAGTTGAACCACCGGGTGACAGAAGGGGATCATGTGCCCAGCGGGCCTCTGGCAAGCTGGGTTCGATGCGCAGATGTATGGCTACAGGGGCTTCGCAACCGACTTCTCTCTCTCTCTGGGATGCAATCAGCAGGATTGCTTCTGAGGAGGGAGTGCTGCTCTTCGACTTGGACTTGCCAGGTGGTGGAGAGGGCGGGCATGCCGGAATCCTTCGGGTGTACATCACCAGGGAGAAGGGCTCGGGTGAGCCGTCTGTTGTTGAGCCGTCGGATGTAGAGACGGGCGACAGCGACGGGGACGAGGTTTTTCCGAAGCGCACCGGCGTGTCCTTCGAGGATTGTACCCGGGTGTGCAAGCGCATCCTCGATGTGGACGAGCAAGAAGGGCTCATCCCAGAGGGATGCCTGCTTGAGGTTTCGAGCCCGGGGATTAATCGGCGGCTGCGGAGGGCGGAGCATTTCCGTGGGGCCGTCGGAGAGAGAGTTCGGCTAAAGTTTCGCGAGCCGAGCGGCTCTTACAGAGTTGCGACAGGCATCCTCTCCGTTATGGAGGGAGATACTGTGTCGCTTGAAGCGGAAGGGCAGCGCGAGCTGCTGCGGGTGAGCCTGAACGACATCAAGGATGCCCGCGTAGACTTTAAGTTTTAGGTAAGCCTGGGGCGCCAAGGAGAAATGCCCCAAGGCAAGAGAAAAAGATGAGGTAACGCTATGTCAGCAAACTTTGACCTGAACGCGATTCTAAGCCAGATGGGGCGTGACAAGGGCATCGACAAGCAAGTGCTGGTCGAGGCAGTCGAGTCGGCGATGCTCTCCGCGGCGCGCAAGCACTTCGGCCACAGCCTCAACCTTGAGACGAAGCTGAACGAGGAGACTGGCGAGATCGAGGTAGTGCAGTTCAAGGTCGTCGTTGACAACGTAGAGGATCCTGACACGCAGATCTCCATCGCTGAAGCCCGCGAGACGGTCGATCCGGACGCGATGGTTGGAGACGAGCTCGGAAAGAAGCTCGACACAGAGGTGCTCGGCCGCATCGCGGCGCAGACAGCCAAGCAGGTCATCATGCAGAAGGTCCGCGATGCAGAGCGCGGCGTCATTTACGAGGAGTACAAAGACTCCAAGGGTGACCTCATTAACGGAATCGTGCTTAGGCTTGAGCGCGGCAACATCATCGTAAACCTTGGGCGCACGGAGGCGATCCTCCCGAAGCGCGAGCAGATCTCCCGCGAGCGTTACCGCCCTGGCGATCGCCTGCGCGGAATGATTCTCGACGTAGACCGCTCAGCCCGTGGTCCGCAGATCGTTCTCACGCGAAGCCATCCGGACCTGCTCAAGAAGCTCTTTGAGCTTGAGGTTCCAGAAATTGCGGACGGAGTGATTGAGCTCAAGGCAGTTGCGCGCGAGCCAGGCGAGCGGGCCAAGATCGCAGTCAGCTCAAGCGACCCAAGCGTTGATCCTGTCGGTGCCTGCGTGGGCATCAAGGGCTCTCGCGTTCAGGCGGTTGTGCAGGAGCTCCGTGGCGAGCGCATCGACATCATCACCTGGACTCCAGACGAGCCGTCGTTCGTTGCACGAGCGCTGTCGCCCGCTGAGGTAAGTCGAGTAGTCGTTGATGAAGACCAGCACTCGATGGAGGTTATCGTTCCGGATGACCAGCTCTCCCTGGCGATTGGCCGCAGGGGACAGAACGTGAAGCTTGCCAGCAAGCTCACCGGCTGGCGCCTCGACGTCCGAAGCGTCTCAGTTGCCGAGGAAGAGGCGAAGCGTGCCAGAGCGGCCCTCAGCTCTATCCCTGGAATCGAGTTCATGCACGCGGAGCTGCTGTTCCAGCATGGGTACCGTGGCGTTCGTGAGGTAGCAGACGCGGCTCTTGAAGAGCTGTTCGAGGTAGAGGGGCTCAGTCAGGATCAGGCCTCTGAGATCCTCCAGTCCGCGAAAGAGTACGCCGAGAAGATGGGCGACCTGCTCGATCAGGTAGCAGAAGCTAGTGGTGAGTCTGTCTCGGACCTTGAGAGGCTTCCGATTCCGGCTGATATCCGCGAGATGCTGGTTAATGCCGGATTTAAGACGATTCAGAGCGTAGTCGAGGCAGAAGACGATGCCCTGAAGCAAGTCAGTGGTATTGAGGAGGGCGACATCGCGCAGATCCGTGCAGCGGTAGAGACGTTCCTCAGGGCAGGCAGCGTACGTCCGGCGCCTAGCCTCTAGGCTTCGGACGTTGAGGAGGCCGATTGGCAGCCCAAGAGCGCACCTGCGTTGTTTGCCGCTCGAAGGCCCCGAAGGGGACCCTCGTCAGGCTGGTTTTGCGCGGTAAGGCGCTGGTTTTGGACGAGAGGCAATCGCTCCCCGGGCGGGGAGGGTACGTGCACCCCTCGGTGGAGTGCGTCAGCAAGATGGCGCAGCCAGCGAAGTGGGACAGGGCACTGCGGGCAGGACCTGGTGGGCTCGATGTCGCAGAGTTGCGACGTGTGGCCCAGGGACTATTGCAGCAGCTTGCGGGAAGCAGTTCTGGAGCATCGGTCAGCGGCGCATCGAAGCCTCGCGGGCGGTTTGGCTTGGGGCGCGCAGGCTGAGAAGAGGCTGGAAGATTTTAGGTAGTGTTTGTTTCCCGAGGGACCACGGTTGGTGGCTGTCTGGGAGACGACGTTAAGAAAGCTCAGGTAGAGCGAGAGACACATGTCAAAGATACGTATTCACGAATTGGCAAAAGAGTTGGCGGTCGATAACAAGATCATTCTCTCGAAAGCTCAAGAGCTCGGGTTCAAGGGCAAGAGCTCACACTCTCACTCGCTCGATGCAGATGAGGCCGACGCTATTCGCCGCGCCCTCATTCGGCAGGCAATGGGCACGCCGAAGAGCCACAATTCGGAGACGGTTACTCGCCGAGTAGACCGGGTGACGGGCGCCACCGAGGCGGTGGTCGAGAGGCGCTCAGGAGACGTCATTCGTCGGAGACGCTCAGTAGATTCAGCAGAGCAGCAGCGGTCGGCAGGGGAGCCGTCGGCGGCTCTCGGAGGCGCAGCCCGTGATATCAGCGAGTCGCACGAGCACCCAACAGCGGGAATTTCAGAGCCGCTATCGGGTGAAGAAGGTGTGACAGCGGGTGAGGAGGCTCGCGAGACTGAGGCAATTGACGAGTTGGAGCAGCCGGCCGCCCAGGCGACCGAGGAGGCAGCACAGACCGAGGCTCCCAGTGCAGAGCCGAGCGACAAGTCCTCAGTGGGCCCGCGTATCCTAGGCAAGATCGACCTACCGCAGCGCCGCACGGTCGTTAAGCCGGTAGACGCGAAGAGGCCAACCAAGGCGCCCGGGGCCGCCGCAGCGCGTCCGGTGATCGTCGACGAGGAAGAAGGCCAGCCAAAGAAGGGCTTCAAGAAGGGCAGGAAGCGCGAGATCAGCAGCATCGACCTACTCGACTACGGCGGGCGTGAGGTTCGTCGGCCAAAGCATAAGGGCCGCAAGGGGCAGGACGAGGAGCAGCGAATTTCTGAGGCGGACAAGCCCAAGGTTGCAAAGAGAGTTATTGAGCTTGGAGACTCCATCACTGTTGGAGAGCTCGCTAAGCAGATGAGTCTCAAGTCAGGAGAGGTGATTGCGAAGCTGCTCGGCTTGGGAGTCTTGGCAACAATCAACCAGGCTATCGACAAGGACACAGCGCAGATCGTTGCCGATGATCTGGGCTACGAAGTAAAGCACGTTGAGTTCAATGAGCAGGACATCATTCAAGACGTTTCGGTGACTGAAGAGGTCGCAGAGAACCTAAAGCCTCGCGCGCCGGTGGTTACCGTAATGGGCCACGTCGACCACGGAAAGACCTCGCTGCTCGACAGAATTCGAAGCTCGTCGGTGGCGGCAAAGGAAGCTGGCGGAATCACCCAGCACATCGGAGCCTACAGCGTCACGACAGAGGGCGGAAAGGAGATTACCTTCATCGATACCCCGGGCCACGCGGCTTTCACGGCTATGCGCGCTCGCGGAGCGCAGGTCACTGATATCGTCGTGCTGGTGGTCGCAGCGGATGACGGCGTGATGCCGCAGACGCGAGAGGCTATTAACCACGCGCAGGCGGCGAAGGTCCCGATCGTGGTCGCCGTCAACAAGATGGACAAGCCCGACGCAAACCCGGACAAGGTTCGCACGCAGCTCGCAGAGCATGGCCTTCAGCCTGAGGATTGGGGCGGCGACACCATGTTCTTCCCCGTTTCAGCGCTAAAGGGTGACGGCATCAAGGAGCTTCTCGAAGGGCTCCTGCTCTTGGCGGAGGTCAAGGAGCTCAAGTCGAACCCGGATCGCCGCGCGAAGGGAACTATCATTGAGAGCAGGCAGGATCGTGGCCGAGGCGTTGTGGCAACGGTGCTCGTCCAGGCAGGCACGCTACGCGTGGGCGACATCTTCGTGAGCGGCTCTGAGTACGGCCGAGTTCGCACGATGACCGACTACAAGGGAGAGAAGCTTGAGGCCGCAGGCCCCTCAGTTCCGGTGGAGATTACGGGACTCAACGGGATGCCGCAGTCTGGAGATGACTTCTTCGTAATGGAGAGCGAGGCAGACGCCCGAGAGGTGTCGTCGAATCGTGCCCAGCGCAAGGAGCAGCAGCAGCGTGCCCTCGCGTCTGGCCCGATCAGCCTCGAAGAGTTTGCGAAGAGAGCCAGCAGCGAGGCTGCTCAGGAGCTTAACGTCATCCTCAAGGCTGACGTCCAGGGCTCGGTCGAGGCGGTCCGCGACTCGATTGAGAAGCTTTCAGGCGAGAAGGTTAAGGTGCGTGTGCTGCACGCGGCAGTCGGCGGCGTGAACGAGAGCGATATTCAGCTTGCGATTGCGTCGCGCGCCATTATCGTTGGCTTCGGTGTCCGTGCCGAGCCGCGAGCTATGGCAGACGCGGAGCAGTCAGGCGTCGAAATCCGCTTCTACCGCGTGATCTATGAGCTGCTTGAGGACATCAAGAAGGCGATGGTGGGCTTGCTTGAGCCGATTCGGCAGGAGTCGAGCCTGGGCCGGGTCGAGGTCCGAGAGACCTTCAGCATACCGAAGATCGGCGTCATCGCTGGCTGCTACGTCACCGGAGGCATGGTGCGCCGCAACGCCAACGCGCGGCTGCTGCGTGACAACCGAGTGATTCACGAGGGCAAGATGTCTAGCCTCAAGCGCTTCAAAGACGATGTGCGCGAGGTTCAGGCTGGATTTGAGTGCGGAATTGGGCTGGAAGGCTTTAACGACGTCAAGATTGGCGATGTCGTGGAAGTCTTTGAGTACAAGGAGATCGCTCCGACCCTTGAGTAGTCCGGCCCCGAGTCGGGTGTTCGACAGGCATCTGTATGGCACGCAATAGGCGAGTGTACCAAATCGGCGAGCGCATAAGGGAGCTGGTGGCAGAGCACCTGATCCAGAGCGCTGACCCGCGCTTTACGCTCGTTACGATCACATCGGTAATGGTTTCGCCGGACTTGGGCCTGGCGAAGGTCTACTGGGTAGTGTCTTTTACGACCGGGATGGACCGCGACGCGCGAATCAACGAGGTTCAGGAAGCTTTTGAAGGCGCGCAGGGACACCTCCGCCACATAATTTCTAAGCAGCTCGGAATTCGCTTCGTTCCCCACCTTCGCTTCTTCTACGATGACACCCTAGACACGGTCGAGCAGGTGGAGAAGCTCATGGGGCGTATCAAGGGTCCGGAGACGCCATGACGAGCACGCCTGCCGCGGTCAACGAGATGTTGGATTTCATCCTCGCGGCCAAGCGGGCAGTGGTTCTCTCTCACACCAACCCTGACGCTGATGCGTATGGGTCTCAGTGCGGCATGGCGGCCGGGCTTCGGCTGCTGGGCCTCACGGTTTCTACCCACAATGAGAGTGGCTTCATATCTCGCTACGCGGTGATCCCCGGAGCCTCCGAGGTGACGAAGGGCGATCCACCACCGCTCGGTCCCGATGACTTGCTGGTAGTTTGTGACTGCGGAGCCTTGGAGCGCGTGGGGGATTCGCTGATATCGTACGTGAAGTCCGCCAAACGAGTGCTCAACATCGACCACCACAACTCCAACACCGAATTCGGACACCTAAACTTCGTTGTTGATGGCGCCAGCTCGACATCAGAGCTGGTGTTCGACCTGCTCAAGGCGGCTGAAGGCCGCGTCGGCAGGCATGACGTCATCTCGGCGCAGGCCTCGGCGTGCCTCTTGGCGGGCATTATTGGCGACACCGGCTCCTTTAGGTATCCCAGCACGACTCCGAAAACCTTCCGCGTTGCAGCAGAGCTCATGGAGCGCGGCGCGCGCCCCGATCTGCTTACCCAAGAGCTGTTTGCCAACCATTCGCTGCCAGCGATAAAGCTCCAGGCGGAGGCGCTGACGAATATTTCGATTCAGAACGGCGGCGCGTTCGCCGAGGTGATTGTGACGCAGGAGATGCTCAAGCGCCTCGGAGCGGACTTGCTAGACGCAGACTCGCTTGCAGAGCGCGCGCGAGACATTGAGGGCGTGAGAGTTGCAGCCCTCTTCAAGCAGGACGTAGACATGTGGCGCGTGAGCCTTCGCTCTCGGCTCGGTGCGGTCGACGTGGCTGCAGTAGCGCAGTCATTCGGGGGTGGTGGCCACAAGCCGGCGGCTGCCTTCCGCTGGCGCAAGGATCTTGAGTCTCTGAAGCAGGAGCTCCGGCGCAAGGTGACCGAAGCCCTCGCTGCCAAGCATGCGTAACGGGGTCTTGCTCATCGACAAGCCGGCAGGGGTAACTTCTGCTGGCGTGGTTGCGCGGGTAAAACGCGCCCTCAAGGCGAGCCGTGTCGGCCATGCTGGCACCCTTGACCCAGACGCCACGGGCCTCCTCGTGATTCTCATCAATGGGGCGACAAAAGTGGCTTCCTACGCTGCGGACGGAGACAAAATCTACAGCGGCACCATCAAGCTTGGCGTTCGAACGGACACAGACGACACATCTGGTCGCGTGCTCAGCAGCAGCGAGGATCTTCCGGCGTTCGGAGAAGTTGAGCGGGCAGCCCAGCAGTTCGTTGGAGCGATTCAGCAGGTTCCGCCTAAAGTGAGCGCAATAAAGGTAGGCGGCAAGAGGGCTCACCGTTTGCAGCGTCGGGGAGCCGAATTCGAGCTTGAGGCGAGAACGGTGACCGTTCGGCGCTTCCTGCTCTCGCCAGCGGAGGAGGGCCTGATCCGATACGAAATTGAGTGCTCGCCCGGAACGTACGTCAGGTCGCTGGCGCGAGACTTAGGCGAGGCGCTTGGGTGCGGCGGTGCAGCCGCTTCAATTCGCCGCGAGCGATCCGCGCACCTCAAGGTGGCTGATGCCATTCAGCTTGAGCAGGTTAGCTGGGAGCTGGTGCGTGACTGGTCGGTGCTTCTCCCGGAAACGCCACGCATTGAGTTACCCGCCACCCTGGCTGCTGCGCTCCACAATGGACAGCGCACGGCACTCGGAGAGGCGGCGCGGCTTCCTCAGCTATCTGAGAGGCTCAAGCACCCCGGCATCGTTATGTACTCTACTCTTGGCGACAGCGAGACTCTGGGGCTTTTGCGGGTCTCAGAAGATGGAAAGCTGCAGTTTGAGCTCAATCTGGGGAGAGTGTCTCCGTAAGCCGGGCGCTTCAGGCTTGCAGTTTAAGTCGGCGTGCCGGGGTTTTTCTGGTATAGTCCTGGGCTTGAGTCCTTGGGAGAGCGTGGAGAGCAGAAATGACAGCGATCGTAGTCGTCGGCGCCCAGTGGGGAGATGAGGGAAAAGGAAAGATCGTAGACGTGCTGACCGAGAGAGCCGACTGGGTGGTGCGGTTCCAAGGCGGCAACAACGCAGGTCACACAATCGTGGTCGATGGAGTAAAGACTGCCCTAAGCCTCCTGCCCAGCGGAATTCTAAGGCCTGGAGTAAAGTGTCTGCTTGGGGCAGGAGTGGTGCTCAATCCATCGGTGCTGATCGCTGAGATGGAGCGAGTCCGTTCTGCCGGCACCGACGTGTCTCCAGCCCGCCTCTTCATCGACAGGGATGCCCACCTGGTGCTGGATTACCACATTGCGACGGACAAGGCCCGAGAGCACGCCCGAGGTGTTCACCGTATCGGAACAACGGGCCGCGGAATCGGGCCGGCGTACGAGGACAGGAGCCAACGTTCGGGCATTCGGTGTGCGGACCTGTTGGCGCCGCATCGCATGGTAGAGCGGGTGCGCGCGCACGTAGAAGAGAAGAATGCCATGCTTCGCCATGTGCTCGGCAGCGATGTGCAGGTCGATTTTGAGGGCCTGTGGGAGAAGCTCCAGGCCGAGGCCGAAGTTCTCGCGCCCTATATCGCTAATGGCAGCAAGCTGATCTTTGATGCGGCAAAACGAGGCGAGCGCATCGTGTTTGAGGGAGCACAGGGAGTGCTGCTCGACCAGATGCACGGCACGTACCCGTTCGTTACGTCTTCGTCCACTGTTGCGGGCGCTGCCCTGATCGGAGCAGGCGTGGGCCCGGGGCTCATAGATTCCGTGCTCGGCGTGGCGAAAGCGTACACCACTCGTGTTGGCGAGGGGCCGTTCCCAACTGAGATGGAGGAGTCGGTGGGTGCGGAGGTCCGCGCGCGCGGACATGAGTTCGGAACGGTGACTGGGCGCGCGCGCCGCTGCGGCTGGTTTGATCTGGTCGCTATGCGTAGGGCTGTGCGCGTGAGCGGCATAGATAACTTGGTGCTCACGAAGCTGGACGTGCTCTCCGGGCTCCCGAAGGTCAAGGTCTGCTCGGGCTACCTCCGGCGAGGGGAGCCGCTCGATGACCTGCCAGCCCTGGCGCACGAGTACCAGGAGCTGGAGCCGGTGTACGTGGAGTTTGCGGGTTGGTCGGAAGACATCTCCGGAGCTAGGTCGTGGGCAGAGCTGCCAGCTGCCGTGCAGCAGCTCGTGACTGGCATTTCGCAGCTTCTCGAGTGCCCGGTGAGCTTCGTCAGCGTTGGTCCGGGCCGAGAAGCTACCATTCCAGCGGAACCGCAAGCGGTTCTAAATCAGTTCCTAGGCAGTGGAAGCGCACCTTCTGGCCGGCGGTAACCGGTTTTGCCCCGAAAGTGTAGTGCCTTTTGGTAGCCTTCGTGCTAAGTGAAGGGTCGTGTATTAACAGGTAGTTACCTATGAAAAAGCAACAGTTTTTTGCACTCCTCGCCAGCCCTCTCTTCGTTGCCCTAAACGCGGCTTCGGCTTTTGCTGACGATATAGTCCCGCACGGTGCCGACGCTCCGGCACAGAAAACTTTCTTTCAAGTGCTCCGCGAGACGGCGCCGCTCATCCTGATCTGTTACGCGGTTTTCTACTTCTTGGTTATCCGGCCGCAAGATCGCAAGGCGAAGGCTCAGAAGGCGCTGCTTGAGTCTCTCAAGAAGGGTGAGTCGGTTGTTACTTCTTCGGGCATCGTCGGGCGTGTGGCGGGAAGCGAGGGGGCGTTTGTGACGCTTGAGATCGCGCCGAACGTGCGCATCAAGATTGAGACATCTCACGTCGCGCGTCGCGAGAAGGAAGAGTCTAAGGCAGCTGCGTAAGCATCGTTCGGAGCGCTATGGGTAGAGATATCGTTCAGAGAGCCCTCGTTGTTGGGATCATTACGGCAGGGGCGATTCTGTCGCTGCTCCCAACAGTCGTTCGTGACAGCTTCACTGAGAAGTGGTTCACCAAGCCGATGGCTCTGGGGCTCGACATCAGTGGCGGCGTTCACCTTGTGTACCAAGTGAAGGCATCAGAAGCGGTGAAGAGCCAGCTTCAGGCCAGCTTGAGCGGAATTCGAGCAGAGCTCAGGGCCCGAAAGATAGCAGTCATTCGCTCAAGCGTGCAGCCCGACAACACCATCCAGATTACGCTCCTGTCAGAGTCATCAGCCGAGCCGGCGCGGAACATCGTGGCGGAGAAGTTCGGGGATCTCTCGTTTGTCAGGGCTGATACGGACGCAGGGCAGGCCCGCTTGGTGTTTGGCTACTCACCTCAGGCGGTTACCGCCATCGAAAAAGAGGCTGTTGAGCAGGCGATTGAAACCTTGCGTAACCGGGTGGACTCGTTCGGAGTAGCGGAGCCTCTCATTCAGAGCTCAGGGCAAGACCGTATCATCCTCCAGATGCCCGGCGTGTCTGACATTGAGGCTGTGAAGCGAATTGTGGGAAACGTCGCGAAGCTTGAGTTCCGGCTCGTGCCGACTTCTGCCTCGTCAGCGATTGGCACCACAACCTTACGCAATAAGACGGGTGAGACGATCGTCGTCGAGGACCAGGCGCTCATGTCAGGAGATGCGGTCTCAGATGCCCGCGTCAACATCGACCAGAAAGGCGAGGTTCAGGTTAGCCTCAAGCTGACGCCAGCTGGAGGTCAGGCTTTTGCGCGAATCACATCAGAGAACGTCGGGCGACAGCTCGCCATAATTCTCAACGGCGTGGTCACCTCCGCGCCGGTAATTCGGGAGCCGATTACGGATGGCAGCGCCTCGATCTCGGGCAGCTTCACCATGGAGGAGGCGCGTGAGCTGAAGTTCGTGCTCAAGTCCGGCGCTCTGCCGGCTCCACTTGAGATTATGGAGGAGCGTTTCGTCGGTCCTACGCTAGGAGTTGAATCAGTGAAGAAGGGGCTCCTCGCCATGGCGATTGGCTTCGTCACCATCTCGGTATTCATGGTTTTCTACTACCTCAAGTCGGGCATGGTGGCGGTTGGAACGCTGGTGCTCAACGCACTGCTCATGCTCGGATGCCTCTCCCTCTTTGGAGCGACGCTAACGCTTCCAGGCTTGGCGGGCCTTGCGCTCACGATCGGCATGGCAGTCGACTCGAACGTCATCATCTTCGAGCGCATTCGAGACGAGATTCGCAAGGGGGCCAGCCGAGACTTGGCAGTGCACACGGGCTTCGATAAGGCGTTTGGGGCTATCTTTGACTCCAACGTTACTACGCTTCTGGCGGGGGCGATCCTGTACTACTTCGGCACCGGCGCGATCCGAGGTTTCGCTGTGACGCTCTCCGTGGGCATAGCGACGACCCTGTTCTGTGCGGTGTACGTGGCCCGGCTGTGCTTCGATTACTTCGAGCTCAAGGGCAAAGAAGGTCTTTCGATTTAAGAGCGAGGCAGAAATCATGCGAGAGCTTATCTCTAGTTCGGTCAACATTAACTTCATGGGGAAGCGTTACCTCTGCGCGCTCCTCTCCACGGCGGCGGTCGCTTGGGCGATATGGGTGTTCGTGTCATCGGGCAACCAGAAGTACGGCACGGACTTTTTGGGCGGCAGCGAGTTCCTTGTGTCGTTTCAGGGTGATTTCAACAGCGAGAAGATTCGGGCGGGCCTGGCGGCCAATGGAATGCCTGACGTGCGAGTTCAGGCCTTCCAAGGAACCTCGAATGAGTACTCCATCCGGCTAGGCGAAGGGTCGAACCCGACAGAGATCCGCGCAAAGATTGACTCTGCATTAAAGGCAGCATTTGGAGATAGCGCGCAGGTACAGAAAACCGACTTCGTTGGGCCAACGATTGGAGAAGAGCTGCAGCGCAGCGCTTTGCTCGCGGTTGGGCTTGGGCTTGTTGGAATCTTGATCTACATAGCGGTGCGTTTTGAGTTCGCCGTTGGCCTTGGCTCAATTATCGCGCTCTTCCACGACGTGATTATCTCAACAGGCATCTACATCGCTTCGGGGCACCTGATCGGCATGGCGACTCTTGCGGGCGCCCTAACAATCGTCGGCTACTCGGTGAACGACACGGTTGTTGTTTTTGATCGTGTGCGCGAAGAGCGAGAGAAGAAGAAAAATGCGAATATCGTCCAGGTCGTAAACAGCGCGCTCAACTTTACGCTTTCGCGTACAGTGATTACCCACGTGCTGACCCTCTTCTCCGCATTGGCTCTCTACTTCGTTGGAACGGGAGACATTAAGGACCTGAGCTTGTACCTCTGTGCCGGCATCGTGCTCGGTTGCTACTCGACGATATTTATCGTGGCGCCAGTTGTCATCGCCTGGGAGAAGTTCCGTGGGCGTGAGGGGGTTGTGACAGTTGCGCAGGCGCAGGCGAAGCGCGCGTAACGCTACGCCGAGAGGCGATAGACGAACACTTCTCCTCTACGGGAGTCCTTAATCTCATGCCGCTCGCTAGGCTCGGCCGGGGCGGGGAAGGAGTTGCTCAGGAGCGTTGAGCCGCTGCGCATCTCGCGCTTGGCCTTTAGCCACAGGCGCTCCATCGGCGCTGGCGAGAGGAAGGTGTACACGTAGTCAAAGCGCCCGAGGTCGAGGCGCCACATGCTCTTAAATTGGATGGTGATAGAGGGCTTGAGCGCGGTGCGCAGCTTTGCAACTAGCGCGGGAAACGGCCCGATTTCAACCCCAACAAAGGTGCCATTAGGCCGCTGCTGGCTCAGGAAGCAGAGCAGGTCACCGAACCCGCAGCCGATGTCCACAAAGGTGAAGGGGCGATCGGTTGGCAGCTCGGCGAGAATTAAGCCGTAGGCTGCCCGTTGCGTTGGGTAGTAAGGAACGCGGGTCCAAAAAGCCGGCACGTACGTGAGAGCCAAGGCGGCGAAAGCAGCGAAGAACACTCCATTAGGAATTTCTACTGCCATTGCGCAAGCCGTTGCTAGAGGCAGCACGGCATTGAGCACTATCCAGGGGGAAGACAGTCGCAGGAAGCCGGCGCAGGCTGCCGCCGTGGCAGATGAGGCGAGCAGCGCGAGGGTAATAGAAGGGAAGAGCTTCCAGGCTAGGATAGCGCTGCCGGCTGCGATTGCCTGACACGCCAAGGTCGACAGCGCGAACAGCACCGGGGCTAAGGGCCGCTTGTCGAAAATGGCCGCAGAGTCGGTCGGGCGCTCTCTACTCATCGAGGATGCTCCGGGGAAGGCCCTGGCGGACAGGCTGGGCGTAGTAGGATGAGAGCTCTCCGATTTTTTCCCGCAGGCCTGGGGCATCGGGATTTTGTGGAACGGCAACCAGGAACTTGATGAAGAGGTCGCCTCGCGAGCCATCCGCGAGCCGCACTCCCTGGCTTTTGAGCCGAACCTCCCTGCCGCTCTGAGTTCCGGGCGCGACCGTCACGAGGAGTGGATCTCCGAGCGAGGGCACCTGCACTTTGCCTCCCTGAATCGCCTCGCCGATGGTGATCGGTATCTCCATCGTGAGGCCCTTAGCAGTCATGGAGAGCCAAGGGTGAAGGGCGACTCGGACCACGAGGATTACCTCTTCGGCCGGGTCTTCTTTTCGGCGGAACCGCACAATGCTCCCAGTTCGGACGCCCGGCGGAATCAGAGCCGATATCTTTCGGGTCTTGCCGGATGCGTCTGTAAGCTCAACGGTCCTGCGCACTCCGCGAATCGCGTCGAAAATAGAGATCGAAACCTCCATCAGCGAAATGCCCGAAACCTGGGTGCCCGAAGCGGCCGTCTTCGGACCGCGCTTCAGAAGCCGGTCCTTGAACGACTTGAGCCGTTTTCGGGATGACGCAGCGAGGCCAGAGAGCGAGGAGGCGCTGGGGCTAGGGGGGCGAGTGGCAGCATCGGGCTCGCTACTCTTGGAGGTGCTGCGGGGCGAGGGTTCACCAGCCGCCTTCTGTGTGCCCGAAGAGGGCGCGGGTTTCGCTGTGTGAGGGCGCTGATTCTTTCGGTACTCGCGATGCGCCCGGTCGAACGCGGAGGAGAATGACTCTCGGTTCTTCTCAAGCTCGGCGTCGTACTGCTGCCGCTGCGCTGGATCAGAGAGAACGGCGTACGCACTCGCTATTTTTTTAAAGGTCTCCGCGTTTGTCTCTCCCGGGTTTAGGTCGGGATGGTACCGGCGCGCAAGAATTCGGTACGCCCGGCGGATCTCGTCCGCGGTTGCCGCTGTAGTGACGCCGAGGACTTGGTAATGGTTGCTCATACGCGCTTCGGGCCTGCGTCCTGCCTGCTAGAGGCAAGCCGCCAGGACCATTGAGAATTCGTGATTGCTTGCCTTTACATTAGCCCAAAGCAAGCGTTTAATAATGCTACTACGAAGGTACCCTCGCCCCAAGCCGCTTTCGGCTTGGCCGTCAGGGGATCGCCGAAGGCTTTTCTGTAATGAGCACTAACGTCTTGCCGCCAAAAAACCGCAAAGTCCTGGTGACCGCGGCCTTGCCGTACTCAAATAACCGCCCCCACGTCGGGCATCTCGGCGGCGCTTACATCCCAGCAGACACCTACGTGCGGTACCTGCGCATGACCGGAGCGGATGTGCGGTTCGTATGTGGCTCTGACGACCACGGGGTGGCGCTCATGATCACTGCGGAAAAAGAAGGGCGCTCGCCCGCAGAGGTTGCGAACTACTACCGCGAAAAGCAGGGCCAAGATTTTGCGGGCATGGGGATCAGCTTCGATATCTACAGCGGAACGAGCACCTGCCCCTTGCACCACAAGGAGAGCCAGCAGTTCTTCAAGTCGATGTTCGACAAAGGGTTCTTTGAAAAGCAGAGCTCTCGGCAGTTCTTTGATGAGGCCCGCAGCGCATTTCTCCCGGATCGCTACGTGAAAGGGGAGTGCGGCTTCTGCGGAACTGCTGACCAAAATGGGGACCAGTGTGAAAACTGCGGGAAGATACTCGACGTAGACTCGCTCAAGAATGCGCGCAGCACCCTCTCTGGCGAGCTGGCGGTGGTGAAGGAGACGGTCCACTGGTTTCTGGACCTTTCGAAGTTTGGGGCCCAAGTTGAGCGCTGGCTTGAGACGGCTAAGGTGCGGGAGCAGACCAAGGCGTACGTGAAGGGCCTTCTGAGCACCGGACTCGTAAAGCGCGCCATGACCCGTGACATTTCGTGGGGCATACCGGTTCCGCTCGATGATGCTGAGGCTAAAGGCAAGGTTCTCTACGTCTGGTTTGATGCGCCGATTGGCTACGTTTCGTTCACGAAAGAGCTGTGCGAGCGCGAGGGCTCAGGGGCTGCGGCGGCTGACGCCTGGTGGAGGTCAAAAGACGCTGAGGTCTACCACTTCATAGGCGAGGACAATACAGTATTCCACTGCATCATCTGGATCGCGATGCTCTCGGCTGAGGGCAGCATGCGCCTTCCAGACGGAGTGATCGTTAACCACTTCTTCAACATGCAGGTCCCGGGCGGGGCAGTCGAGAAGATCTCGAAGTCGCGTGGCACGGCAGTGTGGATAGGCGACTACCTCGAGGCCGGAGGAGACCCAGATTCGCTTCGCTACTACCTCACCTCGATTGCGTCAGAGAAGGCCCGATCGGTCTACAAGCCTGACGATCTGGAGCACAGGCACAACGGTGAGCTGGCCGACACCCTTGGCAATCTCGTCAACCGAATCACGTCCTTCACCATAAAGCACTGCGGACCGAGTGTCCCGGAGGTGGACGAGTCAAAATTAGCCGACGTTGATCGTGCGCTTGACTCAAGCCTGCGTAGCGCCTTTGAGGATGCTACGCGAGAGCTTGAAGGGCACTCTTTCAAGGCAGCCCTCGAGCGCATCATGGAGTTCGCCCGACAGTGCAACAAGTACGTCGACGAGAAGGCGCCGTGGACGAGTCGCAAGACTGACATGGAAGCCACCAAGGTGACTCTCGCTTGCGTACTGCGGGCCATTCACGGGCTTGGGGTCATGCTGCTGCCGTTCATTCCGAATGCTGCAGCGAAAATAGTCTCGGCATTCGGACGGGAGCCCTCGCAGGCTCGTTGGGTCGACGCTGTGGAGGCTCGCCTGGGTGGTGCCCCGCTCTCGCAACCGCCCATACTGTTTCAGAAGATTGGCGCTCCCAAGCAATAGTGGCTTGAGGCTGCATTTCTCTCTTTCCAGCCCGCCTGCTTCGTGGTGATCTAACACAGTCTCGAAATTCTTCCGATCTATGCAGGCAGCAAGGCCAATAACTGAAGATCCGCGCTGGGTCAGGCGCGTTCAGCGTCTCGTTGATGAGGCTGCCATTCTCAATGAGGATATCGAGCGGACCGTATACCAGGCCTTTGCTTCGATACCGAGAACTGGATTCGTTGAGGGATGTCCGGAGCAGCACGCCCTCGACGACAAAGATCTCCCTCTTCCTCACGGGGAGTTCCTGACTCGGCCCTCCATTCAGGTTCGAATGATGGCACTCATTGGCTTGCGGCGCCGCATGCGCGTCTTAGAGCTCGGCTTCGGAAGCGGTTACCTCTGCGCCGTGATGGCGGCCGCTGGGGCTCAGGTATTTGGATTGGAGCAGAACACGTCTGTGGCACAGGCATCTCGCAAGCAGCTCGACACGCTCGGGCTGCACGGCATAGTGGTTCGCCGCGGCGATGGCCGGAAGGGATGGGAGGACGTGGGCCCCTTCGACGCGATCGTGGCTTCGTACCCAGTTGCGAATGAGAGCGAGCTGCCCCTTAAGCAGCTTGCGCCGGGAGGCTCCCTCGTTGCTCCGCTGCTCTGGGACGGACAGGTTCGACTTGCTGTGTGGAGCTGCGTCGGAGAAGAGACGAAGCGAGTTCTGTTTGAGAAGGTCGATTTTCGGTAGACGGAGGCTCATGCGATTCCTCGCTGGGTTTGTCTCGTTGGTTGCCACGCTGAGTGCTTTCACGGGCTGCTCGTTTCTTGGAGGGGCAGACGCGGGGCGTGACGAGATGTCGTACAGGGTAGCCGCCGGAGACACGCTGCATGAAATAGGCGAGCAGTTTGGCGTTCCCGCCGATGAGCTTCAGAGACACAACGGCATCTCGGATCCTCGGCAGCTAAGGGTTGGACAGCTTCTCCGAATCCCGGCGATAGGCCCCCTTGACCCCTCATCGAGTGCTCGCATCTTCTCGCACGGCGCTCAGCCAGATTCGAAGACAGCAGTGCGCATGGTCAGCATCACTCCCGTGAAGGGCTTAATCGGTGATCTCGCCGTTCCCGTGAAGAGCGGCAAGCAATCCTCCCAGTTCGGGTGGCGCTGGAGCCGTTTTCATGAGGGGGCAGACCTAGCAGCCCGAAAAGGCACCCCTGTGCTTGCCGCCCACGACGGCACTGTTGTGCTGGCGACAGAGTCTTGGGGCCGGTACGGAAAGGTTGTGGTGATTCAGGGACAGGGGCTCATGACTGTCTACGGACACAACAGCCGGAATCGGGTGGACCAGGGCGACCAGGTCTCGAAAGGCGAGCACATCGCAGACGTCGGCTCAACCGGTGATGCAACAGGCCCGCACCTTCACTTCGAGACCCGAGTTCAGGACGAAAACGGCGCCTGGGCTGCCATCAACCCTCTCACCTTCTACCCTAAAAAGTAGCAATAACAGCATCTTGCACGAGTCTCGGATTCCGCCCAAAGCGACCACGAAGTCTCTGAGACTTCGCGCTGGCGGGCAGCGCGTTGCGGCTGGAACGGCAGGATCGGTGGCGCCGGTTCGGTTGGCGTTGATGGGTGTTTTTGGTACCTTGGTCCTGGAGGCGCTCGTAGCTCAGTTGGATAGAGCACAAGTTTCCTAAACTTGGGGTCGGGAGTTCAATCCTCTCCGAGCGCGCCACTAAACTCGACGGCAGCGATGGAGCCTCACCGCGCTCGGGAGGGAGGACTCCCGAGAGAACGTCTTGCGATGCGAGCTAGCGAGCATCGCGCCCGTCCTGCCCCTCGCGGGAGCGAGGGGATAGCAGACGGGGAAGGGGAGCCGGGAGTTCAATCCTCTCCGAGCGCGCCACTAAACTCGACGGCAGCGATGGAGCCTCACCGCGCGCGCCACTATTCACCACGACAATTTCGCCCGCTAAGCCCGCAGGGCCTTATACGCGCGGGTGATTTCTAGCATTTTTTCGTGAGCCACGGCTTTTAGCTCATCCCCGAGGTGGTTGACCTTGTCGGGATGGTACTGTTGCGCAAGTTGGCGGTAGCGGGCATCGATCTCTTCTTCGGAAGCATTCGGCTCAACACCGAGCACCTCATGCGGGGACTTCTCTTGGTCTGGAGTGCCTGCCTCAGTACCGCCTTGTTGCTGCTTGCCCCTCTGTTTTCCGAGAGTGTAGGCCTGCCAAGCCACGAGGGCAAAAACCAGCAGGTCATCGATTCTGCCCACCGGACCGAACAGGTCTGGGATCAAGTCCACCGGCCAGACAAAATAAACGAGGGCAAGAATAGCGGCTACAGCGGATGGAGCTGGCTTTATCATGGGCCTGAGAGAGTAGCGTTTTAGTTTTTCAGCAGCAACTCCACCGCAGCCGGGCGCTCGCCAGAGCTCCCCCGTGCTTGTTGGTTTTCCCAACGGGCTCTAATTGTTGCCTAAACCTGCGGCCGTAAAAGTTTTAGCTGCTGCTCGTGGGCAAACTGCGCTAGTGTGTCCAACGGGGCTGCAGGAGGCCCGCAGCGATGTCAGATCGGTCAAGCATCAAGAAGCAGATAGTAGAGGCCCTCAGCCACATTGAGGCCGAAGACGGACTGTACTTTAACAACTTGGTGGTCGTTCACGAGGAAGAGGAGCGCCCAATCGTTCGAGGCGAGGAGCCGGATATCCGAGCCGCCCTAGAACAGCTACGCCAAGAGGGCCGCATTGAGGTTTCGGGTCAGGGAGAGGCGGCGATCTTCCGCCTTAAGTAATCGCCGATGCCCTACGCGTCAGGGTAGGCGATCTTGAGCACTTCGGCGAAGCTCCTAAAGATGTCCGAAGTAGTGAGAATACCAACCAGCTTCCCGTTACGGGTCACGAGCGCAGAGCCAACGCGCAGCTCGGAGAGGCTCAGTAGCACCTGGTCGATGGGCGTGTCGTACTCCACGACGTAAGCCTCGAGATTACAAACATCGCCCACTGACAGCGAATCTTCTGACTCCGTTGTCGCAGCTATTGCGAAGGCGAGCTTGAGGTCCCGTTCCGAGAGCATGCCGACGAGCTGGCCTTCTGAGACCACTGGCAGGTGGCGGATACCTTCGGACGTCATTATCGCTTTCGCCTCGTGAATTGACCGCGCCGCCTCGATCGAGTGGGGAAGGGGCGTCATGTAGTTGATGATGTGAGGCATTGGCTTCATGGGCGGTCCGGCGTTGTTACACTCTTAGGTAAACTTGAGGGCTCTTTCGTACCATGTTTAGCGCCAGCATAGCAGTAAGACTTTTGCGGGGCTGGGCAAGGAGAGGACACACTGCCTCCCCCTAAAGATAGAGTCGGCTGCTTCGTAGATAAACTTAAGTGGCTTATTTACAGCGTTTTTTGGGCGACTAAGCTCAGCTCGCTACGGGCTCGGGAAACAGGTTGGCGACCGACAGGTAGCGCTCTCCGGTGTCGTAACAGAAGGTCAGGACGGTCGCTCCCGAGGGGATTTCGGGCAGCTTCTTGGCGACCGCAGCGAGGGAGGCCCCGGATGAGACTCCCACAAGCAGCCCTTCTTCCCGGGCCGCTCGCCGGGCGTACTCGAACGCCTCCTCGTTGGTGACCTGGATTATGCCATCGAGAAGCTCAGTGTGCAGGTTTTTGGGGACGAAGCCTGCGCCTATGCCCTGGATCGGGTGAGGAGAGGGCTGGCCGCCGCTAATCACTGGCGACGCTGCGGGCTCCACGGCAAAGACCTTAAGCGCCGGGAAGCGCCGCTTGAGCACCTCTGCGCAGGCTGTGATGTGCCCACCTGTGCCGACGCCGGTGATGAGGAAGTCGACTCCCTCTGGGAAATCGGAGAGAACCTCAAGGGCAGTCGCCCGAGCGTGAGCTTGTATGTTCGAGGGATTCTCAAACTGTTGAGGCATCCACGCGCCAGGGGTCTCGCGCAGAAGCTCTCCGGCCCGCTCAATTGCGCCTCGCATCCCTTTCTCGCGAGGGGTGAGCACCAGGTCAGCTCCATACGCGGCCATAACTTTGCGCCGCTCCAACGACATTGACTCTGGCATCACGAGCACTAAGCGGTAGCCCTTTACGGCTGCTGTCATCGCCAGGCCGATTCCGGTGTTGCCGCTGGTGGGCTCAATAATCGTCCCACCCGGCCGCAGCGCGCCACTGGCCTCGGCGTCCAGGATCATTTCGAGGGCGATCCTGTCTTTGATGCTTCCGCCTGGGTTTGCCCTCTCAAGCTTCATCCACACGGAATGTGTTGACGGGTAGAGGCGATTGATTCTCACATTGGGTGTCTGCCCGATCGTGTCGAGGATAGTTTCCGCGCGCATGGTTTTCTTAGGTTCCCTTTGCTAGGCGTTGACGGGTTATTTCATACAACAGAATCGACGCGGCGCAGCTAACATTTATCGAAGACAGCTCACCTCCGATTGGGATCTTCACCACTGAGTCGCAGATCTCCCAGTAGCCGCGTGACATTCCGACGGTCTCATTGCCGAGGATGAGCAGCGTCGGGCCGGAGAGATCGACTTCCGTAACGAGCTGTTCTGCTTTGCCGCTGCTGCCAACGACGCGATAGGGAAAGCCTGCGCTTCGAGCCTTCGTTACCCAGTCGAGGACCTGGGTATGAGATTGGGCTGCGGTGACCGGGAGCCCGAAAATAGCGCCCATGCTTCCGCGCACTACGAAAGGGTCATACATGTCGACGGCGTGGCCGGTGACGATAATGCCGTTGGCTCCGAAGGCATCGGCCGAGCGGATAGAGGAGCCGAGATTGCCTGGGCTGCTCGGCCGGTCGAAGACCACCACGAGGCCGTCGCTTCGGGGCGCTATGTCGTCGGGTGTGAGTCGTCGGCTCTCGATAATAGCCAAAACCTCAGAGGGCTCGTCCTTTTCACTGAGCTGAGCGATTAAGTCGGTAGAGAGCTCCCAGTGCTGCTCTGCCGGGGTGTCCCGAAGCAGCTCTATCGCCCACTGAGATAGGGCGCGGGAGCCGTCATAGAGAAAAGCGAATACCTTCCATCCATGCTTCCGGGCGATGTTAATCTGGGCGACCCCTTCCACGAGGAACTGCCCGTGCTGGGTCCGCTTCTCCCGGTTGCGCTTAATGACCTCGGCCCGTTGGAAGTTGTTGTCTGGCTTTCGCACCGAGATGACTTTCGGTTTGGGCTTTGAGGAGCCCGATTTCGCATTAAGCCCTGGCATGGGGTTGTGTACCTCTCCCTCTAGCGACCGTGATGGGGAGCCACTATGGCAGGGTTTTTAACTGGTCGAAAGCACTTGGTTCGGATAAGGGAGATTGTGTTTTGACGTATAAAACGCCCGCTGGTTTTTGAAAAGAAATTCCCCAATTGTTGCAATCAGTTTTGACAGACTTACATCATACTGTTTATAACTGATTGACCTGGTGTTAAGTGGTTAGGCGGTTATTTAGGCTCAGGTTCCTCGCTACTTTGTGGCGAAAGGGAATCGGGGCCCAGTAGGCGATAGAAACTTTTAGGGCATTAGCAGGGGTTCAAGTGAACAAGTCAGAACTTATTGAGAAGCTTGCTCAACGTTCTCAAATCAGCGTTGTTCAGTCAGAAGAGGTCGTTAACCTGATCTACAGGAAGATGCGTGACACGTTGGTAAGCGGCGGTCGTATCGAGATCCGCGGCTTCGGCAGCTTCGTTGTTAAGGAGTACGGCGCTTACGAGGGTCGCAACCCCAAGACCGGCGAGAAGATCCCTGTTCCGCCGAAGAAGCTCCCCTTCTTTAAGGTTGGTAAGGAGCTCAAAGAGCGCATCGATGCCGAAGTTAAGAGCGTTTCGCAGGCCGGATAGGCCCGATTGCTAAGCTCGGTGTATTGAGAGCCCCTCTCGGCATTGTGCCAAGAGGGGCTTTTTTGTGCCCCCATCCTCCGCTACATTACCGGCGATCATGACTCACAAAATCCCAGCACGAATTCAGGTCCAGGAGCTGCTGAACTCCCGTTACGGTAGCCTCTGTAAGCCCTCTCCAAGCCTCGATGATGGCCTACCTCGGCCGCTGTCCTGGGACGAGAGGGTAGAGGGCTCCGATGTTGTTCGGTCCGTGGACGGCCAAACGGTGAAGCTGTTTAGCTCAGCGATGCAGACGCCCCCCCAGCCTGGGTGGGTAATTCTTCTTACCGATGGCGATCCGCAGGCCGGTTACCGCTGGACGCTGTACGGCATGCCGCGCTCCCAGTAGTTGGCCGTCCGGCAGGTCCCGAAAAACAGGGTCTTTGCCGTTTCGCGTAGTTACCTCCGCGTCGCTGAAGTCAACGAAAAATTCCCGATAACTGCCTCACTAGGCAAGAAGTTCCCATAAAGTGGCTCACTCCATAAAAAACCTGAACATTTTTGCCTAGCGGCAAGCATCTCATTCTCTGGAACACGAGGTGACCGGGACGTTTTCTGTTCGGGACGCAAATTCGTGTGAGGTATACTGAAGTCACCAGGTTTGAGGTCTTCGGTTTTTAGGAGTCAGCAATGGACACCCGCAACACGCCGCCCGTCAACGACCAGACCGTCTGCATCAATACGACTATTGGAGACCTGATCGAAGCGATCACTGACATCGCTCTTCAGGCCGGCAAGACGGAGGAAGAGGGTTACAAGCTCGCTTCGTTTACAATCGAGAAGCTGCTTCGTGACAAGCGTCGCAAGGAGATGATGGAAGCGTAGAGCTTACGCATTACGCTCAAAATCTTAGCGAAACAGGGACGCCTCTCACCACCGCAAAAGTGGAGAGAGGCGTCCCTAGTTTTTTGTGCGGCACTATAGGCCGAGTGATTCCTTGAGGACTTGAGCGAAGCTCGGACCCGTTGCTGCTCCCCCCGATAGCCACGGCTCGAGGCTGTGATCGACGCCGTCGAGCAGGTGAACAGCCGCAAAGGGCTGGTTCTCCGCCCATGCGGAAATTCTGCATGGGGCGGAGCCTCCTGAATCATCGTCAAGCAGCCCATGCACGAGTGTTGTGGGGCGAGTTATCGAGGGTCTAGCGGAATGTGACTGCACCTCAACAGCGAAATCACGGGGCATGTGCCACTCTGAAGCTGTCTTCCGCGCATAATTCCGTTCGTAGTTGTCTATAGCCGGAGCTAGCAGCAAGACTCTCTCCACCAGGTTGGGACGATGCTCGGCAAGGAGCGCACACAGCCACGCTCCGAAGGAGTAGCCCACCAGGTGCATCCGGCGCTGGGGCGAGGCTTCGATCGTAGCCGCTGCCTCTGCCAGGGTGGTACCGATTGAAGTTTGGAGCACATCTCCGTCTCGATGGTACGCCGGAGCGATGATGCGGCAGCCGAAAGCCGCGGCCCGAAGCGCTTGCAGCTGGGGTGTGCTCTCGGGAGAAAATTGCCCGAAGCCGTGAAGGTAGAGGATTTCCATGATGCTTTGGAGGCTGCGCGCTGCTGGTTCTGCGAGAGCGCCGCAAGTCACGCAGTGGCTGCGAACTCTCTCAACGAGGCAACTATAGATTCATCGAGCCTTCCTGGCGACCATCCTTCCGGATGCGTGCTTGAAAACTCCAGTGAAAAGCCGGTGAACGAGCCGCTTATGGCAGATTGCGCACCCGGATTTGCCTCCTTCGGCGCTAGGCACTAGAGTAGCAGGCTGCGGCATATTCCGTACGCTCTGGGCCTCCCGCCCCTAGCGCTGCGCCGTTTCGGGGAGAGATCATGAAGAAGTTGTCGAAAAATCCTGTGATAGCTATCGCTGGGGCGACTGGCCTGGTGGGCAGTGAGATGCTCAACGTGCTTGAGCAGCGCAAGGTGCCTTGCTCTGAGCTGAAGCTCCTGGCGTCGAAAGACTCAGCAGGGGAGGTCTACAAATTCAATGACCAAGAGGTCGAAGTAGAGGTTCTCTCTACCGACAGCTTTGAAGGGGTAGACATCGCTCTCTTTGGCACGTCAGCTGAGCTTTCGGCGATCCACGTGCCGGCGGCCGCTGCGGCCGGCGCTGTCTGCATCGACAACTCAAGCTACTTTCGGATGAAGCCTGAGGTGCCCCTGGTGGTGCCTGAGGTAAATATTGATGCGATTAAAGACGGCGACATGATTATCGCCAATCCGAACTGCTCGACGATTCAGCTGGTGCCGGTGCTGGACGTCATCCACCGCGCTGCCGGGCTGAAACATGTCGTGGTCTCGACATACCAATCGGTTTCCGGAGCTGGCAAGGCCGCCCTGGATGAGCTCTGGGGACAGACCCTCGCGGTGTTCAACCAGCAGGAGATGCCTCAGGAAGCATTCCAGCACCAGATAGCGTTCAACTGCATCCCGCAGATCGACGTGTTTGCCGAGAATGGATTTACGAAAGAGGAGCTCAAGATCATCAACGAGAGCCGCAAGATTCTCGGCATTCCTGATCTTCGCATCACTGCCACTGCTGTTCGGGTTCCGGTCTTCTACGGGCACGCAGAGAGCGTGTTTATTGAGACAGAGAAGCCCTTTGATCTGGCGGAGCTCGTCAAGAAGCTGTCGAAAGCCCCTGGAGTCTCAGTTCGCGCTGCGCACGATGAGTACCCGATGCAGTTTGAGGCAGCGGGCACGGATGACATACACGTGGGCCGCATCCGACGAGACGAGTCGGTTGAGAATGGCCTGAGCCTGTGGGTGGTTGCGGACAACGTGCGAAAGGGGGCTGCCTTGAACGCGGTGCAGATCGCGGAGCGGCTCATCGCAGCCTAGGGTGCCTCTGCCGTGGCGAACATTAAGCTCATCGTTGAGTACGACGGCGCAGGCTTTCACGGCTGGCAGAAGCAGCCCGGACTGCGCACTGTGCAGTCAGAGCTGGAGCAGGTCATCCGCACGGTGCTGCGCGGAGAGATATCGCCTCTGCACGCGGCTGGAAGAACGGACACGGGCGTTCATGCGCGCGGCCAGGTAGTGACCTTCAAGACAGACCTGCCGGTGGATCTCTACCGGCTCTGCCAGGGCGTGAGCCATCTGATGAAGGGGGAGCTCTCTGTGCTCTCTGCGGAGGTGGTGTCCGATGACTTTCATCCCGGCTGGTGTGCCACGCATAAGCTCTACGAGTACCGTATTCTCGCCAGGCCATCTCCCGCGGTGCTCGATGCGCGCCGGGTGTGGCACATTCCCCAGAAAATGGAGCTGGCGGAGCTTCAGGCGTGCGCGCAGGCTCTGGTCGGAAAGCGCGACTTCTCGGCGTTTCGTGACTCGACCTGCTGCGCATCAGAGACAGTGAAAACGATCTTCTCTAGCCGGTTTGAGCGAGAGGGCGACATCCTCGTGTACCGGGTCATCGGAGACGGATTCCTGAAGCAGATGGTGAGGAACATCGTCGGCACCATAACTGACATCGGGCGCCGACGGCTGAGGGGGCGGAGCATTGAAGAGATTCTTGAGAGCCGAGATCGGCGCATGGCCGGCGTGACTGCACCGGCGCACGGCCTCTGTATGGCGTGGGTGTCATATGAACCGCCCCCGCCTGTCGAGAAATCCGGCCTCTAGCAGCCTTTGTTGTCGCCGAGAGGCGTGCCTTACATCGCCAGTAAGTTTCGAGGCAGTACAGATGTTTCGGTGATAAAGCGGAGAAGATGGAGGTGAAGTGCGCCGGATGCTAAGCTTTTACGCTAGCATCCGACGCCCCTCAAACCTTAACGTGGATGCAGACCGCCGCCTCTAACCCCTGCAAGTATCGCCTCAAAAGCCTCGGGCTTTCGAAGCAGCTGCGGGTGGCTGAGGAGCAGGTCGCTGATGCTGCGTGGCAAGCTGCCCGCCAGATCCAGCAACGTCCTGACCTTCGAGTGGTCGACCTTCAGTCGTGCTGCAATCTCTTCCTCGGAGAGCCCTGACCTTAGCGCCAAGTTTACGGCTTCCGCCGCATCTTCGTCGAAGAGCTCCCGCAAATCCCTGAGCACCTTGATGCCCGATGGTTTTGCGTTCGCGCGCTTCAACTCGTCTTGTCGCCTCTTCGCCAGCGCCTTCCGTTGCTCGCGAGCCTTGCGATACGCGTGCCCTTTCCGTGACATGTGGAGAACCCCGGTAAAACGAATAATTATGAAAACCGGATGAGCTACGCACTCACCTCCACCGCAACAGATACCACAGGCTGAAATGGGACGGTAATTCTTTCACCTTGATGAGCTTGCAAGGGGCCGCTCCAGGGATGTGAGGCGGCCCTCCCACGGCCCACAAACCTGCTGGCTTGCTCGCTTTCAGCGGGCCTGTGGGTTCGCCGTTGCAGGGGGCCTCAACCAGCCTATAAACGACGGTTTATTTATGTGGTAACGCTTGTTATGCTTCGGCCGCGACGTCACCGGGTAGTTTCTTAGGAAGTTCATGTCAAAACAGGCTGGGCGCGCCTCTGCACGGCGAACCGCACACGAGAAGAGTGACACTCCAAAAGGAGATGAGCTCGCCAGCTTGCGAATTCCACAGGCCGAGCTTCGACAGCGCAAGAGTGTCGAGCGGATACTGGGGGAGTTAGAGGATCGCGCAGTCAGTGGCAAACTGCTTGTGGAGCTCCTTCTCGCCGATGGCGTTGCACGCCAAGCAGAGGCGCAGAGGGGGTTGCAACGGTGCGTGGATTTGCTCGAAAAGCTCGACCAGAGCCTCCCCGCATCATCACGCAAGAGACGATCAGAAGCTAAAGCCCCCCTGGACGGAGACCTAAGAGAGAGAGTAAAGGCTGCGCGCAAAGCCGTTGAAGATCTTGCAAGCCGCTCCCAGGGCATCTCTGAGTTTCGTCAACGGAGCTTGCCGCAAGGCGACCTCGACCCTATTCCAGAGCGGCAGATCCGGACCTGCCTTGAGAATCTTCGTGTTCACCGGGCCAGCTTTCAGTCCAAGATGCTTGAGTTCCCCGCGGTAGCTGATGCGTGGCGAGGGCAGGTAACACGCGTTGCCGCAGGGGAGTTGTCCGCTAAATCAATTACGTTCTGGGACCCAGGGATCGGGCGGACAGAGGCTGAGGTGCGAGTCGAGGCTCAGGAGATCTTAAGGCGCATCTCTGAGGTCGAAGAGCCTTCTGTTGGCGGATCTGAGGCTAAGCACAACGCCCAGATCGCAGCCCTGCTGTGCCGACTTCCGATGAAGCCGGAAAGAGCTCTCCAAATTGCGGCTCAGGTGGAGAGAGATGCTGCGAGGCTTGCCGCGCTTGAGAACAGCAGCGAGGATCTCTGCCAGTCGAATAGCGCTGTGGTTTCAGCAGAGCTGCAGACGCTGCGCGCGGGTCTCGGGGGCCAGGGACCAGAAGTTGCCGATCGGTTGGCTGAACTGCGCGAATTACGCGAGCCGTACTTGCGCCTAAGAGACTACGTCGTTGCGGTTAATGAAAGGCTGGTTCAATTTTGTGCCGGAAGGATCCGGCGAGGCGTGATAGAATTCGAGGAGCTGCTCCAGGCCGGGTCTCTTGGGCTAATGAGGGCTGTCGAGCGATTCAATCCGGCAGCTACGAACCGTTTCTCAACTTTTGCGGTTTGGTGGATTAGGCAGCAGATTTTCGTCATGCGGCAGGAAGAGTCGCCCCTTATCAAGCTTCCGCGAAATCTCATCACGCCCCTCAGGACGCTGCAGCGATTGAGTGAGCACAACACGTCTCGCTCGGCAAACGAGGACGTGCTCGAAGCGCTTGACCTCAAGAGGTGGGAAAAGGCAGGGGTGTCCCTGGTTCGTCGCCAGATCCTTAGCATCGACCAGCGACTTTCTCCCTTCGGTGAGGGCGAGGAGCGGCTGGACAGCGTGCTCGAAGACACGCGCTTGCCAGATAGCCACCTTTTGGCGGAGAAGCATGAGCTGCTTGAGATGATCGACCAGACAATGAGCCAGCTCTCGGAGCGCGAGCGGCTGGTTATTCGCAAGCGATTCGGCCCGGCTGACACGAAGATGACCCTTGAAGCGATAGCTAAAGAGCTGAAACTCACCAAGGAGCGCGTTCGCCAGAAAGAGGAAAATGCCCTTAATTCGTTGCGGTGGCTCCTCAGAAAGTTCAGGGAAAACTAGAGTTTTCGGGAGTTGCGCCGGCGCTAGGGGGTATTTAGCAAAAGCCCCCCTTTGCGCTATGCTCCCCGGCAGCGTTATGGCAGCAGCAAGACCACCTACACCCTCGCACCAACAACCTGCGCTATCAAAGCGCCTTAGCGGCGTATTGCTTCACCCAAGCTCGCTCCCGGGAGGGCACGGAATTGGTGACATGGGGAGCTCGGCGGCAGACTTTATCGATTTTCTCCATGCCGCCAGGCAGAGCATCTGGCAAGTGCTTCCGATGGGCCCCACGATTGCTGAGGAGTACCACGGCCCGTACGCGAGCGTGTCGGCGTTTGCCGGAAACCCACTGCTGATCTCTCTCGATGCGCTCGTCGAGGACGGGCTCCTCTCTCGTGCCGAACTAGACCGTCAGCGCCGCAAGGTATCTCTGAAGGGCAGTGACTCGCGGGTTGATTTCCGGGCAGTGGAGGCGTTCAAGGCGCCGCTCCTGAAGCATGCTGCGCGCAACTTTGAGGGGAAGCGAGCAGATGCCGCGCTTGAGCGCTTCTCGAGGGAACAGCCCTGGGCGACGAATTACGCCCAGTACGCGGCGCTGCGGGAGCGCTTTCGCACGGGGCGGCAGCGTTGGCCAAAGGCTGTGAGGTTTAAGCCGAAGCGCCTGTCAGCGGCGCTCGATGTTCCGCTTTCGAAAGCGGAGGTTCGTGGCCAGCTCGTGCTGCAGCTCCTCTTCTTGAAGCAGTGGCAGGCGCTCCGCAGCCTCGCCCGCTCCAAGGGGGTGTACCTCTTCGGAGACCTGCCGATTTACGTCTCGAATGACAGCGCCGATGTGTGGGCATCTCCAGAGCTGTTTGAGGTTGACCGTAGCAGCGGCTCGCCGACATTGGTCTCAGGAGTTCCGCCGGATATCTTCAACTCAAAGGGGCAGCTTTGGGGGCATCCGCTCTACAACTGGAAGGCGATGGAGCGTGACGGGTTCCGTTGGTGGGTAGACCGCTTTCGCGCGCTGGCTGACTCGTTCGATATCGTTCGAGTCGACCATTTCAGGGCCTTTGAGTCTTACTGGGCGGTGCCCTACGGCTCACACAGCGCAAAGAGCGGAAGCTGGCTCAAGAGCCCCGGCGAGAAGCTCTTCTCGACGGTGCAGCGGAAGCTCGGGAGTCTCCCGTTTTTCGTCGAGGACTTGGGCCTCATCACGCCGGAGGTGCACGCCCTTCGTGAGAAGTTCTCCCTGATGGGCACTCGGGTGCTGCAGTTCGCCTTTAGTGGGGACCCTACGGGCTCTAGCAAGAGCCGGCACCATCCGGTCAACACTCCACAGCACACCGTGACCTACACAGCGACCCACGACAATGCGCCCGTCGGCGACTGGTTCGCCAGCCTGCCGTCGGCGAACCGCGCCAAGATTCGAGGCCTGCTCAACGACTGCTCGGCGGAGGAGGTTCCGGGGCAGTTTGTGCGGCTGGCGATGTCGCTCCCCGCCCGCGTCTGCATCATGCCCCTTCAGGACGTAATCGGCCTGGGCAAAGGCAGCCGCATGAACTGGCCGGGAACAGCTTCGTGGAAGAACTGGTCGTGGCGCTTCTCTGAGATACCGGCTGGCACGGCGAAGCGCATGGCGCACCTGTCAGAGATATTTGAGCGCAACAGGGACTAAGAATAAAAAAGGCAACTACTGGAGTCAGAGCGTATGACACTCGGAACGAAGACAGTCGCGTATTTTTGCATGGAGTACGGGCTTGAGAACTCATTTAAGCTTTACTCTGGAGGGCTCGGCATCTTGGCGGGCGACATGCTCAAGGCCTCCCGAGATCTCAACGCGCCGGTAGTGGGCGTCGGCATCAAGTGGCTGCGGGGTTACACCGAGCAGGTGATATCGCCGGACGGCAAGACCGTTGACTGCTATCCGGAGCACGACTACCCGTTCCTAGAGGACACTGGGGTTACGGTGACCGTTAAGATTAAGGGGCAGCGGATCGGCTGCAAGGTTTGGAAGACCGAGCGGTTCGGCAACGTGCCGCTGTACCTGCTCGACACCAATATCCCCTCGAATGGCGAGCGGCTCTACACGGCGTTCCTGTATGGCGGCGGCACGGAAGAGCGGCTGGCGCAGGAGATCATCCTGGGAGTGGGCGGTTACAAGGCGCTCAAGGCGCTCGGCATAGACGTTGATACCTACCACTTTAACGAGGGCCACGCGGTCTTCGCTGGGCTTGAGATGCTGCGTGAAGAGGTAGAGGCGGGCACAGGCTTCAAGGACGCCATTGAGCGCGTGAAGAGCAAGACGGTGTTCACAACGCACACCCCCATTCCAGCCGGCAATGAGCGTCACCCGCTCGAGGCACTGCTCTACACGGGCGCGAATCTCGGCTTCACTACAGATCAGCTAAGCTACATCGGCAACACGCCCTTTAACATGACAGTGGCAGCGCTGCGCCTCTCGCGGAAGGCAAATGCTGTGGCCGAGCTGCACGGGGTTACGGCCCGCGACATGTGGAAAGGGGAGCAGCGCTGCTGTGAGATCCTCTCTATCACCAACGGCGTTCATCGGCCGACCTGGGTAGCAGAGCCCTTTCTCTCGCAGCCGTCCGAGCCGGAGGCGATTTGGAAGGCGCACACTGCGGAGAAGCAGGCCCTCATAGACCTGGTGAAGGAGCGCACAGGCGTGGCACTCGATCCTGAGGTGCTGCTGGTGGGGTTCTCGCGCCGGGCCACGGGGTACAAGCGCGGCAACCTGCTCTTTTCAGACATGGGGAGAATTAAAAAGCTGCTCGATGGCAAGCGGCTTCAGGTGGTGTTTTCGGGGAAGTCGCATCCGCGTGACTTACAGGGCCGCAGTGTCATCGCTGAGCTGGTGGCGATGGCGAAAGCCTTCCCGGGGTCGGTGGTGTACCTGCCTGGGTACGACATGCGCATCGGCAGCGCGATGACGAGAGGCGCAGACATTTGGCTCAACAACCCGAGGCGCCCGCTCGAAGCGTGCGGAACTTCCGGGATGAAGGCAGCCATGAACGGGGTCCTCAACGTAAGCATTCTTGACGGCTGGTGGCCGGAGGCTTGCAAGCACGGCGTCAACGGTTGGGCCATCGGCGGTGAAGACGTTCCTTCGTCTGTCGAAGAGCAAGACCGCCAAGATGCCTTGAACCTGTACTCGGTGCTTGAGCAAGAGGTCATCCCCACGTTCTACAACGACCGCGCCCGCTGGAAGGGCATGATGGCTGCGAGCATCCGCTCGTGCAGCGACCAGTTCTGCGCCCAGCGGATGGTGCGGGACTACTTTGAGAAGATGTACCGCCGACAGTGAGCGCGCCTTCTAGGTTGGCGGCTTGGACGGGAGTGGGACGTCGGGCGTTAGTGAGGCAGAGAGCAAGAAGATGGCTGGGTAACCTTCTAGTCTCACTCTCTGCCGAGTTACATTGCAACAGCCCAAAGAGCGACTACTGCGAGCCCGAAGGCGAAAATGATCGCCTGAGCCAGCAAAAGATCCTTGGTAACTTCCACAAACACTCGAACTGCAGTCATGAGACACCTCGATTCATCGGAGCCCAACAAGAACTAGCACCGCGCTATCCTCTTAGGACTCTCCAGGCATCACCGAGAGCTGGTGAGGCCTAGAGAGCCTAGAGCAACGCGAAAGCTAAGGAAGGGAGAGCCGAAGAAGTAAGACAGGGTCGTAGGGACTGGGCCCATGCACGACACGCCAAACCGAAGCCATCTTCTTGCGCCTCTGAGGCTCTCGTCGGCTTGTACGACGGCAGCATCAGGGGCGCTGGACATAAGATTGCAAACTACCCGTGCCAGCGATTTTTTTGAGCTACTTAGTTATGGCAGTGGTTGAGAAAATAGCGCTTTATCCGCAAGAGGGAGGTTCCGAGAGAGAAAAAGCCTGCTAGATGAGGGCGTTGGAATGCTGCCACTTGCAGAGGGCCCAGAGACTTGATTCGCTTTCCTAGCTCCCGCCCGTGGCCAGCAGGTACGAGCGCATAAAGCCAGCAGTAAGCTGTTCAAGCAGCATGAGCACCCCTGAGCCGCCGTTGAAGATCCAGGCGAGCAGCACGGCGAACAGGGTTAGGTTCCACGCGAAGATGTACAGGATTCCAACTCCGTACCCGCCACGGATCTCGTTTATGTCCGTTTGTATCGGGGAGATGTCTCGGACGTTAAGCGTTGTGTCCACGCCGTAGCAGATCCCCACAAGCAGGGCTGCCATGGCGTGGTCGCCGCGCAGGGCGACGCTGGCGCACACCAGGCCAATGAAGGTGAAGACGGGCAGGATGTAGGGCGCCAGCGAGATGAGGGCGTTCATGTGGGCGGTGCGCTTGGTGTACGAGTACACGAAGTGCCCGGAGTTCTCGCCGATCTTCATGCCCTTGCGCTTGTTACCGACCAGGTTGGAGACGATTGCGTGTTTCGACTCATGGATGAGCACAGACACGTGGCCGCGGATGAGCGAGTGCCCGGCGAGCATCCCTGCAACGCACGAGCCGGCGAAGATCATGAGCGCACGCTCGTCGATCGGGCGCACGTTGAGCACTGTGAGAGCAGTTAAGAGCGTGCCAGTCGGCAGCAACACAAGCAGGGATAGAAAGAAGGCGAACCCTCCTATCTTCTGCCCGGGCGGCTGCTCTGGGACAGCCGGCTCGGTCTGGAAAGTCGGCGTGGGGAGAGGCGCTCCCTCCGGTTCAACAGGCTCGTAATCTTGGTCTCTGCTCATCTTGGTAGGCGCTACGGCGTTACGATATCCTTAGCATGCAACCGCGTTGCGGCTAAAACCCTAAAATATTGCGCTTGCCGCCCTGGCTGCCCTTGTTGCCTCCGTTCGAACCTCCGGAATCCGAGGGGCCTATGCCGAGCAGCCCGCCCACGACGCCTAAAGCCTCGCCGGGCAGGTTCGTTATGGTGCCTGCGAGAAGCTTCGTTACATCGGGCAGCACTACGATCATCGGGCTGCGGCCCTGAATCATCACTGGGACGACAAGCTGCTGGGCTTGGTTAAGGGCGCGATTGAGCCCCTTGAAGCTCTTAACGAGCCCCATCGAGACGTCTGGAGAGAAGGTAAACGTTGATGAGAGGCTCAGGTCGCCGTCGTTAGAGACTGTGCCGTCCACGGTGAACGAGCAGATGTCGCTCACAACCTTGACTCCCTTGAGGGTGGTCTGTCCGCCGCCGTAAGAGAAGGCTCCCGTTAGTTCTCGTATTGGCGTGTCACTTGAGGAGATGTGGCCCTTGTACTTGTCTGGTACGCCACTGGTAAGCAGTCCGCTGAAAACCGGAATGGACGCGAGGTTGTTGAGAACCTGCATGGGCAGGTTGTTTCCCTTCAGCACGCCGTCGGTGAGCAGGACTGTGCCGTCTGCCTTGAGCGACTTTGACATCTGATCGCCGGTCTGGCTCGAGACCGATGCGTTGAGGGAGTTAAGGGTGCCGGCAAGGGTCTGAGCGAGCGGCGGATTGACGGCTTGCATTAACGGCTGAAGCTGAATCTGAGTAGCCGAGGGCTGAGAGGTTAACGTGCCTGGCTTGCCCTGGACGACCTTTGTAGGGACCGAAATATTCCCGCCGAAGCCACGCACGTTGAGCGTGCTTACGTCGACGCCCTTCGGTGAAATGCCCACAGC
>OMIG01000260.1 GCA_900299035.1 Pseudomonadota bacterium
AGGTAGCGATCGAGTATGTGTACCACCGCGGTCTCATGGGGTACCATCAAGGCTCTAGTGCAGTGGCTGACTTCGGCTCACGTATTGACGCAATCAGATGACAACCTCGTCGCGAACTCTCAAAGAGCTAGAGGCGCTGAAGCTCTCGGAGCTGCCGGTGCTCGACGTCGTGGTGCGGGAGCTCGAGCCCTACCACACTGACCGCCAGTGGGGCTCCTTCGACGAGCTCAACCTTCGGGCTATCGACGACATCTGGTTTCCTGAGCGCGCCGAGGAGCGCGTGCTAGTGCTGTCGTCGGCTGATGCCGCATCTCCAGATTCTTTCGAGGTAGTTTCAATCCCAACCCCGGTCGCACTCGAGCGGGCCTTCTTCCACATCCAGGAGATCTCCAGCGTCGTCATCAACCCAAAGTCAGCAGTCGCTGGCGTGTCAGAGCTTCAGGCTGGTGTCGCTGAAGCGCTTGGCGGCTCGAGGGGCGAAGAAGTTCGTCTCTCGCGCCTTGAGATCGCGGCCGTGCTCGGGATGCTCGCCTCAGGGAGCAAGCGAGTCTCAAGCCCTCTCACGAAAGCAAAGAACGCGCTGCGCGACGGCTCCCTCTTTGAGGCGTACGCGCTGGCGCGCTCGTGCCGAGAGCAAGAGAAGGGAGACGTGGGTCTCGCTTGGTTCATTGAGCTCATGAGCTTGAGCTACCTCGGGCTGCCCGAAGAGGCGATTGCAGCCTACGAGGAGTACCCGCAGCGCGGAGGCTCAAGCCCTCAACCGATGCTCCTGGCGGCGCGCTTTCGGCTGCTGCTGCGGCAGATGAATGAAGCCCGCACGATTCTCCACACGCTCACCTTCAACGAGGAGCTGGGCGCCTTGGCGGCGTGTGAGCTCGGCCGCTCGTACAACCTGAGCGGAGACTTTAGCCGCGCGATTGATGCTGCGTCGCTCGCAGTCTCGAAAGACGGCAACCTCTCGGAAGCGTACCTGGTGCGGGGGGTCGCGCACCGTGGCCTTGCGTACCCAAGCGGTGAAGAGGACGGGCTGAAGGAGTCGCTCAAAAACTTTGAGGCTGTCGCAAAGCGCAGCGCGTTTGGGGCCGCTGAAGCCTCGTTTCACGCCGGTACGGTGTTCGGGCGGCTCGGCGCGCTCGATGCGGCGGAGACCTCGCTGCGCCAGTCGCTCTTCCAGCGAGACCGCTTCTCGGCGCGAGACGCCCTCGTGCGAGTGCTGTGCGCGGCAGGAAAAGGCGACGCAGCTCACGAGGAGCTCAGGCTGCTTGAGAAGCTTGCGCCGAGCATGACGCAGAAGCTCAAGGAGGAGGTCTCCTCGCACCTCAAGGCGGCGCCACAAGAGAGCGCGCCGTCACCGGTGGCTGAGCCAGGACTAGTTGCAGACCTATGGAGCGGTGATTTCGCAGCGGCACGAGAAGCCGCATCGAAGGTGGTAGACTCGTGGAGGCTGCCAGTATCCCGCACAGCCGATGACTTCGCGGTGCTCGATGACTTTATTAACCGCTTCGCTCCGGCGGGAGACTTTCCGGTGACGGGGGAGTGGGCGCCGCTTGGGGTGGTGGACGGAGCGACCGTCGCGAGGGTACTGGCGATCTACCTGGGAGACCTCCTGGTTTCTTTAGGCGGAGGCGCGTGGGCTGACACATCTCCAGAGCGCCTGACAGTGCAGATCCGAAAGGGCGGCACCCGGATGCCGATTGAGGCGTTCGTCAGGGAGCGCATAGTGCTCGGCGCGAGCGGCGACAACTTCTCGGCGCTTGAGTCGCTCGTCTCAGAGCTTCGTTCGGCAGAGGACCTGATGAAGGCCCCTGCGCTCCCCGGCTGGTGGGTGCCCGCAAGCGACGCGGAGTGCGCTGAGTACCACGATATAGCGGCCCACGGCGCTAAGCGGCTCTCGCTACTCGGCGCTAAGCTCACGGGGGGCCTCGCCGACCTGGAAGAGATCGACCGGATCGTCGATGCCTGCTTTGAGCCTGGGGGAACGGCGAAGCCAGGGCTCGAGGAGACCCTCGGAGAGAGCCCAGAGCAGTTCGTGCTAGAGAGCGCTATGTACGTTGGGAGCGTCGTTTCGCACGCTGTTCCGGCCCGTTGGTGCTCGCATGAGCAGCCGGAGGGCATCTCGCTGTACCACACCGGCATCGGGCGGGTGTTCCCGGTGGCGAAGATGCAGCGCCGGGTGTTCCTGGCGCACGCAGCCGACTACAGCTCACGGCTCGGCAGCTTCGCCTTCGGCGTAGCTGCTGCGGCGGTGCAGCAGGGGGTCCGGTCTGGCCAGTACCGTGACGTAGCTCAGGTGCAGGACGCCCTCGTAGCGATGCTGCCTTCGATGAAGGACTTTCCTGAGGCGGAGCTGCAGGGGGTGGCGCAGTCGCTGCTCTCGGTTCGTTAGAGAAGGGACCTTCGTTGGGTGCCCCTTTTTTCCACGAATCGAATAGTTACTTGAAATTTTGCCCGGGAATGCACAGTATAAAACCCGGCAGGGCCCGAATATGTATCGGCTTTTTTCGTCGCCGCAGGCAGCGACTAGATCAACGAGTAAATTGCGATGATAGAAGTAAAGAACCTTTGTAAAAACTACGGAGACTACGCGGCCGTGAGCGACGTGAGCTTCACGGCGCAGACGGGGCAGATAGTCGGGTTCCTCGGGCCCAACGGCGCGGGCAAGACCACCACGATCCGAATGCTCTCAACGTACCTGCCGCCCTCATCGGGCACGGCGACGGTGGCGGGCTTTGATGTGCTCACCCAGGCAGACCAGGTTCGCAGGCGCATCGGCTACCTGCCCGAGACCCCGCCGCTGTACGGCGAGATGACGGTGCGCGAGTACTTAAAGTTTGTGGGCGAGATTAAGGGCGTTCCTCGCGCCAGCCTCTCGGCCCGCATCGACGAAGTGATGGAGCGCTGCTTTGTGTCGGATGTCCGCCACAAGCTGTGCCAGCACCTGTCGCGCGGCTACCGGCAGCGCGTCGGGCTCGCGCAGGCCATTATCCACGAGCCGGAGGTGATAATCCTCGACGAGCCGACGAGCGGCCTCGACCCGAAGCAGATCATCGAGATTCGCCAGCTCATCAAGTCTCTCGGAAAGGATCACACGGTGCTCTTGAGCACTCACATCCTCCCGGAGGTCTCGATGGTGTGCAACAAGGTGGTGATCATCAGCCGCGGCAGGGTCGTGATGGAGAGCATGCTCGCCGACCTGACGCGCGACAAGAGCCTAGAGCAGGTGTTCCTCGACAGCGTCAGCCGCG
>OMIG01000261.1 GCA_900299035.1 Pseudomonadota bacterium
ATTGCAGCGGTTGGTGTTGACGCCGACGGCAAAGGCGCGGCGATCGCATGGACCGATCCCCAGACCGGCGTCGTGCGGGTCAGAGAGGCGCTCGACATTACGTCGGTCGCGCGCGAGCTCTACAGTCTCGCTGTTCGCGAGGTCGTGCTGCCCAGGACTGCCGCTGGCGAGAAGGCTGACCGGCGCTCGGGGTGGGTGCGGGCGATTGAGACGGCCGTCCAGTCGCACGCGATCAGGTTTCGCGCAGACCCCTCGGCCATACCGGAACTTGAAAAGTCTCTTGGCAGCCAAGCCTCGGCTGAGATGCACGCCATGGGCGTCTCAGCGAAGCGCGCAGTTCGAATGCTGTTCGGCTACTTGGATGAGATCTCGCTCGGCAACCCAGTGCCGGTGCGGGAGCTTTCGTTGCACCGGGCGGCTGGCACCGTGGTGATAGATGCTGCGACTCGCCGAAACCTTGAGCTGGTTCAGAACACAAAGGATGGCTCAAGCTCTGGGACCCTGTTTGGCTTTCTCAATCGCACCGTAACGCCGGGAGGCGCACGGCTGCTGCGTGGCTGGGTTGTCAGTCCGCTGCTCGAAATCCCGGCGATTAGGGCCCGGCAAGAAGCGCTTCGGGAGCTTGCTCCACAGGCGCGCGCGATTGCCCGACTTCTAGAGGGTGTGAGCGACCTCGAGCGCCTAGCAGCGCGGGTGCAGCTCTCTGTTGCTTCGCCGAAAGACCTCGCTGCGATCAGAGATGCTCTCGAGAGGCTTCCAGAGCTCAATCGGGCAATCGCCTCCGCCTCAGGAGAGCTGTTGTCGGAGGCAGCCGCAGCGGTGGCCGAGCCGAAGGACCTCTCTTCGCTCCTCGCGCGAGCTTTGGTGGACTCCCCGCCACACGTGCTGCACGACGGAGGCGTCATCCGAGATGGATTCGATGCGGCTCTCGATGAAATTCGCGGCGTGCGCGCTACAGCCGACTCGTGGAGAGCCGCTTTCGAGTCGCAAGAGCGGCTCAGTACCGGCATTTCGAGCCTCAAGGTAAAGTCAAACGGCGTGATCGGATTCTTCATCGAGTTGCCGTCGTCGCAGGCTTCCAAGGTGCCGCCGCACTACACTCGGCGCCAAAGCACTGCTAACGCAGAGCGCTACACGACTCCTGAGCTCAAGAAGCACGAGGACGCAGTTGTGACGGCAGTAGACCGCCAGGTGAGGCGTGAACAGGAGCTCTTCGCCGCTCTTCGCGCCGAGGTGGCTCGCTCTGTTGAGACACTCCGGAAAATTGCAGGTGGCATCGCGCTGCTTGATGTGTTGGCAAGCCTTGCGTCTGTGGCTGAAGACAGTAACTGGGTTGAGCCGCAAGTCGTGGAGGAGCCGATTCTAGAGATTGTGGCGGGCCGCCACCCGATTGTGTCGGCTCTGCTCGAGGGCGCATTCATCCCGAACTCCGCGCAGTTCAGCAGGGATGGGGCCTCGTGCCTGATAATCACTGGCCCAAACATGGGCGGCAAGTCTACCTATCTGCGCCAAACAGCGCTGATAGCGCTGCTGGCCCAGATGGGGTGCTGTGTCCCGGCGCAGCGGGCGACTGTAGGCCTCGTTGACCGCGTCTTTGCGCGCCTTGGCGCTGCCGATGACCTGCACGAGGGCGAGTCGACGTTCATGGTTGAGATGCGCGAGGCTTCGCACATCATCGCTCACGCCACCCCGCGTTCGCTGGTGCTGATTGATGAGCTGGGCAGGGGGACTGCGACGTCTGACGGGCTCTCGCTTGCCCAGGCGATCCTGGAGCGCTTGGCATTCGGCATCCGCTGCCGAACGCTCTTCGCCACTCACTACCACGAGCTCACGTCGCTGGAGTCCGAGGGAAGCCCGATTGCAAACCTCTCGGTCGGCTCCGTGGAAGAGGATGGCCAGGTCATCTTCACGCACGAGATTCAGCGCGGCCCGGCGCCTCGATCGTACGGGCTGGAGGTCGCAAAGCTATCGGGGCTTCCGCTTGAGGTTATTCAGCGAGCTTTTGAGATCCTGGGCACCTTGCCGAGTCCTGCTGGGAAGCCGCTCACCGTTCGCAAGCAGCCTCAGCAGCATGACCTTTTTGCCGCTGCGGCTCCGCAGCCTGACCCTGTCGGCGCTAGGCTTCGAGACTGCATAGACAGGCTCAACGTGGATGATCTTTCGGCCCGCCAGGCGCTCGATGTACTGTACGAGCTCAAGGCGCTTGGGGCTAAGAAGAGTGCTGCGTTGACGAGGGACTAGAGCATGAAATTGCGCGGCATTCTGTGGCTGCTGCTTGTAGTTGGCGCGATTGCTCCGGTGCGTACAACCACTGCCGAGCCATCCGCTCGAGTCACGAGCTTAAAAGCCGAATACCTCCGCCTGCGCAACAACGACCCCCGTGGAGACTCGCCGCAGTTCGAGCCGCAGTGGCAGTCTCTCCTCTCGCGTATGCAAGCGGCCATCGGTTCGGCGCGCACAGGCGACGAGGGGCTCGCTAGATTGAGGCTGTACGCGGCCGACACCGCCCTGAGGCTCTTTCGCAGCACCCGGCAAAGCCAGCTGCTCGAGCAGGCGCAAGCGGCTCTCAAGCCAGTTTCAGTCCAGGCGACGAGCCCCCAGGAGCGTGCTGCTGCTTTGACAATGTCTGGTGATATCGAGCTGGCTCAAGGCGACTCCGGCCCTACGGCAGAGGAGCTATACCGACGAGCTGCCACGCTCGGCGGTCTGCGCGGCGCGCAGGCAGAGCAGCGGCTTCAGGGGCTGAAGAACGGAACTTACCCGCGCTTTCAGCCGTCGTCCGACCTTGAGGTGCCGCGGCTCGTTAGCTCGACAGGCTTTCGGCCCCGTTGGACGGTTGGTCCCGTGGTGATTGACCCGGGACACGGTGGCTACGACGCGGGCGCCGTGGGGCGCGGCGGCCTAGAAGAGAAAGAAGTCACGCTCGATGTGGCACGCAGGGTACAGAGGATCTTAGCGCAGCGTTACTCGCTGCCGGCTTTGCTGACGAGAGACTCCGACGAGTTCGTTCCGCTGGCGCGCCGCACGGCCTACGCCAACTCGAAGGGCGCCTCGGCATTCGTCAGCCTTCACCTGAACGCGTCTCCCTCGCATGAGGTGAATGGGCTCGAGGCGTACTACCTCGACAACACCAACGATGCTGCCAGCAGGAAGCTAGCCGAGCGGGAAAATGGCACAGAGGATGGGGAGCAGGTGGACGATCTCTCGTTTATGTTGAGTGACCTGATCCAGAGCGGGAAGCTCGAGGACTCCATGCGCCTCACAGGGGACATCAACAAGTCTCTGCAGCAGAGAGTCGCCCCGTCGTACCGCAAGGCCCGATTCCTTGGAGTCAAAAAGGCGCCGTTCTTTGTGCTAGTCGGCGCCCACATGCCGTGCAGCTTGGTCGAGATGTTCTTCGTTGATCATCCGCTCGATGGCGCACAGCTTGCGCAAGACGGCTTTCGTGAGGAGTTGGCCGCAGGCATCGCGCACGGCGTGGCGCGTTTCGTGCTTGCTGACGCACGAGTGCCGGCGCGCAGCGACGTTCGGCCCGTGTCAGCACAAGCGCCGAGCGTGAGCGACACCCGGATCAAAACGGCAAGAAAACAACGGTAGGCCTATGCTCAAGGTTCAGACGATACAGGTGACGGAATTCATGCAGAACGCCCGCGTTGTGTGGGACTCCGATTCCCGCGAAGGGGTGATCGTGGACCCCGGAGGGGAGCCTGAGAAGATCCTTGATTTTATCCGACGCGAGAAGATTAAGGTTAAGGAGGTGTGGCTTACTCACTCGCACCTCGATCACTGCGGAGGGGTGGCCCCTCTGCTCAAGGAGCTCTCATGCCATCTGGTGGCTCATCCGGATGAGGCCATGATGCGGCAGGGCGTGCAGGCTATAGCTGCCATGTACGGGCTTCCCGTCGAGCAGTGGCACCCCTGTCCAGAGCCGTCTGTGGCTGTGACAGGGGGAGAGGTTCTCTCGGTTGGGGCCCATTCAGCCCAGGTTTTATTTACGCCAGGGCACTCGCCAGGGCACGTAAGCTTCTATTTTGCCAAGGAAAATACCCTCATCTCCGGTGATGTGCTGTTTTGCGGGTCAATCGGCAGGACGGATCTCCCCGGGGGAAACCACCGGGAGCTGATTAGCTCTATAAAGGAGCGTATAATGCCGCTTCCCGACGAGACTGCGGTCTTGAGCGGCCACGGCGAGGATACGACCGTTGGTCGAGAGCGGGTAAGCAATCCTTTTCTCGTGTGATGAGAGATGCGCAAGCCAGGTAGGCGAAAGACGCGGGTGGTGCTTGGAGTGACAGGCTCGGTGGCGGCGTACAAGGCCGTTGAGCTTGCACGCGCGCTAATCAAGCGGGGCTGTGACGTGCGTGCGGTGATCACCGATTCCGCCTCGAAGTTCGTCACGCCGTTTCTCCTCGAAACAGTCACCGGCCACAAAGTAACCACGAGCTTCTGGAATGAGACCGAGAGTGGCGCGATAGGGCACATTGAGCTGGCCGACTGGGCCCAGGTCCTCGTGATCGCGCCAGCGAGCGCAGATATGCTGGCGAAGCTGCGCTACGGATTCGCAGAGACGCCTCTGCTGGCTGTTGCGCTCGCAACCAAGGCGCCGGTGGTTGTGGCCCCGGCTATGAACGTCAACATGCTCTCTCATCCTGCAACGCAAGAGAATTTGCGCGAGCTTGTCGCCCGGGGAATCCAGGTGGTAGAGCCTGAGAGTGGCGCGCTCGCCTGCGGGTGGGTTGGAAAAGGGCGCCTGGCTCGCACGCAAGAGATCTGCTGGGCAGTCCAAAAAGCCGTGTCGAGCCAAGACTTGGCAGGAAAGCGGCTGCTCATCAGCGCAGGGCCCACGCGTGAGCCGATCGATCCGGTGCGGTTCCTCTCGAACCGCTCGTCCGGAAAAATGGGGATCGCCCTGGCCCGTGAAGCCCACAGGCGCGGAGCGATCGTCACGCTCGTGCATGGGCCTCTCGGAGCGCGGCCTCAAGTTCCAGCCGGAGTTGCTTGCGTAGCTGTGACGACAGCCAAGCAGATGTTTGATGCCGTGCTAGCTCGGGCAGAGGGCCGCGCGTGCGACGTGGCTATCATGGCGGCTGCGGTGGCTGACTACCGTCCGAGCAGCGTCGCGCCCGAGAAGCTGAAGAAAGCCGATGCGGCGCGCAGCCTCGAGCTGGTGCCTAACCAGGACATTCTCAAGGAGCTAGGAACACGCCGCGCATGCGCCGGTGCTCCGTTCTTGGTTGGCTTCGCGGTTGAGACCGGCGATGTCGCTGCGCTTCTCGCTGAGGCTCGCCGCAAGCTTGCGGCAAAGAACGCTGACCTGCTGGTGGGCAACATGGCGAAAGACTCTTTCGACAGGGACACGAACCGAGTCTGGATAGTCGCTCGAGACGGCCGCGAAGAGCATGTTGGAACTGCTAGCAAGAGAGCCATCGCTCGGCGTATACTCGACGCCGTCGTCTCCTCAATCGGATCTAGCCTGTGCCTCCACACACCCGTTCAGCACTAGCCCGCTACCTTGACCGTGTTCGCCGGCTCTACCCTCTAGGAGTTCCGCGTGCTGCGTTGCGTCCGCCTACGCTGTCGACGCTCTGCTCGCTCGTCGTTGTGACGGAGAGTCCATCGCTCTCTGGCTCGGAGCGTGAGCTGCTTGAGGCGATCTGCGTGAAGGGGCTGCGCTGCCCATTCGACAGGTGCGCAGTGACGGTCGTCCGCCCGCGCTCTGATATCCTGGAGGCGCTCAAGTCGATCGAAGGGCACTACCAGGTGCCGCCGCCGGTCACGATTGTGTTCGGCGCCGAGGGCCGACTGGGCGAGCTTCAGGACGGCCAAGGGCAAGCGCTGCTCCACACCCATCCCCTTGAGCGCATCGGCTCTGATCAAGCCGCAAAGCGCGAGACGTGGGGGCACTTGAAGGCTGTTCTGCCTCACTTTTCTGCGCAGTAAGAAAGCGATTTCGCGCGTGTTCACCGGTGTTTGGGCATGGTAGAGTCACACTCGTGACGACGTACGTTATCCTATTCGCTGTTATCGCTGTCGTGCTCGGGCTAGTTGTGGCGAGCCTCGTGTCGGGGCGGCCGCGTTTCGATGTCGTAGGGCTGGTAGACAGCGTCGGCGAGGCCAGGGAGACGTTCTCGGAGTCGGGAACCGTCACGGTGCGCGGCGAGATCTGGAAGGCCTCGACCAGGGCCAGGGGCAGCATCATCCAGCGCGGCGACAAGGTTCGGGTGGTTGAAGTGTGTGAGGGGCTCACGCTGCTCGTAGAGAAAGCCGAGTAGCAGGGCATTCAGCAACGGTAAGGTGCAAGGTATGGGACCAGTGACTCTTTTAGGCGCAGTGCTCCTCGCAGGAGTGCTCTTTTTTAGCCTCTACTCGATCCGGGCGTACGAGCGCGGAGTGGTGCTCCGGTTCGGCGTGTACCAGGGGATGAAGGAGCCAGGGCTTAGGTTTGTGGTGCCGTTCATAGACGAGCTGACTCGGGTAGACCAGCGAGTCATCCCGATGGACATCCCGCCGCAAGACATCATCACGCGCGACAACATCTCTATTAAGGTCAACGCGGTGCTCTTCTTCCGGGTTATCGATCCGTCAAAGGCGGTGCTGGCAGTGGAGAACTACCTCGACGCAACGAGCCAGATATCGCAGACGACCCTGCGCAGCGTGTGCGGCGAGGTTGAGCTTGATGACCTGCTATCGCAGCGAGAAGACATCAATCGCCGAGTTCAGGATATCATCGATCGGCACACCGACCCGTGGGGCATTAAGGTATCTTCGGTGGAGCTCAAAGATATCGACCTTCCGCAGGAGATGCGCAGGGCGATGGCCCGGCAGGCTGAGGCCGAGCGAGAGCGGCGCGCCAAGATCATTCAGGCGGAGGGCGAGTTTCAGGCGGCAGAGAAGCTCACGGCTGCGGCCAACATCATGTCCCAGCAGAGCATGTCGCTCCAACTCAGGTACTTGGAGACCCTCAAGCAGATCTCGGCGGAGAACAGCTCCACTATTCTGTTTCCGGTGCCAATAGACCTGCTCGGTGCCTTCTCGAAGAAGAACGGCTAGAAATGTCAGGGCAGTTGGGCAGCGAGACTCTGGCGGCTCCGTACTCGTACGAGCTGCCGCGCGAGAGCATCGCGCAACGGCCGGTGCATCCGCCCGAGAGCGCTCGCATGCTCGTCGTATCGCGTGCAACTGGGGAGATCTTCCACTCCGTGTTTGCGGATATCGGGCAATTCTTAAAGCGTGAGGACCGGCTCGTCTTTAACGAGACTAAGGTAATCCCAGCGCGGCTCTTCGGCCAGGCTGCGGGCAGCGACGTGGAGATCCTGCTTGTGGAGCAGCTCAGCGCCTCTCGTTGGCTCTGTTTGGGTCGGCCGCTGAAGCGAGTCAAAGCAGCCGGCTTAATAGTATTCGGAGAGTCGCTCAAGGCAGAGGTCGTGCCGTCAGAGCACGTCGATCGGGTTACGCTGGAGTTTTCAGCGACAGATCCGGGCCGCGCGCTCGCCGAGGTGATGCAAGAGCGCGGCACGATGCCGATTCCGCCCTACATTCGCTCAGGGCATGGAGACGAGCAGGATCGTACAGACTACCAGAGCATCTTCGCCAACAAGGAGGGCTCGATTGCAGCGCCTACGGCATCTCTGCACTTCTCTGAGGCACTCATGGCTAAGCTGCGGCAGTCTCCGGGCTGCGAGGTCTCTCGGGTGACCCTCCACGTGGGAACGGCGAGCTTTCAGCCGATCGTGGTGGATGGCGTGCTGAGGCCGCCCTCGGAAGAGCGGTTCGAGGTTTCGCCAGCCGTGATGGCAGAGCTGCGCGAGGTTAGGCAGAACGGCGGCCGTGTCGTCTCGGTGGGCACAACCACTACTCGGGCGCTTGAGACCGCTGCGCGGGGCGAGATCTCCGGGGACCGCACAGGCCTATTCATTCAGCCGGGATTCAAGTTCGAGGTGGTAGACGCGCTGGTTACGAACTTTCACCAGCCTGGCACCACACACCTGCTGCTGGTAGAGGCGTTGCTGGGGCGCGATCTTCTCCAGAGGTGCTACACGCAGGCTCTGGCGGGTGGGTACAGGTTCTTGAGCTACGGAGATGGGATGTTGATCGTATGAGCAGCAGGTACGAGCTACAGAAGATGTGCGGGAAGGCCCGGCGCGGCTCTTTCAGGGTGAGGAGCGGAGTCTTTCAAACCCCGACGTTTATGCCGGTAGGAACGAAGGCGTCTGTGAAGGGCGTTGACGTCGAGCGACTGGCCGAGATCGGCGCCTCGGTAATGCTGGTAAACACTTACCACCTGTGGCTTCGGCCCGGCGCTGAGCGCATTCAGCGGCTCGGGGGCATTCACGAATTTACGGGCTGGAAGGGGCCGATTCTGAGTGACTCCGGCGGTTTTCAGGTTTTCAGCCTGAAGGGGATGCGCGCCCTATCGGAAAAGGGTGTTGAGTTCCGCTCGCACCTCGACGGCTCGAAGCAGTTCCTCTCGCCAGAGGGGTCGATTCAGGTACAGCAGACGCTGGGCGTCGATATCGCGATGGCACTCGATGAGTGCCCGGCAAGTGACCTTACCTTTGAGCAGTTCGAGAAGTCGCTCGACCTTACTTTTCGCTGGGCGAAGCGCTCGCTCGACGCTCGGACAGATCCCGAGATGTGCATCTTCGGAATAACTCAGGGCGGCTGCCACCGTGAGCTGAGAACTCGAGCCGCGCAGCAGATATCGAGCCTGCCGTTTGACGGTTTTGCGATCGGCGGCTTGAGTGTTGGCGAGCCGAAAGCGTCCATGTACGAGGTCTTGCGCTTCCACGTTGACCAGCTTCCGGCGGAACACATTCACTACCTGATGGGAGTTGGGACGCCTGAGGA
>OMIG01000262.1 GCA_900299035.1 Pseudomonadota bacterium
CGGATTGCCCCGTGCCTAAAGAGCTGGAGCCCGAGCTGGAGCGCTTCGTGTGAGCACTCCTGCGCGGATGACGTAGCTCACGCCGGGTTGCGGCCAGAGGAGATCTTGGCGCGAAATGAGCCAGGCAAGATTGTTGCCTTCGACATCGCCTCGCCAGAGGTTCTGGTCGGTGGCTTTGGGAAGGCGCTGCCGCGCTTCAGTGGAGACAATGGTGTCGTCAGCGCCGAGCCGCGCTTGCGGTCCTCTCGCGGGCCTGGCAGCGCACCAGAGAGCACTCGGCGTGCCCTACGGTTTGATGTTGAGGTGCAGGCCTACCTCACAGAGACCTTGCGCTACTTCGATGCCTTCCGCCTGCTCCATGCAAGGGCGCATCTGGGAGGGCCTGAGCGCGAGGCTGCCGCCTCGGAGGGCCCATTAAGCTTTAGCGACCAGCGATTGAGGCCCCTCGTCGACACTCTCAAGCTCCACCACGCCATGACACGCGACGGCTCGGGGCCGTTGCCGACTGACTGGATGCTCGTGTCAGCCCACGCGCTGCGCTACTCCGACCCGCCGGACGGCGACTTCGTGTTGGATGTGCGAACGCTCTCCTGCCGGGTCGACGAGCTACCGTTTATGCTGTTTGACGATGGGGTGCCCGCCATCACTCCCCGGACCGCGGAGCGGTGGCTAAGCCTTCTTAGGCACCGGTTGGGTGAGTCAATCTATCAAGACCTGCGCTTCGTGGAGCGGCGCTCGTTGAGGCGCTTGTAGTGGTGCAAGCTCAGCCCGCTCGGCGCAGCCCAAGATTGAGAATCTTCTGGAGTAGAGCCTCATACGAGATTCCCGCTTTTTCGGCCGAGTCGGCAAAATCTTCGCCCTTTGCGATCTCCGGGTTGGGGTTGGCCTCGATCACAAACACCTCCCCGTTTGGGCGCAGCCGTAGGTCTATCCGCGCATACCCCGAGATCCCAAGTGCGCGGTAGGTGCGGCGACAGACCCCTTCGATTCGGGCCCGAAGGTCCGGCGATAGGTCGGTGGCCTCACGGCTCGTTATGCCGTGCTTACGCTGGTACTTCGCGTCCCACTTGACCCGACGGGTGGCAATCCTAGGAGTTCCCTCCGGCATCTTCTCAAACACGAGCTCCCAGATCGGCAGCACCGTAAGCCGGTCGTGACCAAGCAGCCCCACGTACAGCTCACGCCCTTCGATGTACTCCTCCGCAATTACGTCCGTGTTGTGGCGCTCGTGCATGAACGCTACGCGCTCAAGGAAGTCCTTCTCGTTGTCGACGATCGAGGAGTGCGAGATCCCGAGCGAAGCCTCTTCAATCTGGGACTTCACGAAAAGCGGAAAGTCGAGCTTCTTTGGGCGCCGCACCGCCCGGCCTTTGTGAAAGACAGCAAAGTCAGGCCCGGGTATACGGTGGTACATCAGCACCTTCCTGGCGAGGGCCTTATCCCGCGACAAGATCATCCCACGCGGGTTGCAGCCCGTGTAGGCCACAGGTATCAGCTCTAGGTAACTCACCACGTTCTGATCGTAGAGGGGCTGGTCGTGGAACTCCTCAAGCAGGTTGAAGACGATGTCAGGCTTAAACTCCTCGACCGTTCCGCGGATTCGCCCGAGGTCCGAGCGTACACCTAGAACCTGCGCGTCGTGGCCCATAGTCCGTAGGGTTGAAACCACGTAGTGCTCCGTGCGCCAGTCCTCATTGTGGAAGTTCATCGACGCCGGAACCTTCTCTGGCGGAACGAGGTCTTCGTGGGCAAGGCAGAGGATCTTAAGCTTCTTCATGAGGCTGTTTTGAGGCGCGAGCCGCTGTTAGGCTAGCAAGAAACCCAGGTTTAGGCAGCGCCCTCTTTTTTGGCTCGCTCTGGGCGGTGCTACAGCGCAACGCGGTGCTTTCCACTGTGCAAGTAGTTCATGGTCTGCACGGTGACGAGAACTGCAAACTGCTTGAGGCTCTCTTCGTCAGGGAGGACTAGTCGGAGGCTGAGCTCGCCAGCCCGTACCATCATCGCCTCAAGTACCCGGTCGATAGTGTACTGGTAAGTGCCAGTCCAGCGCGAGACCAGGAGCCGAATGTGGCGCCTGTTGCGGCGGATGAAGACAGACGCGAGCGTCGCTTTCTGGAACTCTGGAGAGTCCGAGAAGAGGCTACGAAGGTCCTTGTCGTAGAAGCTTGGAGCCTCCCGACCGTACTTGGCTTTGCGTTGCTTGTAGTGCTCGCCGAGAGTCTTCGTGAGCGAGCTCAAGGGGTCAAGAACCTTCTTGTTCTGCACAGGCGGGGTTTTGTCCGCCAGCTCTCCCATTAAACGGTCCATGTAGAGAAGCTTTCGGACCGCCGGCCACCCTCGGTAGCGCTCCCGCCACTGCGATATGGGCGAGAGCCAGACCGCGAAGGTCTCCGCGAAGTCTTCGTCGGGATGGCTCTGCGCATACCAAGCGTCGAGGTGGAGCACGAAGCTTTTGCTGTAGGGCTTTGGGGAGTAGTACTCTGGGTACGGCACCGAGGTCTTTCCGAAAATTCTCTTCCGCTCCTTCTTGAGCCTAAGCCGGAAAGCGTTCTCGATTGCGTGCCCCACTTCGTGCCGCAAAATCTTGAGGCACCAGGCCTCCTCTCCTCCCTCAACTTCAAGCAGCTGCGCTTTCTCAAGGCGCTCAAGCCGTGGGTGCGCTAGGTAGAAAGGAATCGCTATGCCCGGGATCCCGTCAGGGCAGAACCACTCGTCAGAGAGCCAGTAGTGCGGCTCGAAGCGGATGCTGCGGGCGCGTAGCTCGTCCTGCACGGTGGCGATGCGGTTCTCTAGCGGAGTGCCCTCTATGTGCAGGTCAAGGTCGCACATCCGAACCTGGAGCAGCTCTTCGTCGGTGAGGTTTACCCACCAGAGTTTCTCTGTAGTCTGTTCCGGTTCGAGGGCCATGGCCTTAAAGCTGCTTCTGGGTCTTTAAGCCTGGGTGCGTCCAGTCCTCTCGCAGCTTAGCTCCGCCAGGGCCTGGCCGGTGCTGCCCATTAAATCAGTGTACTCGCGCGCGCGACGCACGGCTGCCGAAAGCTCCGAGCCGCGGTTCACTAGTTCAGCAACGTAGGCCTTGCCCGGCTCCGAGGTAAACGACCCCGAGCAGTGGCCGGTCACGACCACCGCTGGACAGAGGTGCTCCCGCACATCGCAGTAGGCGTCAGCGTCGATGCGGTAGGTAAACGAAAGCGTGTGACTGCCGGGGAGGATGTGGAAGTCCGTGGAGAAGCCGTAGCGAGTGCTCGAGAGCGACTTTCCGTCAAGAACGACTCCGCCGAAAGTGATGTTCGGTTCTGAGCGCAAAAGTGACAGCACCGAGATGTCGGCCTCTGGACGGGGCGCCCCATCGTACACTTGCGTGGTGCAGGCGGAGGCAAAAACGAGGACTGCAGCGATAGAAACTCTTAGAAGGCGAAGGGTTCCGAACATAATCATTCCTCGTTTGTAACCACACGACTGTCAGCGACAGGAGCTACGGCGGCTGCCTGGTGAGCCTTGCTTCCGCGGGTGACTAGATCGCAGCTCTCCGTTGCCTGGTCGAAGACAACCAGCACATCACCCCGCTCAAGCTGGCGCATTACCTGGGAGACCTTTGTCTCGAGGGACGCAGACCTTGGCCCTTCAGAGCCAGCGCTCTGGCCGTAGCCGTAGTCAGTGCCCTCCCTCAGAACAAACTCCTCCACGATTCCGCGGAGTGTCTCGGCCTGAAGCATGGTGTAGGGGATTATCACGCGCGAACTATAGCAGCGGCGACGCCCGGGGCAACAGCATTACGAGGGGCGGACAGCCTGACCGCCCCCAAAGAGGCGCCAGGCCTTGCAATTAAGAAGCCGCCCTAGAAGCTCCGCGGCGACGCTATGAACCGAGATGGAATCCGTGCCCAGCTCTAGTGGTTATGGCCACCTGGACCATGCACGTGGCCGTGCTCGATCTCTTCCTTGGTAGCCGGCCGTACAGAGGTAAGCTGGATCTCGAAATGGAGCGCTTCCCCGGCCAACGGGTGGTTCGCGTCAAGCACAACAGCGTCAGGCTTCATCTCGATAATCCTGGCTGGAAGTCTCTGGCCCTCGTTTGACTGAAGCTCTACGATATCGTTCACACCGACGGTGTCAGGCAGGGTCCAGTGCTCTTTGGGCACAGAAATGACTAGCTCTTCGCGCTTGATGCCGTAGCCCTCTTCGGGGCTCACGACCACTACGAAGGGGGCTCCGCCTGGCGCCTTGCCCATGATTGCCCTCTCAAGGCCTGGCACGATGTGACCGTGGCCATGAAGGTACGAGAGAGGCTCCCCGCCATTGGAGGAATCTAGTACCTCGCCGGCAGCGTTCTTGAGGGTGTAGTGAAACGAAACAACGGTGTTGTTTGCAACGAGGTGAAGATCGCTCATAGGGGTCTCCGGTTAAAGGCCTCGCTACGATACGAATACACCACAGCAGGCAGATTTCGGACGGAGAGTAGCATGCCCCCGCCTCAGGGGCTACCAGGTGAAACTCGCGCTTGAGCATGGTTTTTCGGCTTTTTTCCAACCCAAGATGAGCTAGGAGGGCGGCCTGGATGGGCATCTAAGTGCCTGTATGGTAGTCTTTCGAGCCTTATGACGGAGCATGTCGACCAACGCGAAATTGCCACTCAGGCCGCAAAGCGGCGCACATTCGCCATCATTAGCCACCCGGACGCCGGCAAGACCACTCTAACAGAGAAGCTGCTTCTGTACTCGGGGCAGATCGGTGTAGCAGGAATGGTCCGGGCGCGTAAGGGAGGCCGCGCAACGAGTTCTGACTGGATGAAGCTTGAGCAGGAGCGCGGCATCTCGGTGTCGGCGTCGGCTATGCAGTTCCCGTACAAGGGGGCGGTCATCAACGTGCTCGACACACCTGGGCACCAAGACTTCAGCGAAGACACCTACCGAACGCTCACCGCAGCTGACAGCGCGGTGATGGTGCTCGACGGGGGTAAGGGCGTCGAGGAGCAGACCCGCAAGCTATTCGCGGTTTGCCGGATGCAGAAGACTCCGATCTTAACCTTCATCAACAAGATGGACCTGCACGGCAAGGATCCCCTCGAGCTACTGCAAGAGGTTGAGGAGGTCCTGGGCATCTTGGCGTCTCCGATTAATTGGCCTATCGGCCACGGAAGCGGCTTCAAGGGGGTAGTCTACCTCGACACTCGCCGGGTGATGCTCTTTAAGCGCTCCGAAATGGGCGGCGCCGGGAAGGCGGAGTTTGTGTCGATGCCGCTCGCGGAGGCTTGCGCCAGCGGGGCCTTATCGGATGAAGAAGCTAAGACCCTCAATGACGAGCTTGAGCTCCTCTCAGCGGCCGGAAACCCTTTCTCTCGCGAGAAGTTTCTCAAGGGGGAGATTACCCCTGTCTTCTTCGGTTCGGCACTGACCAACTTCGGAGTTGAGCCGTTCTTTGACTCGTTCACTGACCTAGCCCCTGCCCCGCATGCTTACCCAGCCGACGCGCCCGGCGGCGCTACGGTTGAGGTAGACCCGGTTGAGAAGCGCTTCTCGGCCTACGTCTTCAAGATTCAGGCGAACATGAACCCGAAGCACCGCGACAGCATGGCGTACCTGCGGGTGTGCTCAGGGCGGTTCGAACGCGACATGGTCGTGCGGCATCACCGCTCAGGGAAGGAGCTGCGGCTCTCTCGCTCGTACAGCCTGGTTGCCAAAGATCGAAATACGGTCGATGAGGCGTATCCAGGCGACATAATCGGCGTCATAAACCCGGGGGTGTTCGCTATCGGCGATACGGTTTCAATGGATGGCGGCTTCGACTACAAGCCCATGCCGCAGTTTCCGCCAGAGATAGTGGCGCAGATCCGCCCGACGGATGTGCTTAAGCACAAGCAGTTCGAGAAAGGGATCGACCAGCTAGCTCATGAAGGCGCAGTCCAGATTCTGCGTTCGTACCGGAACCCAAAAGACCCGCCGCTCGTCGCCGCGGTTGGAAAACTGCAGTTTGAGGTGCTCCAGTTTCGGCTCAAGGAGGAGTATGGCGTCACCTCTGCCGTAGACTACCTTCCGTACCGCCACAGCGTGTACGTCCTGGGAGACCCGAAAGGGCTTACCCTCCCCATGGGATCGTTCATGGCGCTCGACGCGCGTGACCGAATGGTGCTCCTGCTAAGCGCCGAATGGGAGAAGAAGTACGTGCGCGAAAAGAATCCGGACCACGAGTTTCCTGACTTTGTTCGCTAATCAGGCAGCGCTGTAGGCGCCTTCTTGACGGATATGTCCGTTAAGCCCGCTGCGCCGCCTCAAGGGCGCTCTCGACATCAGCGAGCAGGTCGCTCAGATCCTCAATTCCCACCGAGAGCCGAATCAGCCCGTCGCTAATCCCCGACTTTTCGCGAATCTCCTTCGGGATCGAGGCGTGAGTCATGATCGCAGGGTGCTCGATTAGGCTCTCAACACCCCCGAGGCTCTCTGCTAAAGAGAACACCCTGACGGCCTCAAGGAAGCGACGTGACGGTTGAAGTCCGCCCTTTAGAACCATGGTAATCATCGCCCCGCCCGAACGCATCTGCCGCTTTGCGACCTCATACTGGGGGTGGCTAGGCAGTCCCGGGTAACGGACGTACTCAACGAGTGGATGGCGCTCAAGGCGCGAGGCTATCTCTAGAGCATTGCGGGCGCTCTGCTCCATTCGGACCGCGAGGGTCTTTACGCCTCGCAGGATAAGGAAACAGTCGAATGGGCTCGGCACCGATCCGACCGCGTTCTGCAAGAACCC
>OMIG01000263.1 GCA_900299035.1 Pseudomonadota bacterium
TCCCCTTTCTCAGAGCCGATTGCCCAGGCTGCCGTGAGGCCAGGGATCGCCGGAGGACCAGCGAACACTAGGCTGCTCGGCTGCACAACAACCGGAGCTGTCGCTGCACCTTCAGCACGAAGCTCCGCGAGCTGAGTGCCGACCAGCAAGAAGGCGAGTGCGAGTAGTCCGCTGCGAGTGAAGAGCTGTGTCTTGTTTTTCATACCCCCGAACTTGTAGCGACTGTCGAAGGCTGTCGCCACCGCACAAATCGACTGGTATCGGCTGCCGTCTTGAAACGACTCAAACCGAACCTGCCGTACAATTAAAAACACCTCGATATTTCAGTCACTTACACACATCCATGATCGCCTAGAGACCAAAAACCCCAGGAATCGCCATAACTAACCTCGGTGGGCAAGGAAGGTCCAAGCCCAAGGTTTTGTGCACCCCAAGATGACAAGGAGGTCATCATGAAGGTTGCTTTGCTCGTTACGATTTGCTGCTGCTTCTTTTTTTCGGCCCGCAGGAATAAGGCGAAGGACGCTCAACCGGTTCCAATCCCGGTAAGCGAACCAACTCCTAATTCAGCGATGTCGAAGGCCCCGGATTTTGACAAGCCAGAGCAGTTCCTCTGGTACATCATGTTCGGAGCAAATGAGAAGTACAGCTGCCTGTTTCGTTTCGCCGCTGCCGTTGTTTTCTTCGGTGGCCAGCTCGCAATTGAGTTGATTAAGGCGATGCGCTAACAGAGGTGGTGAGCAAGCTCGAAGGATGGATCCTTGGACCTCTTGCTCACCCCCTTAGCCCAGCTTCCACCACCACGGGCGCGATCGCAGAGAGATCCTGCAGAGACTCTCCAAGCTTGCCAGCGCAGATCTTCGTCGCTTTTGAGTTGACCGGCAGAGCGCCTTCCCGAAAAGATTCCTCTACTCGACGCAGCCACGCATCTCCGAGGTGTCGCGCGAGCGACCCAATGATAATCACCTGCGGCGCGAAGATGGCCGCGAGCGTGACACAGAGCTGCCCCAGCCGCGCGGCGGCCTCGTCGATCACAGCGCAGGCGTCGCGGTCTCCACTAGCGGCCTGCTCCGCAATCGCTCTGAGCGACACGCCTGGCGGGAATTTCTGCGGAAATCTGTGCGTTGCGAGCAGGCTAATCCCCGTCCCTGAGCCGAATGCCTCAACGTGCCCCGTGCGCTGAATTCCGCAGAAGTCCATCGTTGCGCCGTCGTCTGCGAGCTGCGCGTAGCCAACCTCTGGAGACTCGCCATTTGGCCCCACAAGGATCTTCCGGTCGACCATGATGCCCGAGCCGCATCCTGTTCCACAGGTGAGGTATATCGAGTGTGACGTTCCAGCAGCCGCACCCCACAGGTACTCGGCACAGAGGCACGCAGCCGCATCGTGCTGAACCACAACAGGCGCACCAGAGACGAGCATGTCGGCACACTCTCGCGCTACAATTTCTCTAAGAGGAATATTGACCCAGCCGGGCAGGTGCGGCGGAGAAAGCACTACACCCGAGCGAATGTTGAGCGGCCCGCCGATGCTCACGCCAGCTCCGGCGAAGGGGCCGAATGACGTGTAGAGCTCTTGGGCAGCGGCGAGAAATCTTTGGCACATCGCCTCAGGGCCCGGCGTGGTCTCCGTCGCCCACTCCGAGCGCGAAACGATCGAGCCCTCCGCTGTGCCTACCACAGCCGCACACTTCGTGCCGCCGACGTCCCAGCCGAGGATGGGCTCGCGCTCAAGGTGTTGATGCTCGCGAGGTTTCATACCGCTGCGGTCCTTAAAAAAAGACGCGTTGAATTAGCGCCTAGGATAGCCCTCCTATCTTGCCCGACTACTGAGCCGCTGGGGAAGATGGGCGATCCTCTTCTTTCATTATGAATGTCGTGAGCGTGGCAGATGGGGTTGCGCCATCCGCGACCAAAGTGCTCTCCTGGTTGGCAGACTCCTCAACCGCTTCTCCTTGATCGGCGCCCGCCCCTCCGGCCCCGCCACTTTCGGACTCTCCTGATGAGCTCGAGACCTTTCCCGCTGCTCCAGCAGCCGCCGACAGCTCACGCATGAAACCGCCCGAAACATCTGCCTCGACGACGCTCGAAATATTGCCTGACTTCTGACGCCGCTTGAGGCCGCGCAGCGCACGGGCTCCCCCCAAGATCGATACGAGGCGCTCCAAGTCAGAAGGCGTTAGCTCAGTTGTAAGACGCTTGTAGATGAGCGAACGAGGGTTAAGCACCCTCTTCAAGCGCTGCTCCAATCCACGCAGGTGAGAGCGCACCTCTCGCCGAGCCATCCGCTCGCGAGCAGAGAGCAGCCTCTCTGCCTTTCGGGCTCGCTCGGAGTGGGGCTGCCTCAATCCCCTCATCTTGAGAACTTCCTTGATTGGACGATCTTTTAATCTCTCCAGAATCTTCTGAGCCCGTTGCTTTATAGCTCCTGCGGCTCGCAGCTCCGCCTTCTTGCCGACTCCTGCCCTGAGGAGATTTTTAATCTCTTTCGGTGACAGCGCTCGGAGTTGTCGCACGAGCGCCTGAATTCGCTTCTGGGCTGTTGGGTGGATGCTCCTCGACGCAATTCTCGCCGCAGCGACCAACCGAGAGCGCCGCGCAGCCGTAGACAGCTGAACAGCAGCCCGCTTCAAAGCTGCCTGCGGCTTTGACGACCGCGTAAGGGCCGGAGGCAGCTGTCTGGTAATTGCTCGCACCCCAGGCGCTGCGCCCACCTTGGTTTGCGCCGGAGTACGCTGCACGCCGCTGCTCTGTTGGGCCGAAAGTCTGCCAGCTGTGCGAGCCGTCCGCTCTTTTGCCAGTGGGCTTTCGATCACACTCGAGCCGCGCGACGACACGCTTCTGGCCATACTAGTGGAGTGCGCGACCGCAGCGCTACGGACAAATCGGTTCGTCTGTGGCTCAGGTTTTGAGTCGGGCTGAATGCGACGCATCGGTTCGGATTGCTTCGGGGCTTGCGCGCTGGGCTCTTGAGCCCGATAAGCGACGTTCCCGGCCGCAGTCACAGCTGCGGGCTCAGCAGGTCGGGCTGAGCTGGCAACACCCCCTCCTTGGCGGGGCATGTCCATCGACCGCGTTTGCGGCGATGCCTCCCTGGGGGCCGCTGAACTCTGCGGCTGCCCTGTAGGATCCGCCGCGATGCGCACTTGCTGCCGCTGAACAGGCTCGACCCGCGCGGAGACTGGCGATGTATCCTGGCGCGGCAAGGAATCAGCCAGAGCGCCCACAGGCCTAGCAGCGTCCTTGCTGGCTGTTGCCTCAAGTCCGACGGCCTTTTCAGCAACGCTCTCACGCTCAAGGCCCTGGAGCTTGTCTGCGGCGGCTGGCTCCGGTCGGAGCTCCTGTGTGGTTTGGGGCCCTGCCACCTCGCCAGCCGCAGACAGGCTGCCCTCGTTAGAAACGAAAGAGCTCGTGCTTTCCTGGCGCGATGACGCCAGCGCTGGCTCACTAGCCGCCGCGGCTGAAAATGTAGCTCCGCTACCTGCCTCCTCTGGGCTGCTCTTCTGAGGCTCTCGGGTAACCGTTGTAACTTTTTCCGCCTCCGGGGTTGAGAGAGAGTTTGATGCGCCACTCGCATAGTCTTTGGCCACCCCAACATCAACTCCCGCCGAAGCTTGAGAGGGCGAGTCTAACGTCTGGCTAAGTGCTTTTACATCATCTGTTTGAGGAAGGCCCTCTAGCTCCTGACGAACCGCTTCCTCTTTCTCGTTAATACGGGCTATCACGTCTGAAGCGACGGAGCCTCCGTTTCTCTGCTGCTCTTCCTGTTCCTGCCGAAGCGCCTTGATTTCGGCGACTTTTTCCTCAAGCACGCAACACGCGCGCAGCACCGAAGGGGTCTCAACCGCCTGCTCAAAGGCTTCCGACATGTCGAAGTCTAATCCGACTTCATTCGCTGCCGAATTGGTTTGGACAGTCTCCGGCGACATGGCTAAGCGAGTTGCCTCCTGAACTCTGGCAGGTGGAGCTTAACGTCGACATCCTTGGAAACCTCAAATGACCTAAGCAGCGCAGCCACACTCTGTGAAGAGACGAGGCCTTGTTCTTGAGCTGAACGGATAATTCGCGAGATATCGCCCGCATCACGCCGGGAGAGATCTCGGCGACCTTCAAGCCGAACGTGAGGAACCTGGCCCAGCAGCGTCACGAGTGACTCGCTTGGGCGCAGCTGCTCCGCTCTCTCGCGGAGAGGCATAAGCAGCGGATGCTTGGCGAAAAAGAACGAGAGGTTCTTCTCGTGCAGGAGCGAGGACAGGAAGAAGTGCGCATTGAGAAGCCCAAGAGACCGGGCGGGCTCTGCAACGGAGGGATTGGCTGAGATCTCTGATATCAAGTTAAGCCGAGCCTCTACCGAAGCCTTGAGGCACGCGACTAGCCCGTTTCCGAGCTCCTGCTGCCTCGCCTTGAGCGGCACGTCCTTCATGTTGGGGAGGATGTACAGCAGGTCCGACAAGAGCCGATCTGGCTCAAAGCCCATCGGCACCACTTTGCTGGAAGCGAGCTGTTGCCTGAGTTCCTCTGTGGTCGGGTAGCCACCCACCACCTGCCTAACGAGGATCGGGTTCAGGTCGGGAGTGCCGACGTGGGAGGCGAGCAATCCCAAGTGTTTCCCAAGCTGCACATTAAAGGAGCGAACCGAAATAACACCCGTATTAGCTTCTGCCACAGGGCTTGCCGAGAGCCGGAAACGCCCTCCTTCTTTTACCA
>OMIG01000264.1 GCA_900299035.1 Pseudomonadota bacterium
TCACCCCCTATCAAGACCGTTTACCATCACCCTCTGGCACTACATCGGGCCTTCAGCGCGCCGCAACATTGCATTCAAGTGACGGCATCACTCCTTCGGGGGACCCTTAGCCGAAAAATGTGGTACTCTCCCTGCATGGACCGGTCATCCCTCTCGATTCGGCTAAACGGCGGTGAGCTTTTTGTGCACCTGGAAAAGGCTTCTTTCAGCAAAGAGCTGCGAGATGCCATTAAAGCTGAGCTGCCCGAGATGATTGTGGCCCCTGTGACTGAAGAGCGCATGGCGTTCCTTCGCTCTCGCCGCTTGGTTTCTACCGTGTTCTCCACTCCCTACAACAAGTCTTGCCCGCTGGTGGTAGAGACCTCGGAAGGCAAGGACCGCAGCGATTCGCAGATCAGCGCGGCGCTCAGAGGGGTGATTACCGCCCTCCGGCAAGCCTTCCCATCGTCAGCCAAAGACAAGCGCTCGTCATAGCCCCCTTCCCCAACTCACCTTTCTGTTGCATCACCCGTCTCAGCGGGCTACAAATCTGCTCGTAGCGAGGGTCGGACGCACTTTTTGGCTGCCCCTCGCTTGAACGTCCTACGCAAGGAGCATCCCATGGCATTTGAGCTTAAGCCCCTACCCTACCCATCTGACGCGCTAGAGCCGCACATCGACGCTCGCACAATGGAGATCCACCACGGCAAGCACCACGCCACCTACGTTACAAACCTCAACAACGCCCTCAAGGACCAGCCCGAGCTGGCTAGCCGCTCCCTGGACGATATCCTCACCCACCTGAGCGACGTGCCGGAGGCGATCCGCACAGCTGTTCGCAACAACGGTGGCGGGCACTGGAACCACGACCTCTTTTGGAACCTGATGACTCCAGGCGGCAGCGACGTTCCAACCGGCGAGCTGGCCAAGGCCATCGATGCCGCCTTTGGAAACTTCGATGAGTTCAAGGCGAAGCTAAAGACCGCCGGGCTTGGCCGCTTCGGGTCGGGCTGGGCGTGGCTGGTGGCAAACCGCGATGGGTCGCTCGCGATCTCATCGACCCCAAACCAGGACAATCCGCTCATGGAAGGCAAGCACGCAATCCTCGGCGTTGATGTCTGGGAGCACGCCTACTACCTCAACTACCAGAACCGCCGCGCTGATTACCTAGACGCTTGGTGGAACGTGGTGAACTGGGACGTAGTTGCCAAGCTCTACGCAGCACGCAAGTAGCACGCGTCTCGCTCACTACGCCGCTCGACCTTCCTTCAATACATTAAGGAGGGTTGCCGCTCAGGTCGGCGGCGAGAAGGGTCGTTGGCTCTAAAGCTCTGGGCGTTACCCGCCGGCGTTCGGATCCCCACCGCCGCCATCGGGCGCTCCGCCGCCGGGATCTCCGCCACCGGGATCTCCGCCGCCCTGGAATGCCTGATTAGTTCGGTCGAACGCCGGAGCATTCACCTGCCCTAAGGTTGCAACCGCTGCAACTACAACCAACAAGACGCCTAAGATGATAAAGGCGTACTCGGCCATGTTGGCGCCTAGCTCGGACCCGCGTTGGCGCCGCACTCGGATGCTACTGCTGACAGGAGTTGAGGACATTAGAAACAGTGTGCCGCATGGACCGAGTCCAAGCTACAAACTTTTTGTAGAACGTGGCTAAAGTGCCTGAACTACTAGGTACAGCAGAACCCCCACAAGCCCGCCGACGATTGTGCCATTGATTCGAATGTACTGAAGATCGTAGCCCACCTGCTCCTCGAGCTTGCTAACGAGGGTGGTCGTGTCCCACGAGTCAATGGTGCGCGCGATGAGGTTGGCCACATGGTTGCTCTTGTCACCCACGACGGCCCTGAGCACGCCGCGAATAAGCCGGTTGAGCTTCGTCTGTAGCTCAGGCGAGGCACTCATGGAAACCACGAGGGTAGAGAGCGCCCGATCGAGAGACTGCACAAGGGTCGAGTCTTCTCGCCGAATGTCGCTCTGGATCTCAGCGACGATAGAGTCTCTAACCGTGCTCACGTAGGTGCGGAATATCTCGCTCCCCAGCAGCAGCGCTCGGAGCTGATTCCCCTTCTCCTGCGCCTCACTTGAGTGCTCAAGTCGCTCAATGAAGACAACCAGCGCTGAGTGGATGCGAAGCCTCAACTCGTGATTCCGATCCTTGATCGCGCTGCTTAACGTGTCCTCGGTGCGCGAAACGATCGACTCAAAGATGCGGCGGTCCACAAACTCAGGGATAAACCACGGGCTTGCCTCGCGCAGCTGGCTGCGGAACCAGTCCTTGTTGGCGCGGAAAAAGAGCTGCGACTGCTGCACGAGCTCGTCGATTAGCGTCTCGTGCATGCCGTTGGCAGTCAGCATACGCAGCACCTTGCCACCCGCCCGAGCGAAGTCGATGCGGCTCACAAAGTCCTCAACTTGAGTGTCGATGAAGCGCCGAACCTCGCGCTCGTCGAGGGTCTGCAACACCTGCGGCACAAGCTCCCGCACCCGGCGCGTTACCCTGTTGCGGTTCTCCTCGACAGCCAACCAGCGGGCGATGCCTCCCGAGATGTTTACGAGCTCGCCCTCAAGGGCGTGCTCCGAGAGAAAATTGCGCTGCACGAAGAGCCCCAGGCTACGCCCGATGCGGGCCTTGTTCGCCGGAACAATCGCTGTGTGCGGGATGGGAAGCCCCAGCGGCCGACGGAAGAGCGCCGTAACCGCGAACCAATCTGCCAGGGCGCCCACCATTGCGGCCTCGGCAAAGGCGCGCACAGCGCCCTGCCACCCGGTGTGCCAGTGGAGTGCGCTCGCGCCGACGAACACGACGGTCATCAGCGCCAGCAGCCCTGTAGCGACCCACCAGGGTGCTCCGGCACTACGCGGCGCCACGCTGTCTAGAGAGTCCTGCATTGAGCGCGCAGCCACATTCGCAGGTGTGAGCGGCTCAGGCCAGCTACCTGTCAGCTTCTCGTCGAACGAGGGCTCTTGCTTCTCTGCTTCCATTCCCATGCTGCCTGCTCCAAAAGGTGTCGGGAGGTATACCAGCTTTTCATTAATTGTTCAGCGTATTCCGGGGTCGCTTTTGAGCCGGGGGCGATTCGTCACGAGTAAGCCCTGGCCCACTCTCAAGGGGCAGAAAGGCGCACCCAGTCGAAGGCCAACTGCCCCCAGGAATACTAGTAGTTATCCTGCCACTTCGGCTAAGAAGAGGTGCCGAGCCGGTACAGGCTCGAGAATGCCGGCGCGAACACCATCATGCCGTCGCGGTCATAGATCTTGGCGAACAGGTCCGGTCGGCTCTCTAGGGCTGAGGCTGCCGCGCTGGCCCGCGCCGGGGTCGACGCGGCACTCGCCGAGAGCACGTACACGGAGGCCCCGTGCTTCATCATCGAGTCAAACAGCATCGA
>OMIG01000265.1 GCA_900299035.1 Pseudomonadota bacterium
AACTCGCCATCGACACCCCATCGAGAGAGCCTTGTACGTACGACGGCACGTGCGTCGTCCAGGGTGCCATCAGCAAGAACGCATTGAAGGACGCCGCGAAGAGCAGCGCAGAGGACCGCCGTAGGGCGCCCTCGCCGCGTGCGGGCGAGCTGTCCCGAAGCCCCGCGCACGCGAGCGCCGCGGCCGCACCAGCCGCCACAAAGCTTCGGAGCGGGTCTTGGAAATTCTTAAAGACGCCGAGGCTCGGCATCGCTAACGCCAAACCAGCACAGGCGGCTGCAAGCGCCAGCAATCCAACCCATCGCCGCGCCCGCAGGGTGTCGACCAGCGCCATCGCAACAACCACGCCCGCGAAGCCAATCACGAGAGATGACACCTCAGGGTCTGAGAGCAACCCGATGAAGTCTCCTCGTGGCTCTTCATCCCACCTGCTAAGAAAGAGGCGCAGGTTGAGGAGCGTACAGACAGCCAGCAGGAGCCATCCAACCCACTTTTTAAACATGCTCAGGCCCTTGGGGACGGGGGACGCTCCGAAACACGCGGAGTGCGCCGAAAAGTACGTTCAACATCAATTCTCGAAGCTGCGCAGGGCGCACGCTTGAGTTTGCCGAAGCTCTACCCGTCAAACAAGATAGTGTCTTAAATGCGCGCCCGGCCTGCTGTACAGCCGCGCTCCTTACCCCAGCGCCTTCTCAATAGCCGCCCGAAGCGACGGATCAGAAGGGCGCACGTTTGACTCGAAGCGGCCGACAACTTGCCCCGAGCGGTCTACGAGGAACTTCTCAAAGTTCCATCCCACCTCCGAGCCCCCGGTGCTGCGCACGAGGTAGTCGTAGAGCGGCATCCTCTCCTGCCCCACCACGCGCACCTTAGAGAACATCGGAAAGGAGACTCCAAATTTATTGGTGCAGAAAGCCTTAATCTCTGCGTCACTCCCCGGCTCCTGCTCTCCGAAGTCATTTGAGGGGAAGCCCAGCACGACGAAACCGCGATCCTTAAAGCTCTTGTAGAGCTCTTCGAGCCCTGCGTACTGCGGAGTGAAGCCACAGCGCGACGCCACGTTGACCACCAGGAGCACCTTCCCTTTGTACTCGCTCATGGACTGCGAGGAGCCGTCGATCGTTGTCGCTTTAAGAGCGTAGAAGGTTGTGTCAGCCATGGCTACCGAGCTTCCAAACAATAGGGCGAATGTGGCGCAGAGAAGTTTTTTCAGCATGCCCGCAACCCTACCTCAGCTTTTCGCCACGGCACAGTAACTTTTTGTACGCGTCAACCTCGCGAGTTGCCTGCCTTTTTGGAAAACATGAAACCCCCTCTGAACCCTGTGCCAGATTTAAAATTGAATCTAGTGCAACATCAAGCAGGCTCAGCATTTTTCCCCGGAGTCACCCGGCGGCAGAAGCTCGTTAGAACCGACCTATCAGTTGAGGCGACACAATCATGAGCAGCGATCTTCACCAGAACCAAAACAACTCGAAGACCAAAGACACGAGCGTAGGTCCCTCGGATGTAGGGCCGAAACAGCCTTCGCTCAAGCCTCTGCTCGACGAGCGCCGCGCGCAGCTGCGTGAGGAGATGCTCAAACAGGGACTCGACGCAGTTATCCACTTCAGTACCCGCGAGCACTCCCAGCCATCGCTCTGGATCCTCGGAGCAGCGTGCAAGTCTGACTGCCACTACGCCTTCGTCACTCCGGATGCCACAGGGGTGCTTGAGATGCCCTGGCGTATCGCCGGCCTAAAGCCTCGCCTGCACACCGAGGAGCAGCTCGTCCCAGTTGCCGGGGCGCACCTCATGCCGGAGGCCCTGAAGGCCTTCTGCACAGAGCGGGGCGTTAAGCGCATCGGCGTAATCGGAGATGCGCCTTTCACCCACCTCGAGAAACTTCCCGCAGAGATCGTGAACCTCAACGATCGATTCGCCCCCCAAGTATCCGCGCAGGTCAGCCCAGAAGTCCCGGTAGGCATGACAGCTAGATCGTCGCTAGACACACTTGACCAATTTCCGCTCACTCAGGCTGACCGCGATTTCCTCGCCGGGCGGCTCGATAGCCTGCGAGAGGAGATCGCGAAGTCTGGTGTCGACGCAGCCCTGCTGTACGGAACAGACAGAAAGGGGCAGTACGCGCGGTGGCTGACGGCTGTGCCAACCGTTTCAGAGTCAGAGATTATCGTGGTCACGCCGACCGCGGTGAAGATATTCGATATCGCCTGCGACAAAAACCTAGACCATAAGCGGGCCTACCCTGTGGAGCACTACTCGTTCTCGTCGCGAGAGGAGATGCAGGAGGCGCTCAAGCGGGAGCTTGAAGGGGCTTCGACCCTTGGTGTCGTAAAGGAGTTCCCCTACGGCGACCTCATGCCGCTCTCGGCTGGCAAAAAGCTGCAAAACATCAACGGGACCATCGGTGAGCTGATGGCAATAAAGAGCCCGCAAGAGCTTGGAATAATCAGGCACTCAAGTCGCGACCTGGCAACCCTGATGGAGGAGTCCCTCGCCAAGCTTACCAAAGGGATGAACGGAAAGGAGCTAGCAGCGGTTCTCGACGAGCGTATTACTCTGTGTGGAAGCACTCGTTCATTTCCTATCGGTGTCGCCGCCGATGGCGATCTCAAGGGCCAATACGCGACAACTCTGGCGGAACCTCTGTACACTCAAGAAATTCACGAGGCCGTGTGCATCGACATGGGGATCCAGTATGCGGGTCTCGTGACAGACGGGACCCGCATGGGCTTTATCGGCAACCCTCCGATCAAGGCAGAGTACGAGCGCTTGCGAGAGGTGGTGCGCGCTGTGATTGCTGGCATCAAGCCTGGCCAGACCGTGAGAGATTTTCTTTTTTCCATGAAGGCCTCGCTGGCGGACGCGGGCTTTGACGTTAAGACCCTGGGCGTAGAGGAGCTGGGCCACGGAGTCGGCTTCGACCTGCACGAGCCCCCATTCCTAGCAATTGAGGAGCATCTCGACATGGTATTTAAGCCCGGCATGGTGGTGTGCATCGAGCCCGAGGTGAAAACCCGCTGGGGATCGATCCGAGTTGAAGAGATGGTTGAGATCACCGCGACCGGCGCTGAGATCTTGACCATACCGTGGGGACACTCAAGGGCAGCGTAAGGCAGCGCCATCAGCATCCAAGGTCGCTGATGCCGACGTGCAAGCAGTACCAGATCTGCCTAATTACCGAGCGGCAAGCTCGCCATCTCAGCACCGCTGTCAGCATCAACGAACGAAAGCGACGAAACGCCTTCAAGCTTCGTTTCCACTGCGGCCTTCTTCAGGTTTGAGAAGAACTTCTCCTTGGCAAATGGCGGCATGCCCTGCATCGGGAAGCCGCGGAAGAGGAGCTTGAGGGTCTTGTCTTTGCCCTGTTCGAAGCTGACGAACTTTGGGCCTGCGACCGGGTTTGACCGCACAACAGCGATGAACCCTTCGAGTCCCGTCTTCACGGCAGGCTGCTCAGGCTGCGCGGCCGAACCGCGCTGCGGTGATGACGACACCGGCGCTCCCGCCTGGTCAAGCGACTCAACGAAGGCCGAGAAGCGTGCCCGGGCATCTTCAGACGGCGCAATCGTGAGCGCCTTGCCGCCCAACTCCTTTGCCTTCACGAGGTCACCGCTCTGGGCGTAGGTGATAGCGAGGTACGCCATCGCTGGGAAGTTCTTTGGGTCCTTCTTGAGCACTGCATCTAGCTCACTGACTGACTCGGAGTACTTGCCCAAGAACGTCAGGGTGCTCGCGTACCTGGCGCGGGCGCCGAGATCCTCTGGCTCAAGCTTTAGGTACCGCTGGTAGAAGTCTGCTGCCTTGGTGAAAGCCTTCTGGTCAAACGACAGGTCTGCCATCATCACGAGAGCACCTGGGTCGTTCGGCTCTGCGTTGAGGATCCGGCTCAAGGCGTCTACGGCCTCAAACACCAAACCCTGAGGGGCGTCAGGGTTCGAACGGAGCTTGTCTCCTAGCATCCCGGCGTATACGCGGAGCTTCGAGAGATCGTTCGGCGCATCCTCAACCTCCTTGCGCATGGCATTGAGCTGCGGGTCGTCAACTTCCTGCGCAACGTGGGCCGCCGTGTGGCCGGCTGCCGCAACCACTGGGCGCCCAGGCTGCACCAGGTACCGCAATCCGAGCCCTAAGCCGAGCATTCCGATTGCAGCGCAACCAACAGCAACGACGAAACCTTTTGAGGCTTTCGCGAGGCTTCGCCCGCACCCCGGGCAGAAACGCATTTCGCCCGTGACAGAAGCCCCACATCGTCGACACGCCGTTATATCCTGACCCATCTGTAATCTCCGTAACTTAGGTCCCTTAGCATCAACTATTTGACACCAAAAATCTAGGGCTGCATCCACGGTGTCAAAACCCGCATCACTTAATTGTAGCCCGTATTACGCCCGTGGTATCAGGTGCTTAAACGGCGCTTTTGTGAGGACTAGACGTGAATACTGTAACGCCTTGCTGTTCAATCCGAGTGCCGCGCAACCGCGACCCGAAGAGCATGTCTCTCGTTATTCCTTGCTACAACGAGGAAGAGGTGCTGCCTGAGCTTCGTCGCCGCCTGAAAGACCTCGTTGCTCAGTACTCCTTCCCCATCGAAGTCGTCTTGATCGATGACGGGAGCAAGGACAACACCTGGCCGCTCATCTGCCAGTACTCTCACGAAGACGGCTTCGTGAAGGCGATCCGTCTCGCCCGCAACTTCGGGCATCAGACTGCCATCACCTGTGGGCTCGACCAGACGAAGGGCGAAGTCGTCGTAATCCTCGACGCTGACCTGCAGGACCCGCCCGAGCTAATCCCAGAGATGCTCAAGGACTGGAGCGACGGCTACGACGTTGTGTACGGCCAGCGCCGTCAGCGTCACGGAGAGTCGCTCTCGAAGAAGTTCTTCGCCTTCGCCTTCTACCGCATATTCGAGAAGGTTGCGGGCCTCAAAGTTCCGCGCGACACCGGGGACTTCCGTCTCATGGACCGCCGCGCCGTCAATGCGCTTCAGTCCCTGCGCGAGCGGCACCGTTTCGTTCGCGGCATGGTTTCCTGGATCGGGCACCACCAGAAGGCGCTCCAGTACGACCGGCCCGAGCGGTTTGCCGGAGTGACGAAGTACCCGTTCCGCAAGTCACTCTTCCTCGCCATCGACGCAATTACCTCGTTCACGTACGCGCCGCTGCGCATAGCGTCGTACCTCGGGCTCGCCACTTCGGCCCTCGCGTTCCTCTACATAATAGTGGTCTTGGGGCTCAAGATCGCCGGCATCAACTTGACTGGATGGACGTCGATGATGGCGTCGATCCTGCTCCTAGGCGGCGTGCAGCTCACCGTTCTCGGAATTCTCGGCGAGTACGTCGGGCGCATCTTCGAGCAGGGCCAAGGGCGCCCCCTGTACCTGATAGACCAGGTGCAGGGGGAGCCGCTGGAGAGGGCAGGCTCAGTTCCACAACAGAGGGCTTCATAGCGAAACGATAGGCTGCACTAGATCATTTTTAAGAGAAGGTTTTTATGAGGTTTAAGCGTATGGCTCCAACACGCGTAGCGATCATCGGCGGCGGATTCACCGGTCTCTCAGCGGCTCTCGACCTGTGCAAGGCGGGCTGCGAGGTCACTATCTACGAGAAGGACAACGACATCGGCGGCTTGGCCGGCCCCTTTGAGCTCAGCCCAGGGGTGCGCGTAGAGAAGTTCTACCACCACTGGTTCACCTCAGACGTCGACGTTCTCGACCTGATCGACGAGCTGGGGCTCGGGCACCTTAAGCGCTATGTGGCCTCCAACACTGGCCTCTACTACGTAAATTCCATATTCCGGCTCGCCAGCCCGCTCGACCTCTTGAAGTTCTCCCCCCTGCCCTTCGTCGATCGCATCCGCACCGGGTTTATGGCGCTCTACGCCAGAAAGGTTAACGACTGGATGAAGCTTGAGGACATCTCTGCCGAGGACTGGCTCGTAAAGGTCGGCGGCCGCAAGGCGTACGACACCGTCTGGAAGCCGCTCATGGCGGGCAAGTTTGGGCACGAGGCGCCGAACGTATCGGCGGTGTGGATGTGGAACAAGCTCAAGCTGCGCGGCTCAAGCCGAAACAACAAAGGCGGCGAGAGCCTGGTGTACTTCGGCGGCAGCTTCGGCGCCCTCACCGACGGCATCCGCAAGGCGCTCGAAGAGCGCGGCGTCACGATTAAGCTCAACACTGGCGTTCGCTCCATCCTCGTGGAGAACGGCCGCGCAGTTGGCGTCGACACCGATGCCGGCCGCGAGTCTGCTGACATGGTGCTGTGCACATCGGCGCTCCCGCAGTTCCTCGACATGACTCCTTCCCTGCCGGCCGACTACCGCGCTCGCTGCGAGCAGATCCGCTTCCTCGGCAACAGCTGCCTCGTGCTGCGCCTCAACAGGTCGCTCTCGAGCACCTACTGGCTCAACGTCGCCGACCCCTCCTTTCCGTTTGTGGGGATCATCGAGCACACCAACCTCGACGCCAAGGAGAACTACGAGAACACGCACATCGTGTACCTCTCCAAGTACCTCCCGACGACTGAGAAGCTCTTCTCGCTGCCGCCGAATGAGTACCTTGAGTACTGCATTCCGTTCATCCAGAAGATCTTCCCTGAGTTCGACCGCTCGTGGGTAATTTCACACCACGTTTGGAAGGCGCACTACAGCCAGCCGGTCATCACCAAGGGCTATTCGAAGCTCATACCCGACCTCAAAACCCCGATTGATTCCCTGTGGCTCAGCACCATGGCGCAGATCTACCCGGAGGACCGCGGCACCAACTACGCCGTGCGTTACGGGCGCCGCGTTGCTCAGCGCATGCTCGAGGAGATCGGAAAGGACTCGTCCGCAGACAACGGCAGCGATGAGCGGCTGGTTGGCAACCGCGGAAGCAAGGCGTAGAACCATTTCTGGAGAAGGCCTCAAAGGATGACACCGCATATGAAAGTAAAATCAGCTAAACACGGAAACGCGCCTGAGGCTGGCGGAGCGCCAGCGGCCGCTGAGGCCGTCTCGACGCAGGGCTGGACGTCCTACTTCACCGCTAGCAGCTGGGTCGCGTACGGCATCTTCATCGCGCTCGGGCTGATCCTGCGCTGGACCATGCTCGACATGCGCCCGTACCACCACGACGAGTCACTCCACGGCATGTACGGCCGGTACTTCTACGACTGGCCAAACAGCAACTTCTACCGCTACGACCCGATGCTGCACGGGCCGATGCTCTACAACTGCATGCGCTTCGTGTACGCGATGTTCGGCGACTCCCTGTGGGCCGCCCGCACACCGGTGGCGTTCATGGGCTCTATGTTCATGTTCTTCCCGTTCCTCTTCCGCAACCACCTCAAGCGCTCGACGGTTCTCATCCTGACGGCCGCAGTCGCGCTCTCGCCTACGATGATCTACTGGGCCCGGTTCCTCCGCGAAGACACCTGGGTGCTGTCGGGCATGCTGATGTGCTTCTACGGATTCACCGTTGCTCCCCGCCCCCTCAAGGCGCTGTTTGTCCTGCTCGGGCTCACGATTCAGTGGTGCACGAAGGAAAACGTCTTCGTGACGGTGGCTATCTTCATGGGATTCCCTGTCTTTGAGTCCCTGCTCAATGACATTCTCGATGGGAAGGACAAGAACATCCAGAGCTTCTTCATGCGCCTGGCCCGCATCGCCGGCATGGGAGTAGTGGCGATCCTGATCGCCCGCTTCTTCCCTGTTGAGGCGTTTACGGACGAAGGCACGAAGTCTCTCATGTTCAACATCCAGGTCGCGCTCGTTATCGGAGTCGTGTTCGCCTGGTTCCTCTTTGAGTGCATCTACGAGGCCAAGATCGCCAAGCGAGAGGGCAACCTCTTCAGCGCAATTGGAAACTACATCGCCGACAACTTCGGCCAAACCATAGGCGCAGCAGTGCTGTGCGCCTTCGTGTTCGCCTGGTTTTACGGCGCGGGCTTCCGCAACCTCGGAAACGGCGAGTGGACCTGGTTCCGCGATGGCGTTGTTGGAGGCTTGGGCGGCAAGGCGATCGACTACTGGTGGGCGCACCATAAAATGGAGCGCATCAAGGGTCCGTTCAACTTTCACGTGTACGTCACTGCTTGGTACGAGTTCCCGTTCTTCGTTGCGTTCCTCGCTCACTTGACGATGTTTTACCGACGCGCCAGCCGCGTGGCCCGCTTCGCAGGCGCATTCATCGTTGCAGTCACCATCTTAGCCTGTCTCGCCTCTGAAGCGGACAAGATTCCTGACATGCGGGTGTGGAAGGGCTTCAAGCTGAAGGACCACCTCGACATCATCGGCCTCTTCGTGCTCCTGTCACACTCGCTGATAGTGACCACTGAGCACCTCGTCCGCCGCGAGCGTGCGCTCGCGACAGCAGGGTACTTCTTCATGGCGACCTTCTTCTCGTACAGCTACCTCGGTGAGAAGGTTCCGTGGCTCTCGGTGTACCCGCTCGTGTTCGGCTTCCCGTACCTCGCGCTCTTCTTTGAAGACCACTTCTGCAAGTACCCGATCAACTACAAGCAGTTCCCGGTCGCGGACGCGCTGCTGTGGGTCGGGTCTATCTCGATGGTCCTAGGCCTCATCTTCGTGGCAGAGCAGGGCGGGAGTCTTGGAGAGCGCCTCATCCTTGAGAACGTGTTCTTCATCGCGTTCGGGCTGGTGCTGTTCATAGCAGCAATGGTGCACATGGCCATGCCATACCTGGGCAGGGTTCACGTCGCCCGCTGGATTGTGGTCATCGGCTGCATCTTCTTGCTGCGTGCTGCCGTTCAGACTAACTACGTGTACGCCGGAAAAGAGACCGAGTACCTGAGCCAGGTGCACACGACGTACGAGCTTGCCGAGACCGCGAAGCAGATCATCGACGAAGTGAAATTCGAGCGCAAAGCTTACCGCCCGAAGGTGTACGCAACGGGCGAGTCCACTTGGCCGCTCACGTGGTACTTCCGCAACATCCCGGACGAGTACCGCTTCAACGCAAAGCCTGAAGAGATGCCGAACTTCACCTACATCTACCAGGGCTGGAAGGAAGACCAGAAGAAGGAGGACTTCCCAGAGGGTTACTACCCGCGACGAATTAACCTGCGCGGATGGTGGGTACCGGACTGGAAGCAGGTCACGCTCAAGAAGTTCCTGCGCTACTCGGTCAACCACTACCCGTGGAGCCCGTCGGGATTCTCATACGCGTTCTTCCTGACAGCTAAGGACACCACTAAGTTTAAGGAAGAGACCCCTCTCTTCACCGACAAGTAGCCTTGCGGGGCAGCGCCGCCCCCGGACACTAGCCGGACGAAAGCAGCTACTCGAAGCGCAGCTTCGAGCCTAGTCTACCTCGAACAGCCAGTAGTCCTTGTCATGGGTGATGAGGGTCAAGCAGCTAAAGTCACGGTCAAAGACCCCTTGGTACAGCTTCTTCTCTAGCGTGCCTAGGACGATGTACTTGATCCCTTCCTGCTTGGCGAGCTGCTTGCGGGCCGCACAGTCGGTGCCGTTGTAGATCTCCTCTGTCACCTTCTTCCGGCGGTCCACCTCGCCGTGCTCCTTGGTCAGCAGCCCGATGTGGTTCGCCCAGCCGAGGTAGCAGGGCTGCGACGCCAGCGTCGAAACGAATGACGTGTAGCTGTACGGATTACCCTGCGCTTCGAGCACCCTGCCCTTCGGCTTCTCTCTGAGCACCCGGATGATGGAGGCCGAGCCGGGGTGATCGCGGTCCGGAATGAAGAGCCCCTCGCTGCGCCGCAGCTCGCTTTCGCTCGGCTGGCGGCGCATCGGAACCGTGTGCGCGTAGAGCTGCGAGGATCCGGCTACGATGATGAAGCCACCCAAGATAGCACACACCAGCGGAAGATGTGGCAGCACGTTCTGAAGCTTCTCGCTGTAGCGGCGGTAGGCCCGAAGCGAGAGCCCTGCGGCGACGAGCCCCAGGAGCGCCCAGTCAGTCGTGTAGATCTTAAAGATCGTGTTCATGCGCTCGTTCTCGCCACCGTAGGAGTCATCGAGGAACACGATTTCAGGCATGAGGAGCAGCCCGAGGCTTGCGATGGCGAGACCCTCCAGGAAGATGTCCTGCCAGCTGCTCGACTCACGCTTGATGCTGAAGAGCCGGACGAGCTGCAGCGCTATCAGGACGTAGATGAAGAGCGCTGCCTTCTCGTACAGGAACGACACGGCGAGCGCAGCAGTCATGATGAGTGTTGGCAGCGACATCTCAAGGAGCAGAATCGAGGCTACCGTAATGAAGAAGAGGTGAAATCCCCAGTGGGCCCACAGCTCTGCAACGGTGGTGAAATAGATCGGATCCCTCACGAACTTCGGCTCACCAGCGCTGCTGCCGGTGATGTGGCGCGAGGCGAGAAAGAGCGCCAGGTACATCACCATCCAGCACGAGAGCGCCAAGATGGAGGATCGAGACTTGAGCACCCTGGCCGCGCTCGATCCAGAGGAACCCTGCCACGGGAAGAGGAGCGCACAGAAGGACACTGTGACCAGCGCCGCGGCAACGCCGACCAAGTGGCTTCCAGCCTGGTACTGCTTGCCAGCCACGGCCATGCCGCCGACGAAGAGCGCAAAGATTAGCCCGAGCCGAACAGTCTCCAAGAACTCTGGTTGCTTGAGCTTGACCAGCAGGCTTTCGTGCCACTCAGAGCGCGTCAGGATCCAGGCGACCAGGCCCACCATGACCGCCACGCCGCCCCACATCGGCACCTCCCACGCGTTGCTCCCCTGGAGAAACAGCGCGGCGCCCGCCACAAACGCCAGAGAGTGAAGCACCCTGGTTCCCACGTCTGCCGCGCTGCTGACGATTCGGTACAGGATGAGGAGAAAGAACGGCAGCGTGCCGACATTGAGGAAGTGCGGATGGGCGTCTCCCAGCAGGAACGACCATGCCGGAAACTCATCTATTGCCCCACGCAGAACGCGCGACGGGCCCCACCATCCGTTGTCGGGCTCAAACCCCGAGCCAGACTCGGCGCGCTTCCAGCTAAAGACGCCAGCGACGTTCGAGCCGAAGGGCACCACGAACGCCATGAACGCCGACAGGAGCGTTGAGCCTCCGAGCATGACCCTAACGAGCTGAAAGATCGATGCCGCGTAGAACGCCAGCGAGAACGAGAGTATTGCGTGGTAGGCGTCCCAAGTTGGGATGTGCAGCACTGAGTTGAGCAGTCCGCCGAAGCGGTACCAGAACACGTAGTAGTTGAGCCATATGCCCTCCATCCACGGCTCTCGTGCGACGACTGGCGAGTCAATCGAGGCGGCCAGGAGCGCGTAGTCACGCAGCCGCTCTCCCATCGCGATGAAGTCAGGCCACATCATGCACATGCTGTACGCAATCATGTACACCAGAGCGAATACAGCGACCGGGTAGAACTCCGCGGTCTCAAGCGGCTTCCTGCGCCGTCCGAAGAGCTGCTGCGTGATGACCAACACCGCGGCGAAGGATACGAGGTAGAGCGAAGCGTCGGCGAAGCCGCCCGGAGCGAGCTCAACCTTTGCCATCATGAGCAGCGAGGCGATCAGGTACTTCACCGTGGGCGCAACGAGCAGCGCCGCGAAGGTAAACTCAAATACGGGCACCGCAAAGAACGAGCCCGCAGCCGCTAGGAGTCCGACGAGGAGGAGGAGTTTCATTGTGGTAGGGCACTCTTGTACGCAGGGTTACTCTTAGAAAGGTACGTGCGGTAGATGACGCTGTCTTCTACCGTAGCAACCTTCGTGAAAACCTCAGGGTGGTTCTCAAACTTTTCAATCGCGAGCGGCCTGTAGTTTGCCCGCTCGACGTCGCCGATGATGACGTAGTCGACTCCGTACTGGGCCAGGTACTTCTTGGTGAGGTCGATGTCCTCGCTCGTGTAGATGGCGTAGATGGCGCGCTTGCGAGCCGGAACATCCTCTGGGCGCAGGCCGCGCTGCCTCACGTGGTGCTCCCAGCCAAGGACGGTGGGCAGCCCTGTGTGCATGGCGATTCTTGTGAACTCGCGGTAGCCGTCGCCTTGTGCCTCGACAATAGTCGCAACGCCCTTGACGTTGTCGTTAAGCCAGCGGGCGAGCTCGCCGTCTTTGGCGTACTCACGCTTCCAGCGCATCCACTCCATGCCGTCAAAGGTGTAGGTCCGCTTGAGCCCTCGGTCGATGGTGACCACCGCGAACACGTTGAATGCCGTGCCGAGCAGGATTAGGCCAACGCCGACGGACACGAGCATCACAAGCCCGCGCCGCACCTTCTCTCTCCCGGCGTCTTTGAGCATCTGGTTGGCGTAGAAGAGCGCAACGACCGTCGAGAGCCCGCTCATCATCCAGATCGCCATGTAGCCCTTAAAGAGGGTGTTCATGCGGTCGAGGAGGAAGAATATCTCGAGCACCACGACGAGCGTCGCAGTGACTGACAAGAAGATCCACACAAGCTTCTTCTCGTCTGAGC
>OMIG01000266.1 GCA_900299035.1 Pseudomonadota bacterium
GCGCGAGCCGAGTACGGAATGCGCGCAAAGCGCGCCTCTCGCCCCGGAGTTGCGAGCACCTCGCGCCGCATGAGCGCCGCAGGTGCTGATGTCCGGGAGTTGTCGTTGAGCACGACCGTCAGGGCAGCATCTGCCCGCAGCGTGCCTGAAATGAGCCCGAGCGCCTGCCGGTTAGCGAAGGCGCCGGAAGGATCGGCGTTTGCGACGAAGAGCAGCTCGTCAGCTGCGCCGTAGACGGCGTGCCGCGCGCCTGCACCGAGCGGAGACGCGTCTACCACCACCCGCTCGTGGAGCGAGGCGAGGGTTTCCAGCACTTCAACCAGCGAGCGGGCCGCACTCGGCGATGATAGGGAGCCGTCATCGCATCCAGCCGGCGGCGGGACGCACTTGAGCCGCGGCTCGTCGCTCCACACCTCGTGCAGGCACTCGCTGACAGTCTCGGCCGTTATAAGCCGCTGCTGCTCCACGAGCAGCCGCAGCGGCTCGCTCACGTGCGGCTTCACCCGAAGAAAGCGCGTCAGGTCGTGCGAGGATGTGTCGCAGTCAAGCACGCACACGGTCTCGCCTGAGGCCACGGCGGCCTCCGCTGTGGCGGCTGCAACGAAAGTCGCGCCAACGCCGCCGCGCGCCGAGTCGACCACCACGATTTTGCCCCTAGTTTTGTTGCGCATTCTACGCTGCAACAGCACCAAACGGCGAATGAACTCATCCGCGCCAGCGCTCTCAAGCAGCACATCGTCGACGCCCAAGCGGCCGAGCTGCTCGACAACCCCCAAAGACTGCGTGCGAGCGTCCAGCACGCACAGGATCAGCTTGTCGGCCAGCTCCTTGCGCAGAGACGTGAGGTACGCCACGTCGCACGCCAGCAGCTCTGGGCCCACAACGCACACGTCGAGGCCGCCGTGGAACCGGACTTCTTCGGGAGAGAGCAGGTGGACGGAAACGCGCGGGGCCGAAACGCGGCTGTCAGGGGAGGCCCAAGCCCAGCGCTCTACCAGGGCAGCGAGCCGCCGCCTGGCTGAAGCGCTAAGGTCAACGATTCCGAGTTCGATCATTCGATGCTCGTCTTGTCGTTTCGCCGACAGAAGCCTCGAAGGTCGTCTTCGCTGCGTCCGGCTTAGGTCGGGGCTTGTAGCATGCGATCGATTTTTTATTTAAACGTTTTTTCTGGTTCTCTAGAATGGTTCTAGATCAAGCCAGCTTTTTACTTATAATGACTCCTCGGGCAGCAGCTCGCTGCTCAGCTCTCTTCACGAGGAATCCAGGCGATGGAAACAGTTCGGCGCACGCGAGGTTGGCTGCTCGGCGGCCACGGCTTCGAGCTGGCAGACACGCGGCCGCTGAGTCCTGGCGCGCTCTCAGCTATTGCGGACGGCTTCCTGCGCCACGTTCTGCCGACCTTGGTGGCTGCTCAACGTGGCGAAACCCTTACGGACATTAAGGGCAGGAACGCCCAAGACGAGCTGCTGCCCGGCGTGAGCCATCCGGCTCATGACGAGGTTTTTCGCCTGGGCGGCATGGGCCCTGTTGCCAGCGCGAGCGGCGCTATCGAGTTTGAGCCGTTCGAGGTCTCGCTACTCTCCCCGTTTGGCCGATTCGAGGGCTCAAGCCACATCGTGCACCTTCTTGAGCAGCACCGCGCAGGTCCGCTTCCGGCCTGGCTTCCGCTGCGGCTGCTCGGGTACGCAGCCCCTCTTCGCCCGACCTTCCTGCGCATCGGGCTGGAGCGCTTCCGCAACGTGCTGACGTTTGCCGGGCTTGGGCACACGCCCCAAGTGACCGACTCGCTGCTGATCGATGCCGTGGGCGGGACACTCTCGGTGCGGATGACGAGCGAGCGCAACAAGAGAAGAGACGCCGACCCGTTCCTGGAAGTCCCCTGCTTTCGGGCCGTTGCCGAAGTGCTCCGGGCTGCTGCGGGCGTCGACCTGCGGACATTGCTGCAAAAGAGCCTCGTCTCGTAAGCGGGCTTTCGCCAAGAGCCTATCTGCCGGTACACTGGAGCGGTGGTTCAATCTATGAACAGGCGCTCATTCATCCCCTTTTCGTTTCACAGCACGGCGCACGTGCTCATGGTGACCATGATCGCCGCATCGGTGATCGAGCAGCTCTCGAGCCGCGCTGGAGTGCCGCTGTTCATCTTTCGCACGGACCTCGTGCTGCAGCGATTCGAGCTCTGGCGGCCGTTCACAGCGCTCTTCGTGGCGGTAAACACCCTCGAGATTATCTTCGGCGCGCTCATCATCTACAGCCTCGGAGGGATGCTTGAGTCGCGCTGGGGTCGCGCGCGCTTCCTGCGGGTCGTGCTCGGCATCCCACTCGTGGCAGAGCTGCTCGTGCTGGTTGTGGCAGCCTTTGTGCCGGGCCCCTTCTACGGCGCCGAGTTCTCAGGCACACGCTTAATCATCACCGCTCTCTGGATACTGTACGGGCTCGTGGCAGCATTCTCAGGGCAGATGCTCAACTTCTGGGGCTCGCCGATCACTGGCAAAACCTTCGCCTTCATCGGGCTTGGGTTTGTGCTGCTCGGTGTCGTGTTTGGAAGCCCAATTGCAGCGCTACCCGAGCTGCTGTGCGCGGGGCTCTGCTACGCGTACATGTACCGCCCCCGCACCTCTGGCCTTATACAGCGTATCGAGCTGGCCTACTACACCTGGAAGCTCGAGCGGCTTAAGTCCAAGACGCGCCTAAAGGTCGTCAAAGGCATGAAGGACAACGACCGCGATCCTTCCCAGAACATCCACTAACCGCGCGCTGTTTTCCTGACAAGGAATCAGAAAGGGGTAGAGGGCTTGAACGCGCTCCTCTGCGCCCGTACGATGACTATCGCTAACTGCTCTCTCTCATCTTCATCTGGGTAACGACACCAAAGAAGGGTTTCTCCCTTGTGTCCCTAGCGCCTCGCTCAGCTCGTAGCTGCGCGCGGCGCTAGGGACTACACATCCTGTAGTCGGCGTCACCTTAACCTCAAGGAGTTTCCGATGATTCAGATCGTAGGTTTTACGTTGGTGGCACTGTTCGCGCAGGTCGCTCCATCGGGAGGGGAGGCTCAGGCCTTGAGGAATCAGGCGGACGAAATGTCCAGCCGAGCCCAAGACCTTGAGTTTATTCTCAAGCAGCCAGGCAACTCCGCCGCCGACTCAAAGCTGCTGCAACAGCAGGCGATGCGCCTCCGGGCTGAAGCAGACGCTTTGCGTGAAAGGGCGCAGAAAGTCGAGAAGGATGCCACGGCTTCAAAGAAGCCCGCTGGCCGAGACTACTCGTTTCTGCTCTCTCAGCTCACTGGCAGCGACAAGCGCAGAGCGCTCGTCCGGATAGCCAATGAGAAAGTAGCCCAAGCTCAGCATATGGAGACAATGGCTCGGAAAAAGTCTCGCCCTCCTGAAGAGTCAGACAAGCTGTGGATCGAAGCGGCCGCCCTCCGGCGGGAAGCGAAGGAACTGCAAGCTGAGGGACTTCGTGTTGAGAAAGAGGCGAGAGATAGCCGAATGGCTGCCACTAGAGCTCAGCAAGAAGCCGAGCGGAACAAGAAGTTCGGCCCACGCTAACGTAGCATGACCGCCATCAACTCAGGGCCGATACTTTCAAAGGTTTTTTAAACTCTTTGGTGTCGGCCCTCCTTCGTACGCTGACTATCGCTGTCTGCTCTCTCTCATCTTCATCTGGGTAACGACACCAAAGAAGGGGTTCTCCCTTGTGTCTCTGGCGCCTCGCTCAGCTCGTGGCTGCGCGCGGCGCTAGGGGCTACACATCCTGTAGTCAGCGTCACTCTAACCTAAAGGAGTTCGCGATGATTCAGATTCTAGGTTCTATCATGATGGCAGTGTCTCTTCAGTTCGCTGAAGTGAGAGACACTCCTGAAGCCCTCAAGCAGCAAGCGGCCGCAGTGGCTGCCCAGGCACAGGAGATTAAGTCAATCTCCCAGGGGCCAGGCTTCTCAGCCGCGGAGTCGCAGCTGTTGCGGGAGCAGGCGGCACGTCTTCTTGCTCAAGCCGATGCCTTGCAAGAACAAGCGCAGAAAGCCGAGAGGGAGGCAGCAGCTTCAAAGAAGCCTGCTGCTAGAGACTACTCGTTTCTGCTCTCTCAGCTCACTGGCAACGACTTGCGCCGGGCTCTCAGCCGGATTGCTGACGAGAAGCTTGCCCAGGCTCAACACCTGGAGCACATGGCTCGCCAGAAATCACGGCCTCCCGAGGAGAGCGACCAGCTGTGGATCGATGCTGCCGCCCTACGGCGTGAAGCTACCGAACTGCGGGCTCAGGGCGTCCGTGCTGAAAAAGAGGCGCGAGATGCCCGAATGGCTGCAAACAGGGCTCAGCAAACTGCTGCGCTCATCAAGAAGTTCGGGCCCCGGTAATCTCGCCTGACCGCCATCAACTCAGGGCCGATACTTTGAAAGGTTTTTTAACTCTTAGGTGTCGGCCCTCCTTCCCCAAAGCTCTCTTTTTCGCACAAATTTGCCCGCGCGTGCTCGTGCTCGTGAACGTATCAGAGACCCGGTGCGCTCTTCCGGGGCCGGACCCCCGCCACCCTCAAAATGTTCACTCTTGAGGGGCCTCTGCCCTATTCCAACCCCACCGCAAAGTGGTAGGAACTGTCATCACCTGCCAATGAGGAGCTATGGCCAACATTTTCGCTAAAATCGGGCATGAGCTGAAGGGCGCAATCGTGCCGATTGTGTACTTCTTTGTGATGTTTCACCTGATCGCCTTCACGAATGCACTGCTTCTGGAGTCGTACGAGATCACTCCGAGCCGGGCTGTGTTGGCGACGATCGGCGCTATTTTTGCCGGGAAGGCGATCGTCGTGGCGAACAAGCTGCCGTTCCTCAACCTCTTCTCTGGCAAGCCCTTGGTCATTGGTGTCCTTTGGAGGAGTCTTGTGTACGGCTTCTTTGCCGCGCTGCTTTTTGCCAACGAGCACGTCATAAAGTCCCTCATCGAGGGCCATGGATTTGCCGGCGCATTCGAAGAAACGAAGAACATCTCGCTTCGTCATGTGGCTGCAAACTGTATCTGGCTCTCTCTCTGCATGCTGCTCTACAACTCGTTCGCAGAGCTCGATAGGATACTCGGAAAAGGCACCCTGCGGAGGGCGTTTTTTGGGGGAGGCAGCCTTAGCGCCGCTTCCCAAGCCGCATCACCGAGCTCCTGAACTGCTCGCCGCGGTCACGGTAGTCTACGAACACAGAGAAGCTCGATGACGCCGGAGACATGACGCAGATCTTGCCCTGCGACGTGAGGTCGTAGGCGGCTTGGACTGCCTCCTCCATCGACTCAACGTCAACTCGGACGTATGCCCTGCCCGGCGCGGCCGCCACGGCCGAACGCCAGATCTTCTCTCCGGTGGTTGGAAAGAGGATTAGGTTTTTCACCCCGGACGCGGCAATCGCCGGCCCAACCGGAGTCATGTCGACTCCCCGGTCGAACCCGCCCGCGATAATCGTCTCGACTCCCTCGCCGAGCGCCTGTAGCGCGTGCTCAAGGGCCTCGGGGATTGTCGAGAGCGAGTCGTTGTAGAACGAGACTCCATCTTTGGTTGCCACGAACTCGAGCCGATGCTCCAGCGGCTTAAACGACTGCAAGCCTCGGCGAACCTGCTCCGGTGATGCGCCCAGAGCGACCGCACACGTTACGGCAGCCAGTGCGTTCTGAAGGTTGCCCGGACCGCGCACCGGCAGCGAATCTACTGCCATTACGGGAGCAAAGCCGCTCTCGTGGTTGACGCCGATCGTGCCGTCACGAACCGACACGAGAGCTGAGCCTGATCCAGCCTCACTGAAACACACGCGGCTCCCCTTGCAGCTCGCCGTGAGCAGTCGCAGCAGCTCGTTGCCCTCGTTGACCACGAGCAGGTCAGACGCCCCCTGGCTCCTGGCGATGCCAACTTTTGCCGCGCAGTAGCTCTCAAACCCTCCGTGGTAGTCGAGGTGCTCCGGCACGATGTTGAGCAGGATGGCGACGCTCGGGCTGCGGCGCAGGTCCTCGAGCTGGTAGCTCGACAGCTCTATCACAAATCGAGTCTCCGCTGTTGCTCCGGTGAGGTGGTCGAGCATCGGCTCGCCGATGTTCCCCACGAGCCGAACGTCCGAGAAGACGCTGGACAGAATAGCCGCCGTGAGCGCCGAGGTGGTGCTCTTGCCCTTCGTTCCCGTCACTCCAACAGTTACCCCCGGGCACTCGGCAAAGAATATGTTAGTGGCAGAGGTGACACGGCTTGCGGGCGAAAGGTGCGGTGAGATCTCGCGCAAGCTAACGCCGGGCGAGCGAATGATCGTGTCGTAGCTCCCAGCCTCGGAGAGGTAGTCTTCGCCAGAGTGCACCCGAACGCCGTCAGACTCTCCAGCTTCGAGCCGAACCCACTTGCGGTCGGCGACACCGATGCGAGCGCCTGGGCAGCGCTGTCGCAGGAGCTTGAGCACGCTACGGCCCTCACGGCCGAAGCCGACGATCAGAAACGACTCTCCTCGCAGCTCCGGGTTCGTCACGAAAGCTCCTTGAGAGATGCGCGCAGCTTCTCTGCGTAGTGTCGTGGCAGCTCGTGCTCATCGCTCCACGCCTCAAGCGTGCGCCGAGCGTGTTCGAGCCTTGGCAGGCTGCCTTGAGCCTTGAGCTTCTCGCTGATTGCTATGAGCCCTAAAGGGGCGTCGCGGCCCTCGCTCGCGAACTGCGCCAGCGTGAGCACTAGCGCATCCCTTGACTCTCCCAGGGTGCCCACGCACTCAAGCGGCTTATGGTCTCTAACGCCTGTTAGCTCTTCGATAGCAGAGAGGATCTCTGGCGACTCAAAGAGCTCACCTCCGAAAATCGCAGCTCGGCGCTCGACAGCGAGAAACGGCGCAAGGGTTAGGCACACGAAGGCGCACTTGGGGCACTTGCCGCACCACTGATCCTGGCGCTGCCCAACGTTGCAGCTCCTAAAAGACGAGAGGTGGTGCGGGGCGCGGCGGGCGAAGAGCCCGCTCACCTGCAAGTCGTACAGCGGTCGGATCAGGCTGTAGTACGAAGCAGCCCCGGGAAAGTGCGAAGCCACGTACTCTCGGAAGCGGCGCTCGAAACGGAGCCCCTTCGAGTACTGGTGGTTCACGGCCAGCCCGTGAAAGATCGTGTTCTCTTCGCTGGCGCTGCGCTCATTCGCTACAACGACCGAGCCGAGCCCAAACTCTTCCGCAATCATGGTCCCCAGGAACGCAAGGCACGCAGAGAAAGGAGTGTGTCCGTTGAGGTACCCTTTTGCATTCAGCTCTAAGAGCTGCTTGTCGATGGTGCGCTGCACAACGAGGGGCGCACTATATCGGGCGATTGATACGCTCTCGCTCGCTGAGCGGGAAGGGTTTAGGAGGAGCACCTTTCGGGCAACGCTCGGGTCGAACTCTCTGAGCAGCTCCAGTGCGAGCGATGAGTCCTTGCCGCCCGCCGCCAAGACCAGCTCTCCGTCTTTAGGCTCTGGCTTTTGTGCACGGACGCAAAGATTCGAGAGTGGCGTGTCACCTCTGGACTCGATTGAGAGAA
>OMIG01000267.1 GCA_900299035.1 Pseudomonadota bacterium
GACGTGCGATCCGCAGAACATGGAAGGCTACATCGCGCGGCTCATGCTGGGAGACCTGCTGAGCCAACCGAGCTTTCAGGAGCGGCTTGCCGCTTTCCTACAGATTCCGGCCGGTGCGAGCGCCATAGAGAGCTTCTCGGCGAAGCTCGACTTGGGCACCTCCCGCTCCGGGCACAACCGAACTGCCCACGCAGTGGCGCTCACCGTCCACACTAACGACGCTGAGTACCGGGGCAACTTCGCAGTAAAGGTGTCTACCGACAACTCGATGCACGTCATGTCCCTCGATGACTGCAATTCTGAGGTCGAGATTAGCTCGGCCCTGCGCAACGACCCGGTATTTCGCCAGCACTGCGCCTCGTCGCTCGGGGTGATTGAAGCCGAGCTCTCTGGCGAGCGGCTAGACACGTGCAAGCAGCTTCTCGGCACAAATGGCTCAAGGCTTCGCCAAAATGACGCGCCCTCCCTGAAGGCGCGCGCGCAGCTCGACTCCTGGGCTGAAGGGATTCCGCTGCGCGACCTCGTGCGCTCGCGCGAGCCAGCAGCCTCGGAGCGGCGTGAAGACGCAATCCGACAGAGCCTGCTCACCATTGTTAAGCTCTGGAACGAGGTCGAGCATGGCAGCAAGGGAGTGCTGTTTGACACCGATGCTGATGACATCCTCATCGCCGCTGACAATCGGGCGCTCTTCGTTGACCTTGACGGCGGACGGAAGTGCGGCGGGCCATTCGAGCTCGTTGCGGCACTCGCCAAGTTCTCGCTCGACATCATAAAGCTTTCGGCAGACCTCTCCCAGGTCGGCCCCCTGCAGCAGGCGCACGTGATAGCAGACGCCCTCGTTGAAACGCTTGGCCCCAAGAGGGCACTTGAGATTGGAGAGCTTGCGCACAAGGAGAGAGACAAGTTCCGTGCTGAGACCAGGCTCCTACTGCTGCCTAGCCTGCTCAAGCAGCTTGAAGACACGGCCCGACAGTAGTCCAGCTAGGCATCAACGCGTCATTCGTGGAAGAACGCTCTCTGGGTCAACCGGGGTGCCGCCCCGACGAACCTCAAAGTAGAAATTGCGCCCACGCTTGTCAGCCTTAGAGGTCGTACCAACGGCGTGGTCTTTGGCGACGCGGTCTCCTTTCTGCACGAGGCTTGAGCCGAGCCTGCCGTAGAGGGAGTAGCTGCGAGACCCGTGGTCAAGGATAACCACCGTGTCGTAGCCGGGCAGAGTTCCTGAGAAGGCCACGACCCCGGCAAGAACCGCGTGAACTTCGTCGTTCTCTGCCGCTGAGAACTCTACCCCTTTGCTAAACAAAACGTCTTTGAAGCTCGCAAGCTTCACTTTGCCGAAGTGCTGGACGACCCTTCCTTTGACCGGCGCCGACAGCGATGAGCGAGCGCCGAACAGCCCGCGAGAGTCGAGCGCGACTGCCTCTCCCGGCGGCTCCTTATCCGGCGCCTCTTCCGAGCTCGACGGCTTTACGTCGTCACGCTCGCTTTCAGCTTCGTCGTCCTTGGGCTCCTCTTCGGCCTGCATGGCGAGGGCCGCTACGACTTTTTCAAGCTCTGAAGCCTCCTTCTTGAGCAGCGCGAGCGAGCGCTGCGCGGCTTCTTTCCTGCTCTGCAGGTCCTGCGCGATTCTCTTGAGCTCTCCCTGCTTAGCTTCTGCGTCCCTGCGCATCACGGCTATCTCTTCGCGCAGGCCCTGTGCGTCGCGCTTAGCAGCCTCGAGGCTCTCCCGCGCGGCGATAAGCTCTAGCGCTGCCCGCCGTAGGGCGTCGAACCGCCGCTGGTCGCTCTCGCGAACTGCCCGCGAGTACACAGACAGCCGCTCAAGCTGCCCCCGAGAGCCAGCGGTGCGCGAGGTCGGCGGCGAAGCGAGTGCAACTTCTGTGTAGAGGGCCCGAATTCGCTTGGCGTTGCGTTCTCGCTCGAGCGCGACCTTCGCTTCAGCGGCGGCTACCTCCTGCTCAAGCCTCTGGCGCTGCTCTTCAACCTGCACGAGCTTCTCTTCAAGCACTTGGTCGTCGCGCTTCAGGCGGCGAAGGCTCTCGGTCACGGCGTTTCGCTGCGCAACGAGCGCGTTGAACTCTTTCTGCAGCGAGGAGATCTGGCCCTCTGCGGCGTCGACCTGCACTCGGATATTCTCAAGCTTTCCAGCCGCCTCGGGCTGGCTCTCTTGGGCCCCTGCCGGGAGCGAGACAAGGGGAAGGGCAAGAGCGAGAGCTAGGGCAACAAGCGAGACGACTCTGCGCATCGCTCAGCCCTCCGAGAGGAAACGGCGCACTGCAAGGAAGCTGCCCGCCATTCCTACAGCGGCGCCCGCAAGCACGATCAGGCCGAGCTGCTCTGCGCCCAGGAACTGAAACGACGGAAACACAGCGGTCAGCGCATCGGCCTGGGCCAAGAAGCTCTTGAGGGCTCCAAACAGCGCAAAGGTCGCAGCGATCGCCACGAGAGCGCCCAGCACTCCCTGAAAAAGCCCTTCAATAACGTACGGTGCGGCGATCGCCGCGCGCCGCGCTCCGACAAGCTCCATTATCTCAATCTCGACCCGGTGGCCGTACAGGGCGAGCCGTATCGTGTTGGCGATGATAAACCCGGTGATGATGAGCAGGAACACGATGCCCGCGATGCCGGCGGTCTGCACAACGGAGAGAATCTTCTTTATCTGCTGCACGCCGCCGCGGCTGTATCGAATTGACTCAACGGCTGGCTCGCCCTGGAAGCGTGAGACCGTCTCTGCGTAGAGCGCCTCAGCCTGCTCGGGGCTGACGGCCTGCATGTCGAGTGAGGCCGGCAGCGGGTTCTCCTTCTCGAGCCCCTCAAGCATCGCCGCGTCCTCGCCTAAAAGCGACCGAAAGTTCTTCAGGGCGGCCGACTTGTCGGTGAATGCCACTTTGCCGCCCGGCATGAGCCGCCCAAACTCTCCGGACAGCCGCTCCACGTCGCTCTTTGAGGCAGAGTCCTTGAGAAAAACCATCACCATCAGGTCGCCGCCTTCACGCGACACGGCCAGGGTGCAGTTGTGCAGCAGCAAGGTAAAGGTGCTGAGCAGGAAGAGAGCCACTGATATCGTCACAACACTCAAGGCCACTGTGACCGGAGATCGCCGCAAGTTTCCGAGAGCCCGGCGAAGGATGTGGCGGGTGAACGAGAGGAGAGAGACCCGGCTTCCGACCTGCCCCTCGCCCCAGATCTTTACGAGCCCAATCGATGCGCGCTCGGGCTGAGAGCTTGCTGGGATCATTGCCGTATCCTCCCCGCATGAGAGAAGTCACCGATAATCTTCCCTCGGTCTAGCACGACGGTGCGCTTGTTGAGCTGCTCGATAACGGAGAGGTTGTGGGTCGCCACCACGACGGTGACGCCGGCACTGTTGGCCTCAAGCAAGAGATCGAACACACGCTTGCTCATCTCTTGGTCGAGGTTGCCGGTAGGCTCGTCAGCCAGGATCATGCGCGGCTTTCGGATCAGGGCTCGCGCTATCGCCACGCGCTGCTGCTCTCCGCCCGAGAGAGTTACCGGGTAGGCGTCAGCCCTGTCATTGAGGCCCATGGCATGCAGCAGGAGCAGCGCCAGACGGTTGCGCTCTCGCTGAGTCACCCCGAGCACCTCAAGCCCATACGCGACGTTCTCAAGCACTGTTCTGCGCGGAAGGAGCTTGTAGTCCTGAAAAACGACGCCTATGTCCCGGCGCAGCTCGGCTATCCCGTCGAGGCCCACGGCGGCCATGTTTCTGCCTCCGATGACGACGTCACCGGTGCTGCTCTTCTCTGCCCCGAACAGGAGCTTTAGGAGCGAGCTCTTGCCCGCCCCGCTAGCGCCTGCAACGAAGATAAACTCCCCCTCGCTGACCTTGAGGTCTACCCCTCTCAGCGCGGTCTGGTCCGGCGGGTAGGTCTTTGAAACGCCGTGTAAATGAATCATCGCTCCCCTACGCCACCCCCGGGCGCCCCGGCTTTGGGATCATGGCCCAGACCGAAGAACCGACAGATGGACCCATCGAGCGTAAAAGGATGCCCTGGGGTATTTCCAGCCAGGCTAACATCCGTTAAAACACTCGCATCTTTACCTTTTGTCCTATCATGTACTCCGTTTTACGCCGTGGTGCCAGCACCTCATTTGTTGCCCTACTCGCAACCTTAGCGGGCTGCGGAGGCTCGCCCCTGGCGCTTGGGTCGCACGGTCCGCTCGACCTGCCGATCTCGACCTCTCCCCTTTCTGATGCGCATACCTGCTCGGAGGTTGAAGAGATCGAGAAGTCGCCGCACGTCTACCGCTGCACAACTCCTGGCGGGCCTGTCTTCGTCGCCACCCTCCAGGACTGCTCCGTCTCTGAGAAGTTCAGCTTCCAGGCCACAACCCGGCAGCTCTTCGTTGGAGTCACGGGGCTTAAGGTGCTCTCCCAGCAGCCGGTCGCCGTCGGGCACCGGAACACGCTTCAGACCCTGGTGACCGGAACCATGGACGCCCAGCCTCTGTCCGTGTCGACCTTTACGTACCGTGAAGAGGGCTGTGTCAACGACGTGGTCGTCTGGCGCACCGAACAGGCAACGGTAGAGGCCGGGAGCTCCGTGGACTCGTTCTCTGCCGCCTCTCGCTCAATCGCAGAGCAGGTGCTTGGGTCTCGTGAGGAGCCTGGCCATGCTCAAAGTTAGGGAGCTCTCCGCTTCTCTGGGCAAGTACACCCTCTTGCTCGTCGATGTGGCGCGTGACATCTGGCGTAACGGGATAAGCCTGCGCGAGGTGCTCCGTCAGGTGGTGTGGATCGGCAACAACTCTCTCCCTATCGTTCTTCTGACGGCCGTATTCACCGGCATGGTGCTTGCCCTACAGACGGCGTACGGCCTGCACCGCTTCGGAGCGAAGAACTACGTAGGGAACCTGGTCGGCCTAGCGCTCGCTAAGGAGCTTGGCCCGGTGCTCACCGCGGTGATGGTGTGCGGCCGAGTCGGTGCGGGCATTGCGGCTGAGATCGCGTCGATGACTGTGACGGAACAGGTTGATGCTATCCGCTCGCTCGGCGGCGACCCGATCCGTCGGCTTGTGTCTCCTAGGATCGTGGCTGGCCTCATCTCGCTGCCGCTCCTGACCGGAGTCGCAGTCATCACGGGCATCTTGGGCGGACTCGCCGTGGCTACTCTCGAGCTCGGGATTACGGCGCACCAGTACTACCGCTCGTACCTGTACGCGGTCCAGATCTATGACGTTGTGGAAGGGCTGATTAAGAGCTTTGCCTTCGGGCTAATCGTGGTCTCTATCGCCTGCTACAAGGGGCTTCAGTGCCGTGGAGGAACCGAGGGCGTTGGCCTCACGACGACATCTGCGGTGGTGACGGGCTCTCTTGCTGTATTCGTGGCCAACTTCTTTCTCACTAAGCTTCTCATCATCTTTAAGTTCGCATGAAGGCCGCATCACCTACGATTCAGCTTGAGGACATACACACCCGCTTCGGAAAGCTGGAGGTGCACAAGGGCCTCACCTTTGCGCTTCAGCCGGGCGAAGTCACGACGCTGCTCGGCCCAAGCGGCGCTGGAAAGACGATCATTCTCAAGCTCATTATGGGGCTCATGCCGCCGAGCGAGGGGCGAGTTCTGGTCATGGGCAGAAATATCACCGACCTCGACGAGGCCCAGCTCCGGAAGGTGCGAGCGGACATCGGGATGCTCTTCCAGGGAGCGGCGCTCTTCGACTCGCTCACCGTCTTTGACAACGTCGCCTACGGCCTTCGAGAGCGCGGGGAAAGAGACGAGCTCAAGATCAAGCAGATCGTTCACGAGCGGCTAGAGATGGTCGGGCTGCCCGGAATCGACTGGAAGCTCCCTTCGCAGCTGAGCGGCGGACAGCGCAAGCGCGTGGGCCTGGCGCGAGCCCTGGCCAGCTCGCCCAAGATCATGCTCTACGATGAGCCAACGACGGGGCTCGACCCGACGTCAACCCGAAAGATCGATGACCTGATCATAAAGTTTGCCCGCGAGCGCGGCATAACTTCGCTCGTCGTCACGCACGACATTCAGAGCGCGAGGAGGGTCTCGGACCGCTGGATGCTGCTCTCGCGCGGAACGATCGTTGCCGATGGCCCAGTGGCCGAAGTCGAGCATGCCAGCAGGCTGGTATCGGATTTTGTTTCAGGCGAATGGAAGGATGACGCATGAAGATACGAAATGAAGTCAAGGCAGGCCTCTTCATGGGAACCGCGCTGTTCCTTGTGGCGGCGCTCATTATCATCATGGGGCGCGAAAGGCAGATCTTTGCCAAGCAGAGCAAGTTCTACGCGACATTCGCTGACGTGAAGGGGCTATCAACTGGAGCCCCGGTCCGGCTCGGCGGCATTCCTATTGGGCGGGTGGCGGAGGTCGGGTTCGCTAAAGACCTGTCCGACCTGCGCGTTCACGTTACCCTCCTGATCAACGACTCGTACCTCGACCGAGTGCGGCCCGACTCAACGGTCGCTATCGACACTCAAGGCCTGCTCGGAGACAAGTTTGTCTCTATCTCCCCAGGCTCTGCTGTTGGCGCGATTGCGCCAGGCTCGATTCTGCCTAGCACGGAGACGGGCGACTTTCAGCGGGTGCTCGTGCGTGCGCAGGCCGCAGTCGACAACACGGCCCAGATTACTGAGCGCCTCAACAAGAGCCTCGAAGGGCTCTCGCCGGACACCTTCACTAACATCGCCGCAGCGACGCAGAGCATGGCTGAGGTGTTCTCAGCGATTAAGAACGAGAAGGGATTCATCAATCGGCTCATCTACTCCGAACAAGACGGCAAGAAGCTGATGGACAGCGTCA
>OMIG01000268.1 GCA_900299035.1 Pseudomonadota bacterium
GAATTTCTGCTCTCACGTGAACGTGCACGTAAACGTGAACGTGAACCTTTCCGCAGCCCCATCCAGCCGCAACGATCGCCTCCCTACTCCCCCACATAAACTTCCGAACTTCCAAACGTGAACGTGCACGTAAACGTAAACGTGAACGTTCCCGCAGCCCCAGCCAGCCGCAACGAGCACCTCCCCAATCCCCCACGTAAATTTCCGAATTTCCAAACGTGAACGTGCACGTAAACGTGAACGTGAACGTTCCCGCAGCCCCATCCAGCCGCAACGAGCACCGCCCCATTCCGATGCACCGCCGATCTTCTGCACGTGCACGTTCACGTTCACGTGCACGTTTACGTAAACAGCCAAGAAGGCGGATATATCTCTAAACGCCCTACGCTAAGGGCAGCAGCACGCGGAAGCAGCAGCCTGGACGGCCGTCCTGAACTAGCTCTATCGAGCCGCCGTGCAGCTCCATAATGCGCTTAACAACGGCTAGTCCGACTCCGAGCCCCTCTGGCCCGGAGGTGCCGTGCTTGCCGCGGGAAAACATCTCAAACAGGCTCTTGGCCTGCGCCGAGTCGACTCCCGGACCGTTGTCGCGCACCAAGACTTCGAGCATAGGGCAGTCTCTCCCAACTACTCGGCCCGGCGAAGTCAGCGAGATGATGACCCACTCTTTGTCCCCATACTTGATCGAATTGCCGAAGAGGTTAATCAGGGCTCGTCTCAGCAGCCCCGCATTTCCGCGCACGGCGGGAAGGCTGGCTGCCTCTAGGGTCACCTGACACCTAGCCCCACCGCGCAGGTCTGCGATGACTTCGCGGGCGAGCGGGGCCAGCTCAACGCTCGCAAACTCAGTGCCGTCGCGCCCGAGCTTGGCGAACTCGTACATAGACTGCACAACGCCGACGAGGCGCTGCGCAGAGTCCATCGATCGCGAGAGCATGTCTGCACACTTTGGGTCGAGCCCTTCGCGGTAGCGCTCTAGGATGTAGTCAATCTTGAGGATCAGCCCCGAGAGCGGCCCTCGAATGTCGTGCGCTATCGTTGCACAGAACTCGTCGAGACGCGTGTTTCGCTCCTCGAGCTGCCGATTGCTCTCTGTTAGCCGCGCTCGTATCTGGTAGTTCTCGCCCTCAAGCTTCCGGATGCGGAGCATGTCGCGCACAGCACGGCCGATTGACTCCACCCACATCTCGTCGCGCACGACGTAACGCTTCTGCGACTGGGAGATGCGCCTGATGGTCGAGGCATCTTCGCACTTGGAGAATATGAGCACGTCTGGCTCGTTGTCCCGCACCTTGAGCTCAGCCAGCACCTCCGGCCGCTGCGTGCCGGGCAGGTCGTAGTCGATGACCACAACGTCAAAGTCGCTCTTGGCGAGCTCTTCTTGGTAGCTGGAGAACGAGCGAGCCTCGACGATTTCGGCGCCAGGGATAGCGAGCGGAAGCGCTGGGCTGCCTGCGGTCGCAGGGTCATGAACGATAAGGACACGGTCAGGGGCGCGGTCGTAACCCACTGCGGGTGCTCCACTGGTGCGCGCAGGCGCGCAACTCCTACATCGCCTTGCGCAGGTAGTTTTTGAGCCGAATAAGGGCTCGCGAACGGATCTGGGAGGCGCGAGACTCTGTCACTCCTAAGATCTCGCCGATCTCCTTCAGGTTTAGCTCTTCGTAAAAGTACAGGCTGATAACGAGGCGCTCTTTCTCCGGCAAGCGGTCGAGCGCACGGGCGATGACGCTCACCTTCTCATGGCCGAGCAGGCGGTGGAGGGGATCTTGGCCCTTGCTGGCAAGCCAGTCTTCGGCGTGGAAGCGCTCCTCACCGTGGCCAAACCCAAGCTCTTCGAAGCTCAGCATGACGATGCTGCCGACCTCTCCGAGCAGGCGCTGAAGCTCTTCCATCGCCACGCCAAGCTCCGCTGCGACCTCCTCGTCCGAGGCTGGGCGCCCGAGCCTCTGCTCGATGCGGTGGTAGGCGAGCTCAATCTTGTGGGACTTGAAGCGCAGCGAGCGCGGCAGCCAGTCTTGGGAGCGGAAGCTGTCCAGGATGGCTCCACGAATTCGGAACTGGGCGTACGTGCTGAAGTTCGTCTCGTGCTTCGGATCGTACTTCTCGAGCGCATCGACCAGGCCGATGATGCCCGAGTTGAGCATCTCCTGCATGTCGACGTCTTTGGGCAGGCGGCCCGAGAGCCGGTGCACCACTTTCTTGACGAGCGGGAGGTAGCTCTTGATCAGCTCCTCTTTCTCAAAGTCGTCAATGCTCTTGTAAGCTTCTACGGCTGAACGTTTTGGCTTAACCACCGTCTATCTCCTCATAGCTCGAAACCGCCTGAATCACTGCCCAGAAAGCAAAACCTAAAGCCGCTGATACTGCCATGCAGGTGTAGACGATCTTGCTCGTCCTCACGCCCTCGTCGATGCCACCTGCGAACAGCACAGCGACAGAGGTCAGTATCGTGAGGCAGCCGAGCGTCTTGGCAAAGCCAGGACCGCTGCCTCTGGACTTCGCCTTAGAAGCCCGCTTCTTCGCCATACGAGTTCATCTCCAGCAACTGGCGGAAGAAGAACTGCATTCCTCCCTTGGCCCTGCGCTGCGGGGCCTCGTCATTAATTCTTCGGGCGACTGCGGCAAGCGCTAGCGCCGCAGGGCTTGTTGGAAATTCCGCAGCTATCGGGCGCTGCTGCATGACGCAGTCGCGAACCGTTGCATCCGACGGAATCCATCCAAGGCTCCGCACATCCACCTGCAAAAATCTCTCTACTGCTCTCGACAGCTTCGTGAACGCCGCCGTTGCCTCTTGCTCGGACGCGACGTTGTTCACCACAACCGAAAACCGCTTCTCACCGTACGCCGTGCTCAGCACCTTGATGAGCGCGTACGTGTCAGTCAACGAGGTCGGCTCGCCGGTGATTATGCACACCACCTCGGCCGCCGCGCTGTTGAAGTACATCACGTCAGAGCCAATGCCGGCTGGCGTGTCGATCAACAGGTAGTCGAACGTGTGCGCCACTCGCTCGATCTCTTCGAGCAGGAACATCTTCTCCTCAGCGCGAAGAGACTGGATCTCCTCAACACCGCTCGACGCTGGAATGATGGTGATGCCTCCCGGCCCCTTGAGGAGAATATCGTCAAGTGACTTGGTTCCCTTGAGCACATCGTGGAGCGTGCCCTTGACCTGTAGGCCGAGAAGCACGTCGACGTTAGCGAGGCCCATGTCGGCGTCGAGAACGAGCACTGAGAGCCCCTGGTTTGCCAGCGCCACTGCGACGTTAGTGACCGAGTGAGTCTTTCCGACCCCGCCCTTTCCGCTCGTAAAGCTGAGGACTCTCGTCACTCCTTGGTTCGATCGCTGCACGCTAACGTTGCTCACCGTAAGGCCCTTCCTTTGCTCGGGGCGCTCTGCCCCACTATGTTCCCTTTTTTGATTCATGTTCCTCCGATTCTGGCTCTGCAATCTTGCGATGTGCTTGCTCCACTCGCGTTTTCTTCGTCCTTTCAGTGTGTTAGTGCATCTGGCGCAGCAGCATCCAGGCCAAACGGCGAGCCGACGCCGGCTCCACCTCGTCTGACACTCTGGCCCCTCCGGTGAGGAAGCCCAACGGCAGCCCGGCGCGGTATGCCTCATTGAGCACCGGGCCCAGGAAGCCTGCTTTGTCGAGCTTGGTAACTACCAAGCGCGAGCAGTCGAAGCGCCGGTACGCCTGCGTCAGGGCCGACAGCTCTCGCTCGTTGCTCGGAGCAGGAAGCACGCACATCGTCTCAAGGTCATGGCAGCCGTCGAGCAGCCGCTCAACGTAGCGCAGCCTATTCTCCTCGCGGGCACCCACACCTGGGGTGTCGACGAACACCAGCTCGCAGTCTCGCAGCCGCGCGAGAGCCTCAGGTATCTGCTGGCGAACGTCGAGCCCGCAGTCGACGCTCACCGCGGGCACGCCAACTATCTGCGCGAAGATCTCAAGGCTCATCTCCTGCGCGCTCTGGCTCTGGTCGGCGAGGATGACGCCGATTGAGATGTCGAACGCCGCCTGGATGTGCGCGATGAGCTTCGCGATCGTAGTGGTCTTTCCGGCTCCCGATGGCCCTACCATGGCAACCACCCGCGACTTGGGCGGCATCGTCGCCTCAAACGAAAGGGCCTCCCCAAGCCCCTTGGCTAGCATCTCCCCGTCACTCTCGCCGCCAGTAAGGTAGCGCCGGCAGATCACCTGAATGTCCCGGCCGATGCGGTTCAGGACGAGCGCCGATGCGGCATCAGCGTCGCGCGGCATGTCCGCGGTATCAGCGAGCGAAGGCTCCTCGGCAGCCGGCATCTGGCTCTCTCCATCGAGCGAGACTAGCTCCACCTCGATCTCGATGACCGAGTCATCCTTGCGCAGCGTGTTGAGTATGAGCCCTTGACCGCCAAGCTCATCTCGCACCTGCTGCATGATGGCCTGCACTGACTCGCCCCGGTACGTTCTGGTTCTCATGCTGCCTCCCTTACTCTGTTACTCCGATTATTCCGAGCGACTGAACCCGCGTGCTCGCTGCTATCTCGTGGTGACTGATCACTGAGTAGCCTGGCGCGAAGCGGTTGACGAAGTTGAACACTGCCGCCCGCAGGTGGCCCGGCGCGAGCAGCACCGGTGTCTGCCCAATCTCCCCAAACTTCTCGGCGCTCTTGGCGAGCTTGTTAATCAGCATCTGAGCCGTGCCTGGCTCAAGGGCCAGGAATGAGCCCTCGTCAGTCTGCTGTAGCGCCTCTCCGAGCGAACGCTCGAGCTGCGGCGTGAGGCTCACGAGTGGCAGCACGCCGTCTGGCGTCGAGTGCTTGGTCGTGATGGCGCGCGCGAAGCGGCGGCGCACGAACTCCGCCAGCTTCTCGGGGCTCTTCACGTTCGGCGCCCAGTCGGCCAGAGTCTCAATAATGGTCTTGAGGTCTCGGATGCTCACCTGCTCACGCAGCAGCAGCGCAAGGACCTGCTGAACGCCGCCGATCGTGAGCACGTTCGGAATGAGCTCCTCGACTGCTTTTGGAGCCGCCTTCTGGAGGTTGTCGAGCAGGTGCTGGACCTCTTGGCGCCCCAGAAGCTCGTGCATGTGAGACCGAATCAGCTCGGTGACGTGGGTCGTGATGACTGTTGAGAGGTCCACCACCGTGTAGCCGGAGAACTGCGCACGCTCCTTCTCGACGTCCGGAATCCAGAGGGCGTCGAGTCCGAATGCAGGCTCCTTGGTCGGGATGCCCTGGACAGGGCTCGCCACGTTCCCCGGGTCCATCGCAAGCAGGTAGTGCGGCTTGAGCGTTCCGGACCCGACGGTCGTGCCCTTGAGCATGAACCGGTACTCGTTCGACTTGATGCGCACGTTGTCGCGGATGTGGATCGGCGGAACGATGAATCCGTAGTCGATTGCGAACTGGCGCCGAATAGAGCGGATGCGCTCGACCAGGTCTCCTGCTTCGACGATCTGCACAAGCTCGTAGCCAACCTCGAGCTCCAGGGTGTCGACCGCGAGCAGGCCTGTCACCTCTTCGGTGATGCCAGGCTTCGGGCCTGTCGTCTCAAGCGCCTTGAGCTTCTCCTCTGCGGCCGACTTCTGGCGCAGTTCCTCGGCAGCACGCCGCTTGATCGCTCCAAGCACCCCTGCCCCGATGCTCAGGAGCATGAACGGCAGGAAGGGAAGTCCCGGCAGGACCGCCATGGCGAACGCGACGCCGGAAGTGAGAAACAGCGGGCGAGCACTCTGTCCAAGCTGCGAGAGCACTTCGCTGCCAAGGTCGTCGCCCGAAGCGGCTCGGGCAACGATGAGGCCGGATGCGGCTGATATAATAATTGACGGGAGCTGGGCCACGAGGCCTTCACCGATGGTCAAGATGGTGTAGGTCTGGGCAGCATCCTGCCACCCCATTCCATGCTGGATTATGCCAATCAGGAGTCCGCCAACGATGTTGATGCCAACCAGGAAGAGCGCCGCTATGGCGTCTCCTGCCACGAACTTCGCGGCTCCGTCCATTGCTCCGTAGAACTCCGCCTCCTGCGACAGCTCCTTGCGGCGGGCGCGCGCCTCCTTGTCGGTTATGAGGCCGATGTTGAGGTCGGAGTCGATCGCCATCTGCTTTCCTGGCATCGCGTCAAGGGTAAAGCGCGCCGCGACTTCAGCTATGCGCGACGATCCTTTCGTGAGCACTTTTAGGTTCACGAGGTTAATACAGATAAACATCACGATACCGATGATGTAGTTGCCGCCGACCACAAACTGGCCGAAAGCCTCAATCACGTGCCCGGCGGCATCCATGCCGCTGTTGCCGTTGAGCAGGATGAGGCGGGTTGAGGCGACGTTCATTGAGAGGCGGAACAGGGTCGTCACGAGAAGTACCGCCGGGAACGACGAGAACATCAGCGGCTTGTCGATGTAGAGGGACGTAAACAGCACGATGAGCGAGAGAGTTATGTTGATGGCGATGCAGACATCGAGCAGCGCTGTAGGCAGCGGGAAGATCAGGATTGCCAGGATGCCGATGAGGGCAACTGGGATGAAGAGGTTGTTGAACCCGCCCCGCTTAAGCCCTGCTGTTACTGACGCTGCCGTTGCCATGCCTCAAAACCCTCCTACACTTGCGCCTGCTGACGAGACCCGCCTCGCTTCTGCCGGAAGACGAACGCAAGCACCTCCGCCACTGCCCTGAAGAGATCACGGGGAATCTCGCTGCCCACCTCTGTTGAGGAGTACAGCGCACGCGCGAGCGCCTTACGCTCTAGAATCGGAATGTTGTGCTCTTTCGCAATTTCGCGGATGCGCATGGCGATAAAGTCTGTGCCCTTCGCAACAACCACCGGAGCCGCAAACTTCTTCTTGTCGTATTTGATCGCGACGGCGTAGTGAGTCGGGTTGGTAATGATGACATCTGCCTTCGGCACCGTGGTCTTGAGCTTCTGGACGATGCGGGACATTCCCTTTGCGATCATTTTGCGGCGCATGGTCTCGTCTCCTTCCACAGCCTTGCGCTCGTCTTTCACCTCTTCCTTGGTCATCTTGTTCTGTCGCAGCCACTGGTACTTGCCCCACGCGATGTCTACTGCCGTGAGAGCGGCGAGCACCCAGATAATCTTCCAGAACACCTCGCCTACCGCGGATCCGGTCAGGTGCAGTACGTCCGGTATGGACATGTGAATGAGGCGCACCATCTCCGGCGCAAAGCCCTGCAGGGCCCAGTATCCGATCGGAAGCACGAACAGGAGCTTGAGGACGGCCTTAAAGAGGTTGGTAAGGCCGTTGATTGAGAAGATGCGCTGGATGCCCTTGACCGGGTTGATGAAGTCCCATCGGAGCTCGATCCACTTGTCACGCTTGTTCCAGTCGGTCTGGAGCATGACGGATAGCGTGGCGACCGCGGCGACACAGCCGGTGATGATCAGGATGTCCGGGCCAATCAGCATGGTTAGTCTCAGGAACCCTGTGATTAAGTCCTCAGGCTGCATGTCCTTGCGCTCGCCTATCATTAGGAATGAGCGCACCAGGACGTACTTCATGTCTTCGTACAGGACGTTCCACAGCATGCTGACCACCATGAACCCAGCGATCAGCACGAGCAGCTGCTCAAGGTCGATCGAGTGAAAGATCGACCCCATGCGGCGCAGCTCCGCTATCCGCCGCTCGGTGGGCAGCTCGGTACGTTGTTCGGGTAGGCTCTCTTTGGCCATCGCCTGCGCTCGTGGTTACTCGTCCTTCGGTGAGCCAGCCAGCTGCCTGTCAGCGGCATGGCGCACCTGTACGTTCGAGGGTTTGGGAGCAAGAGACATGCCCACTCTTCACCCTGTAGTATCAGGCGGTTAGGGTATTTCTTGTGTCAAAAATTCGGTACAATCACCGAATTACGACAGCCAAGACATCAGCGAGACGGGTGAACTCACGCCCCAGGAAGTGCATGACCTCAGGGAGAGCCAAGATCGAAATGACGAGCCCTACACCGATCGTCAGCGGAAAGCTGATGATGAAGATGTTGATGGTGGGAACTGCCTTCGAAATGATGCCCATGACGAAGTTTGTGAGCAGCAGGGCCACTATCACTGGAGCGGCGAGCAGGCACCCGATCTGAAAGATGCGGGCCGTCTGGGTCACGAAGGCGTCGAGCCCCGTCGAAGACACGATGAACGTGCCGGGCCTGATCGCGTCGTTCAAGCCCGCAAGCTCAGATATCGCGACGTAGTGGCCGCCTACCAGCAAGAACACGACGATCGCAAAGTCCGAGTAAATTCGGGCCAAGTCAGGCAGAGCCGCCTGTGTCGTAGGGTCAATGAGCTGTGCTGCGTTGAGGCCCATCGTTCCACTGGCCAAGTGCCCAGCCGTCTGGGCGCCGGCAACGATAGTAAGCGGGATGAGCGCCACAACCGTGCCCAACAGCATCTCGGATGCCGCCTGAGCCGCCATAATCGCCATGTCTGGCGGCAATGGCATAGCCTGGTCGGGCCGCACGCTCACGAGCGCAAGTATCACTGCTGCCGGGTAGCGCACGAGAAATCCCGCAAGCCCTCCGCCAAGGCCCGGAGCAAACATCATGAAAGCAGTGTAGCGAGTCAGCAGGAGCAGAAAGCCCCACGCGACGTCGAGCCGCTCGATAATGAGCTGCGGAACTGCAAAGAAGCTGGGTTCTCCCATCGCCTCCCCCTCACCGCGCCGAGAGGTTGCCGATCTGGCTGATGACGAAGATGGTGAATGCCGAGATGCGGTTAATCATGAAGTGCCCGAAGAGCAGCATGCCGACGATTGCCGCGGCGATCTTCGGGATGAAGGCCAGCGCAGGGTCGTTGATCTGCGTTGCGGCCTGGAAGACGCTGACGAGGAATCCGGCAACGAGGCCGAACACCAAGATCGGCGCGCAGGTGTAGAGCGCTGTTTCTATCGCAATTTGCCCGAGCCGTAGGTAGTCGTCGATGTTCATGCCGTCACGTCACACTGTAGGTCTTTACCAATGAGCTAATAATGAGGTGCCACCCGTCCACGATGACAAACAGCATCAGCTTGAGCGGCAGCGAAATAACAACGGGCGGAAGGGTAATCATGCTCATCGAGGTGAGCACTGATGACACGACCATGTCGAGAACGAGGAACGGCAGCGCAATCAGAAATCCGATCTGGAAAGCCGTATTGAGCTCGCTCAAGACGAACGCCGGGACTGCGACGAAGAACGGCACGTCTGCCGGGTCCTTAGGCTGCTCCGAGCGGGTGATCTGGACGAAGAGCGCGAGGTCTTTCTCGCGAGAATGGCGCACGAGGAAATCCTTGAGCGGCACCGACGCCTTTCCCAGGGCTTCTCCCTGCTCCATCTGCCCCTCCAGGTACGGCTTGATGCCAGCTTGGTAGCTCTCCTCGAAGACCGGGGCCATAATCGCGATGGTGAGGAACATGGCGAGGCCGGTGATGACCGTGTTGGGAGGCAATGCCTGTGTGCCGAGGGCGGTGCGGGTCATGCCGAGCACCACAGCGATGCGGGTGAAACAGGTCATGCACAGCACCATCGCCGGAGCAAACGAGAGCACCGTAAGGAGCAGCATGATCTTGAGGCTGCTCGCAACCGAACCGCCTCCGGCCAGCTCGCTGCCGCCGACCGATATTGACACATCCGGCAGCCCGGCCTGCTGAGCCTCCGCCGCAAGCGGGAGCCACAGCGGAGTGGCCGACGCCAAGCCGAGGCACAGCGCTTTAACCAGACCGCTACGCATTGAACTGCTCCCCGGTTGTGTACGCTGCGCTCAAGGACTCCTCGAAGACTTCCGGCCGCGCCTCGCTCACCGGAACAATCCTCGGCGAGTCTGCGCCAGAGGTAACCAGAAACTCCTTGCCGTCTACCGACACCAGGGCGATAGAGCCCTTTTGGCTAACGGCAACACGCTCAAGCACAGCCAAGCGCCGGCGCGCACCCGCCGGAGCCTTGAGGAGGAACTTCCGGTAGAGGTGGATTCCTCCCGTGAAGGCCCCGATGCACAGGAACAGCCCACCGAGCATCCGCACGAGCGACCCCGACATGCTTATCGGCTCAGCAACGGGCACAGCCGCAAGGCTAAGCCCTGTCGGCTCGGCTGCCGCAGTCCCGGCGCAGAGGAGCGCTGCCGTGACAGCAATAGCGAGAGGAGCCGAATGGGTGCCGACAAGCCTCATGTCTCTACCCCGCTGCCTGCTCGAGACCCTGGATTCGATCCTCGGGCGAAATAATGTCCGTGAGGCGAACGCCGAACTTCTCGTTCACTATCACAGCCTCGCCGCGGGCAACTGGCTTGCCGTTGATGAAGATGTCGAGTGGCTCGCCTGCAAGCTTCTCAAGCTCAACGACTGAACCCTGACCAAGCTGCAGCAGGTCGCCGATCGTCATGCGAGAGCGCCCTACCTCAACTGTCACATGCAGCGCGACGTCCATGATGAACTCGAGCGTCCTGCCCGGGTTCTTCTTCACCGGCGCGGCTGCCGCTGAAGCCGCATCTGCGGCCGCCTCAGCTACCTCAGTGGCGGCTTTCGCCACATCTTCCAGCCCCTGCTCTACGTCTTTCTCGTTATCCACCATGGCGTATCATCTCCTCTTTGTTGCGAATGTTAATCAGGTCATGCCTCGGAATTTCGCGCGTAATGCGCAAGGCGCGATTGCCGCGGCAGCTTCCAACGAATCCGTAAAACTTCGGCTCTCCCTCAACCAGAACGTGCGCCTCGTCCGCTGGATTCGTGTCCAGCGTGATGATGTCGCCGACGCTGAGGTCCAGAAGCTGGCGGGTCTTCATGCTGCCGCGCGCAAGCTGGACGCTCACGGCGCAGAAGCTCTGCAAGATATTCTCGCGCATGCGCTTGAGAGACTCAGCGTCCGCCTCAAGCCGGGTGCTCTGGAAGCCGGTTGAGAGCTTTGACTTGAGCGGCTCAAGGGTGGCGTACGGCATGCAGATTGTGAGCTGCGTGCACTCCTGCTCCAGCTCGATCTCGAGCGACACTGCGATGACGATATCTGAGGGCGGCGCAATCGTAATTGCAAACGGGTTCACCTCAGAACGCACGTACTCAAACGTAATCGGGTGAACTGGCGCCCAGGCCTCGGTCAGGTTTTCGAGCGCAAGGCTCACAACTTTGGAGATGAGTTTGGTCTCAATCGGAGTGTACTCGCGACCCTCAACCTTCACACGGCCCTGGCCACGCCCGCCGAACAGCCCGTCGATGACTCCGAACACCAGCGGAGCCGAGACCACGATGAGGGCCTGCCCGTGGAGCGGAGGCATGCGGACGATGTGCAGCGACGAAGGCAGCGAGAGCTTCTTCATGAAGGAACCGAACTTCACCATCTCGATGCCGCCGATGTTGGCGAAGCACGTCCTGCCCAGGAACTTCGCCAGGCTCGTGCGGAACTGGCGCGCGAAGCGGTCGTACACCAGCTCGAGAGTCGGCATGCGGCCGCGAATGATGCGCTCCTGGCTGGCGAGGTCAAACTTCTTGGCCTTGTTCGCCGCCTGCTGCGCTACGCTGTCCTCCTCGATCTCCCCTTCAGAGAGCCCTCGGAGCAGCGAGTTGATTTCGTCCTGTGATAGCACTTGCGACATAGCAGCCCTACTGAATCACGAATTGAGTGAAGTACACCCTTCGAACGAGGTCCTTGCGGAGCTGCCCGTTCACGATCTTTCGCACATTCTCCTTGAGCTCATCCTTCCCTTTCACCGTCTGCAGGTCATCCGCCGTCTGGCTGCTGATGGAGGTGATGATCGAGTCCCGAATCGGCACAACGCGGCCGTAGAAGCGGGTCGGAACCTCCATGCCCTGGAACTCAAGCTGCATCTGGACGCGTATGTACTTTCCGCCCGGGAGGTTGAGCAGGAAGGTGTCGAGCGGAACAATCGCTCCAAGCGCCTCTTCGCCTTCTTCAGCGTCTACTGCGTCCACCCGGTCCTGGAAGGAGGATGCCTCTCGCTCGCCGCTGTCCGTGCTCTCCGCCTCTTCAGCGCTGTCTGCTGACGCCTCATCACGAAGCTCAGCGGCAAGCTCTCCAGCACGGCCGAATGCCGAGTAGCCAACTGCGGTGCCAGCGACAAGCAGCAGCGCTCCCAGGCCGGACGCCGCCGCCAACGAGCGCTTCGGCTTAGCCGAAGCGGCCGGGCTGTCCCCTGCCACTCTCTCTTGGGTATCGTCTCTCTCGCCCATTGTACGCTTACATCCTCAAAATGTTGACGCGTCCTACAACTACTTCGCCTTCAGCCTGCTGAGGCTCTCCACAACCCGCCGCAGCTTCAACTTCAAGTCCAACCTGCGAAAACCCCCTGCTTGCCGCTATCGGGAGCACTCTCGCTAGCACCTCACTACGCGGCACCGTGCCAGAGGCAGAGGGGCAAACAACAACGCGCATCACCAGGCGGCCCGCCTTGGCGTGTGGCCTGAGCGCATCTTCAATCGCCGCCAGGAGCCTGGCCTCGCCGACGCCGTCTTGCGACGACACCAGCCCCGCGTGGACGGGAACTGCCGCCAGCAGCTCGAGCTCTGCCCTCGCGGGCTGAGGAGCAAGGCTAGTGCCAGCCGGCACTTGGAGAGGCAGTTGTGCCGCAACCATCTGAGATTCCTTCGTCTTAGGTGGCGCGGACAGCCGATCCCAGGGTGTCAGAACTAAGAAGAAACAGAGCAAGAGTGTCAAAAGATCGCCAAAGCTGATGACCCAGGCGACAGAGCTGGCGGAGCTTGAGGACTCTCTGCTGGAGGGCCGAGAGTGGCTACTGGGTGTCATTGCCTGCCTCCCCTGCTCTGACAATCGTGAACTTCACGCCTCGCTCATCCCCGCCGTCAGTCGTCACTGCGATCTTCATCGCATCTCGCGGGACACCGCGCGCGAGAAGGAACTGCTCAAGCTGCTCTAGCTTTAGGGCCAGTGTCCGCGCAGAGGCGGCTGACTGCTCAAGGGAGCTTCGGGAAACTGAAATGACGGCCGTTGCCGAGAGGTCATGGCTCTTGAGGAGCGTCGCTACCGCCTCCAGGCGCGGATGCTCTGCCGCGAGGGTGCCGTCCTCTGAGAAAGCTCCATCCACAATAGCAGATGCAACGCCAACTTCGGCCGGCGCAGCTGCCCACACAGCCTGAGCGGGCGGCGCGCTGGCCGACGCGCGCTGGAAGGCGCCGATACAGAACGTGAGAACAATCAGGAGCACCGCCACGTACTGCGCGTAGAAAGCCTTGAGGATTCGCCTGTCACAACCTACGCTCGCCATGCCTCCTACTCCACGAAATCTATTGGTTCGAGGCGCACGTCACAAAGCTCTGGAGCCGCTGCTCCAGCATGATTGGGCTCTCAAGCTTCGCGATGCTGAGCAGCCCCTCAGCCGTGATATCCTTGGTCTGCTCACGCTCCTGCGCTATGACCCGCAGCTTTCCAGCCAACGGGAAGAAGAAGAGGTTTGCAGACACGGAGCCGTACAGGGTTGCAACGAGGGCCAGCGACATGGCAGGCCCGATCGTCGCCGCATCCTGCAGCGACCCCAGCATCTGGATCAGGCCGATCAGGGTGCCGATCAGCCCCATAGCCGGAGCGAAGTTGCCCATCGTCTCAAACACCTGAACGGAGCGCCAAGCCTGCTCGTTTGAAGACCGCATTTCAGTCTGAAGAATCTTCGAAATATTCTCGGGGCTCTGGCCATCGACGGTAAGCTCAAGACCGAGGCGCAGAAACGGATCTGCGCTTCTTGCAGCTTCATCCTCAAGCACGAGGACACCGCTTTCCTTCACTCGACGCGAGAGGCGCAGCAACGCCTGGATGCGATCGTGTGGCGACTCCTGACGCTCAAAGAGGGCACCGCGGGCAGCCCGAATCGCCGCTCGGATATCTCGCGCTGAAAACTGAACGAGTGTCGAGCACAACGTACCACCAAGAACCAGCAGCAATCCCTCCGCGCTCAGGAAGGTCAGCGGCCGGCCACCGATGAGCGCTCCGAATACCACCAGCATCACCGAGCCAACCAGGCCGACCACGAGCGAACGGTTCACCTGAGGACGCTCGTCTCTCGGCTGAACACCCCGCCCCCACTCAGGCCGTCGGTACAGTCTCTCTCTCATTCAAACCTCTCCTTTTACCGCACTAAAATCCCGGCCCGAGCAGCTTCCCCTCGTGTTTCCAGCTACTTGACCCTCTGTGGATGTCAGTTCCCCAACGCTCCACCCTCCCGGGGCAGCAATCAGCGTGCCAAAAAGACACGCCTCTCAGAGCCGACAAGTGTTGAGATGAGCGACTGCTAGGTGAACGATTCGAGAATTTTTTTAATCAGTTAGGAGTTCCGGGAGGGTTCTCGCACAGGCTCGCTGACAGCCCACAACGCGCTGCAAGCCGCCAAAAAACCGACATTGAGGTCTTGAGCACCGGAGCGCTCACGGCGGCTCTAGCGCCCAACAGCGGTTATATCGATCTGCTTCTCCCAGATCTCTTGCAGCAGCTTGCGAGTCTTCTCAAAGCTCTGACGAGCGACTCCATTCTCCGAGTAGCGCGCTTCAAAGTTTGAGCAATCAGCCAGAATCAGGGCCACAGTGTCCTTGCACCTCACGTAGCGCGGGCGCTCAGCAGTGTTGAAGGCGTCGAGCCGTTCGGCCGTCGCCGGCGCAATCGAGTACCTGCTCCTCTCGTCAAAGTCCCCGGCCAGCCAAGCCTTCCAGAAGCGGCTCATGGTCGGGCAGCTCGCCGCCTTCTCGCCTTTTGACAAGATCACGTCGCTCTCAAGAACCGTGTCGAGGATGAAAGGGCAGCCACCGGCCCGCACCGCGCAGAACAGGTACAGGGATGCCATGTAGCTCACCCCCGCATCATCGAGGCCTTCGACCGGCCGCACGGCCCCACTGCGGAAGCTCTGGTCGAGGGAATCGAGCCACTTCTCGACGCTTGCCTTGGCGCGTTGAGACGCGGGTACGGGGCGCTGGCGCGTGTCTTCGAGCGCCATCTCGCCAGACTGAAGGGCCCCAGAAGCTGCCGGGTCAGCAGCCGCAAAGCTATTTGAGAAAAGAAGCAGGGCCGCCAAGGCGGCGCAGAGAGGTTTAGTGATATGCATAGCGCAATCCGTAAACCTTACAGTCCGCTGCGCTTCACCGCCACAAAAAAAGCCCCATAAGCTTAAGTTTTCGGGGGATATGCCGTTTCTCTGCGCTATGGACGAAGTGCTAAACATCGGGCTTCGTGGCATGCAGGACGGGTTCCAGCGCGCCGCCAAAGATGCGGACAGGATCGTGCGCGCATTCCAGGGAGACCAGCCTGACGACGCAGTGCGAAGCATCGTTGACCTGCAGATCGACCAGCGCCAGGTGCAGGCCTCTGCCCGCATTATCCAGGTTGGGGGGCAGCTAATCGGCTCGCTTCTTGACATCTACGCCTAGCGACGCAGTGGCCAGTGGCACTCCTTCGCCGCGCCGCGTGTAGACAATCTCAAGAGACTTGAAGTCTGCGCCGTTTGGCGCCATATCGATCATCGAGACCGAGTACTCGTTGGGCGACAGGATCCGGATCTCAGAGCGCGTCGTCTTGTTGCGCCCGATCAACGGATCGTACACCTCTCCACGCAGCTCGAAGGTTCCTTTGTCCGGAGAGTAGCTGCCCTGCTGCATCGCAATTACCGTGTTGAGGGAGTCAAGCCACACCGTCATGAAGCGCCGAGCAGCCGCGTCGTACCCCATAAGGCCCAGGCCCTGGTAAGCTTCCCCGAGCACGTCACCCTGGAAGTCCTCCTGGAGAAAGCGATCACCCAGTATCCACGAGAGCGTAGAGGTTCCGTGCGAATCTTGGGGCGCAGCGCTCGGAGAGCTCCAGAACCGGATCCTGACGTCCCACGAGCCAGCAAACGCATCCAGCAGCTTGTGCGACTCCCCAGGCTTGCTCAGCGCTGCCCACTGGGCCGGAGTAAGCTCTTCAGGCTGCACTCCGCGCGGTCCAGAACGGAAGGAACACCCCCCTAGCAGCAGCGCCGCAGCAACGCTGAGGCTCACAAAGGAAGAAAGACGCTTCATCGGGGCTCTCCTTCAAAAAATACGTCTCGAGCGGCGACTGACGGCGATTTTTCGCATGCTGGGTTGCCGATTGCCAAGACCGCTAGCACAATACACCTTCATGGCGCTCGCTCAACCCAAAAAGATCCCCTCGCTGCACAAGCCTACAAGACTCTCGCCGGGCGACACCGTCGCCCTCGTGGCCCCCGCCAGCCCGCCACTCACTCCCGACCTCGTCCCACTCGCGCGCAAGCTCTTCGAGAAGGCTGGCTTCTCCGTTATCACAGGGAAGCACGCGCGTGAGCGAAACGGATTTCTCGCCGGCTCAGACGCCGCTCGGGCGAGCGACCTGAACGCCGCGTTCCGCTCGAAGAAGGTGCGCGCAGTCGTGTGCTTGCGAGGCGGCTACGGCGTCACGCGCATCCTTGGCAGGCTCGACTTCGCAGCGCTGCGCAAAGACCCAAAGATACTCGTTGGCTGTAGCGACATCTCGGCGCTTCTCATGGGTGCGCTGACGCAAGCCGGCATGCCGGGGCTGCACGGCCCGATGCCTCAGTCCCTGTGCGCGCCCGACGCTCCGCGCTATACGCTTACCCGCCTTCTCGACGCGCTGCGCCGAGGCCCCCTATCCACCGGCTCAATTCTCAAAGGGTACGACGAGCCTGAGAAAGCTCTCTCGGTGCTGCGCCGCGGACGCGCTTCCGGCCGGCTGATCGCGACAAACCTCTGCTCGCTCCTGACGCTGCTCGGCACGCCGTACTTCCCGGACCTGCGCGGCTCAATCCTGTGCTTTGAGGAGATCGGCGAAACGCCCTTCCGCCTCGATCGGGCGCTGACTCAGCTACTCAACGTGGGAGCGTTCGCCGGCGTGAAGGGCTTCGCGCTCGGGCAGTTCATCCACTGCGCCTACAAGCCCCAAGATGCGCGCGGCAAGCAGACCGCCAAGGACGTGCTGCACGAGCGTCTCGGACAGCTCGGCAAGCCGATCGTCATGGGGCTGCCATTTGGCCACGGTCCCTACAACGCAACTCTCCCGCTCGGCGCTCGCGCCACTCTGGATGCCGGCAGAGGAGACCTAGTAATTGAATCAAGCACGATCCTTTAAAGGGGTGCTTGGTTAAAGCTCTGCCTCGCTCCTCTTTTAAACGTGAACGTGCACGTAGCCGTAAACGTGCACGTTCACGTGGTTTATGCGTTGTGGCAGAGGGTGCTGCTGGAACGGGTAACTCGGCGACTAGTTTTTCGGGGACGTTCACGTTCACGGCTACGTGCACGTTCACGTGGGTTATGCGTTGTGGCAGAGGATGCTGCTGGAACGGGTGACTCGATGACTAGTTTTTCGGGTACGTTCACGTTCACGGCTACGTGCACGTTCACGTGGTTTATGCGTAGGGGCCAGAAGACAGATTCGAAAGGTGCTCTTTTGAGATTACTCAGCCAGGCGTCGGCCGCGCTCAAAGCGCATCGTCTCTTCGGCGCCGGTCTTTGGGTCCTTGACCTTTACTACCGTGATTTTGCGCTGCGCAACCTGAGCTGCCTTAAAGGAGTCTCCGTACAGCGACGCTTCGCTGATTGCGCCGGTCACTGTCACGCCGCCTGTGTCCTCAGCACCGCGCAGCACGAGCCCAAGCTTGCCGTGCAGGGCTGCCAGGCGAACTTTCATCGAGTCTTGAACTGAGAGGAGCAGCGTTACCGTCGGAGGGATCGCCTCGCCCAGCCCGCCTTGGCCCGCCTGCGCAGGGGCGTTCCCCGGCTTGGCCTGCCGATTGCGCTGGACAGTCTGAGTGCCCTCGGTGCGGCGGTTAGCGGAAAGCACCTTGGCGTTGTGCGCGATGACCGACGCGGTGTTTCGTCCGGTGTACTCAGTGACCCAAACTACGTCCACTCGCGCGCCCGGCTGTGCCCAGCCTTCCACGCTGCTCGTTGCATCAACCTCAATCGCAATCGCGCGGTATCCAGGAGGGATGCTGGCAGTGAGCGCATTGACTGGCTGAAGGCTCGTGAGGAATTCGCGATTAACAAGACGGTTGGCCACAAGTACGCCCTTGGCGTACATGCCCTTCAGCTCCTCGAAAGAGCGGACAGTGTCCGGACCTACTACTACTTCAGGCTTGCGCTCGCGCTTGAACATGTGCGGCTGGAAGCCGGAGCCTGGCTGGATGTTCGCGACCGGGACGAGCACCTCAATCGTGCCTTCCATCGGAAGTGGCGGGGGCTGCTGAACAGCCGTAGTCGCGCTGCTGGGCTGGCTGGAGAAATGCAGGAATACAGGGATGCCAACGGCTGCCAAGAAGAACACGCCCGCCAGAATGGAGAGCTGCGGGAGCGGAAGACCGCTGCGCCGACGCTTCATCTGTACGAAGTTCCCCTTCTTCTGGAACATGCGAAACCTTACGTATCCCCTTCTCTGGGCAGCTAAGGCCTTAGCAAGGCTTTGAGCCTACCTACACATCCCTCTAATCGGCAGGAGCGGAGCTTTCCTATCAGTTTTTTTTCGCAGGATTTTGCGGGATTCACTTAGGCTTGAGATACCAACAGCTTAGGAGCTTTACTGAGCGAGTGCGTCGAGCTGTCCCAACATGAAAGTAAGCGCGATTTCTACCCGCAACACGCGCTCTCCCAGGTCGACTACAGTAAACCCTTGGTCGCGAAAGGCGCCGATCTCGGCCTCGCTCCAGCCACGTTCAGGCCCAAGCGCCAGCACCGCTCCACCCGCTGCTCCACGCGGAGCGGCGCCGCGTACAGGCTGCCCGCCAGGGTGGGCAACCAGCTTGAGCCCGTGCGCCGCGTGCTCAAGCTCGGAAAGTTTTTTTCCGCAGAAGTGCGAGAAAGAGCGGTGCACCACGATTGCTGGCGGCCGACTGTCCCATACCTGCTCCAGCGCCTTGAGAGACTCCTCTCTCAAGCTCTCTTCGAGCAGCGCCGTCGACTGGAGGTAGCTCTTCTCGCCCTTTTCGCTTCGAACGAAGTGGAGCGACTTCGCGCCGAGCATAACGGCTGCCTGCACAACTTTCTTAATCGTCTGCGGCCTGCTAACCCCGACCACCAGGTCAAGCGGCCTCGGCTCAAGGGCTGCCACAGTGAGCGAGAGCTCAAGCACGACCCTCTGGAGCGAGCTCTCCTTTACCAGAGCCTCGCCTCGCAACCCGCCCATGACAGCCGCCTTCACGCGCTGTCCGGCCCGTATGCCGTGGGGGTCGTAGGCGTACGCCGCGCGGGCCCCTTCCAGGACGGCGCAGGAAACGTCTACACACTCTGCGGGGAGGATGATAAGAGAGTTCATGCCGAGGCACTGTAGACATAAGTGCCCAAAGAGTAAACGGAAGCACCTCGTTCCAGGAGCCTAGCAAGCATGAGTGTCCACACGTTACCGAGCGTCCAGAAGCTCTTTGAGCTGCGCCGTTCATCCTCCGCGAGCGTGCCCCCTGCTTCCGCCGTGGCTCCCTTCGTTGAACAGGCGCTGGGCTCCTTGTTCCCGCAGCTATCGCCTACCCCCGCTCTCTCACCTGAGACGCTCGGAGTGCTCGTGAGCCAGTCACGCGAAACCCTCGCGCGGCTGCTTGAGCCGGCTCTCGGCAATCGCGATCGCTCGGCGGCGATCTGCGCAGCTTTCGTCGAGGCGCTCCCCTCTCTCCACACTGCGGTGATGGACGATGCCCTCGCGATACTAGCCGGCGACCCTGCAGCTAAGAGCGTAGACGAAGTGATTGTTGCCTACCCCGGCTTCTACGCGATCGCCGTCTACCGCATCGCTCACTGGCTCTTCGGACAGCAGGTTCCCACGGTGCCGCGCATGCTGACTGAGCACGCCCACCGCATTACAGGCGTCGATATCCACCCAGGAGCCGTGATTGGCCGCTCGTTCGTCATCGACCACGGCACCGGCATCGTTATCGGTGAGACAACGCTCATCAAGGATCACGTCAAGATCTACCAGGGCGTGACACTGGGCGCGCTGAGCGTCGACAAATCAATGGCCAACGAGAAGCGCCACCCGACCATCGAGAACAACGTGGTGATCTACGCCAACGCAACGATCCTCGGAGGAGAGACCACAGTCGGAGAAGGCAGCGTGATCGGCGGAAACGTGTGGCTTACATCGAGCGTGCCGCCACGCTCCCGGGTGTACCACCGCGGAGATGTCCCAACCAGCCGCCAGGAAGCCTAAAGACTGGCCCAGTAAGCTGGCACCCGAATCGTTCTGCCGTCATCTCGGTTTTCAAGCAGCTTGAGGGCTAGCCATCCAGCTCGATCCCGGCGAGACGGCCAGAGGCCCGCAGGCGCCGAAGGTTCGGCGCTGCCACGCGTCAATTCTGCCTTCGAGCCATTCGGCTAGCGTGCTCCCCGAAACGAGCTCGAAACGGTGGGCCGCGCCACTCGCGGCAGCCAGTTCCTGCGCCTCCTTTCGAGAAACTCCTGCTACCCTCTCAGAGCTACGGCGCCGCGCCTGGCTCCACCACGGGTGCCCAATCCCATCTAGAATAGCGGCGAACATGGCCTGCTCGGCCAGCGGAAGCTCAAGCGCTCGACGAACCTCTGCGGAGCTGCCGTGCAGGCGAGATATTCGCACGGCTGCCTCTAGCGGATTGAGCGCGAGCGCGGAGCACAGCCGCTCCAGCCAGCCGTCTGCTGGCAAGCCGAGCGGCGCAGCCTTCACCTGCACGCCTTCACTCACCGCCCGCTCAAGATCTTCATCGCCTATCGCGCAGCGTGATCCGGCAGCAGTCTCCTCAACAGAGCTGCGCAGCGCGCAGAACTCAGCCGGCACGAGCGCCCAGAAATCTTCTGCGTAAAATTCAGCCGAGGGCGGCAGCAGCCCAACAGGGAGCATTCCTGGCGCCCCGCGCAGCAAATCCTCCGCCTTGAGCGCCCGGGCGACCTGAAGCTCAAGGGCTCCCTCAACGAGCCGCAGCAGCGCTTCGAGCGCAACCATCTGAAGAGCGCTCGTTGTGCGCCCCGGCTCAAAAGTGATCTCCGTTATGTCGTGCGAGACGATCTCACGCTTGATCCGCACCGCCTGCTCAACCAGCTCTGCGCTGATGCCATCGAGCGAATCTGGGACTGGCAGCCGGCGCACCACGCCCTCAGGCAGCTGCACCTTGCCGCCTAGCCCGCGAGCACAGCGAGACGCGAAGCGCGAATTGAGAAACGCGATGAGCCGCTGGTCTTCACAGAAAACTCCTGAAGAGGCTGCTCGCCCGAAGCTCCACCCCTCCTCCTTCACTCTCAGGCCGATCGACCCATTTGCGAACCAGGAGTAAACCCAGCCACGCTGCTCAAACCAGCAGGACGCAGAAATGCCGGAGCGGCTAGAGCGCTCGAAGACTTCCCGCCCCTGTCCCCAGTCGAGCACAGTCCGGTTTAGCCCATACCAGCGCCCGTAGCCGCCACCGCGAGCGTGCACGAGCCAGCGTGAGCTGTCAGGCTCAACCTCCCAGTGGTTTCTCACAAACCGCCGGTCGTCATCGGTCTGAAGCCCAACCACCACGGTAGCCTCGGCGCCAACTCGGCGCGAAGCAACGAGCAGGGCCGCAGGGACACCCGCGCCCTCCATAAAGATCCGGTCGTGGGGCTCGGCCATCAACTCGCCCTGCGCCACCTCGCGCTGCTCAGGGCGACTCTCACGCTTCGCTGCGCCGGATGCCGAGAGCCACGCAGCCTTAGCGCCGCTGTCAGGCAGCATCGCCAGCGAGATAAGCTGTACGCGGTGCTCGTCATCAGGCGGCTCCTTAGTGGCTGTCAGGAGAGCCGCCCCTAGCCCGTCGTGCAGCCCAAGCTTCGGATCAAACGCGCGCTTGCCAAGCTCACAGATGGTGTCGACTGTAAGCTCTCGGTACAAGCCGCCGAACGAAGCCCCGCCATTTCGCAGCGCACGGTACCCGCGCAGCCGCAGCCACTTGTCGTGAGTGACGAGCCCCAAGAAGCCGCCGGGAGCGAGCAGCTCAACGGCTCGCTGCATGAAAGCCGCGCACAGGTCGAGCGAGCAGTCTTTGAAGTCGCGGTCGAGCAGCTCGCGCGCCTCAGCCGGAAGCTTGCGCCGCCCCAGGTACGGCGGATTAGCGAGAACACACCCGTAGCGACGCGAGGCCAGCGGATGCCTCGACCCTCGATCGAGCGAGCCAGCCTTGGAGTCGAGCGCGACGATCCTCTCGCTCACGAGGCGAAGCGCATCGTCGGGAGAGCAAGCGCCGAGCCGCACCGCTTCTGCAACGAGCACGCCGCGGGCTATTCCGGCGGCGAGCGGGTCGATCTCCAGGCCGTACAGCCGCTCCAGAATCTCAAGGGCTGGCCTGTTGGGCTCACGCGTTTTGACGGCGCGAAGAGCCTGCACCAGAAGGTGCCCGGTGCCGCACGCCGGGTCGCACACATCTCCGCCTAGCTTATCGAGCATCGCCGCCCGGCTGCACAGAAAGGCAGCCATGTACTCGTCTGTATAGATCTGAGTTGCGGCCGCCAGATCGAGCCGCTCCGTCTGCCGCTCTGCGCGCCGGCTCACTCCCCACGTAGTTCCCTTGCGCAGCGGCTCGTTCCACACCTGATGAGCCCAACCAACGGTGAGAGGATCAGACTGAAGCTCACGCAAGATCGCCTCCGGCAACGCAAGCGGCGCGGCGCTTTCGCCCTCGCTCACGGCGAAAGCCAACGCAGCTTCAGCGCCAGGGCACGCTGCCCTGAGCAACGCGACAAAGAAGCTGGCACGCTGCTCGAAGCGGCATGCACGCCTCGCGGCCCGAACGAAGCGAAAAAACTCTGGGGAACATGCCATTCGGCAAGACTCTCTCGAAAACGGTGAACAAACA
>OMIG01000269.1 GCA_900299035.1 Pseudomonadota bacterium
AGGCTACCTATGGATCAGGAGAGAGAGCATGTCGGATACCGTGCGTCCAACGAAGGCAGCAGTGGCCCAGGGCCTTGTTTGGATGTACCTCTCAGCCGCTGTCGGTGGGGTGTCGAAGCTTGCCGTGCTTGCGATTCTGGCCCGACTCCTTACCCCGAGGGACTTCGGCCTGATGGGCATAGCGCTAATCTGCACCAGCCTCGTCGAGCGCCTCGGGCAGGTGGGGGTGGGACCAGCGCTCGTGCAGCGCGCCTCACTCGACGCGGATGATGTGGTGACGGGGGCCGTGCTGTCGGTCCTGTGTGGGCTCATTATGACAGCGGCTGTGTGGCTGGCTGCTCCAGCTGTAGCTCAATTCTTCCGCGAACCCCTCGTGTCTCCGATTGTGCGGGTGCTGGCACTCGCGTTTTTCATCGATGGGTTGGGAGTGACGAGCGATGCGCTCATTCAGCGGTCGCTCCAGTTCCGCACGATGATGCTAGTTGAGAACGTCTCGTACATCCTCGGAATCGGGCTCGTTGGCGCCGCCCTTGCGGCGATCGGTCTAGGCGTCTGGGCGCTAGTCGCCTCGCACGTGGCGATGCGCTCGCTCCGCGTCGCGCTCCTGTACTGGTTCGCGCCACGTGTAGAGGGGCGTGGAAGGTTCAATTCGAGTCGATTGCGAGGCTTGCTGTACATGGGCGGGGGGTTCAGTCTAGGCAGGATGCTGAATTTCGCCTCTCTGCAGGGAGACAACTTCGTAGTCGGACGGCTGCTCGGCATAGAGGCGCTTGGATTCTACAGCCGCGCCTACCAGCTCATGGCGCTTCCCGCCGTGTACGTGGCGCAGGTGCTTGAGCGGGTGCTTTTCCCGGTGATGGCCAAGCAGCAGGAGAGCCGGGAGAAGATACGCGGGGTGTACCTGTCGGCGCTTGAGCTTCTCACTCTCGTTTCCCTTCCTGTGGGGGTGCTTCTCTTCTTCGGTGCTGCGCCTATAGTTGAGTGTATCTTCGGTCCTCGCTGGGGTGCTGTTGTGCCGTTGTTATCGGTGCTCTCCTTCGGTGTTTTCTTCCGCACGGCCTACAAGTGTAGCGACACAGTGGCGCGCTCACTCGGCGCCGTGTACCGGTACGCATTTCAGCAGGGGGTGTATGCCGCAGCGATTTTGGGCGGCTCAGCAGTCGGTGCCGTCTTGGATGGGCCGAGAGGGGTTGCGCTCGGAGTCGTTTGTGCGCTTGCGATTAACTACGCGATGATGACTCGCCTTAGTGCCAGGCTGCTTGAGATATCTCCTGCGGAGCTCTGGCGGGCGCACCTGTCCGGAGTGCTGGCGTCTGCCTCAGTCGGCGTGGTGCTCTGGCAGCTCGACGCATCTCTTGAGTGTTCGTCGCTCTCGGCGTTCGACCGCAGCATGGCGCTCTGTTCGGCTGCCGCGCTCGTATGGGGTGTCTCGTGCCTGCTGCTGGCCTTCATCGCCCCAGGCCGAGCACTAGAGTCGCTGCTCGCGACCGTCTCCGCGCTTCGTTGGGGGCAGGTGAAACGTCCGAACGCTCGAGCTGCTGGACGGCCGTGACGGCCCGAGAGCCTCACGGCGCACTGAGGGCAGGGGAGTCACGCGCGAGATGCCTAGTGCGCGTTTGTAGGCGTCGATAACTGCGCGCTCATCGAACTTCTCTTGTGCGAGCTTGCGGCTCGCATTGCCCATCTGAATGCGTGCTAGTTCGGGCAGCTCGATCACCTTGCGCAGGTGCTGTGTGAGGGAGAAGTCGTCTTCGGGAGCGACTAAGAAACCGTTTCTGCCGTGGTGAACCGTCTCCCGGCAGCCCTTCCAGTCGGTGGTGACAATGATCTTGCCACAGGCCAAGGCCTCAAGGAGCGAGCGCGGGATGCCCTCGTTGTAGGTTGATGGAAGCACCACGGCGTCCGCGTCTCGCAGGATCGGCAGCACGTCATCAGTGGATTGCAGGTATCTAACGTGCCCTTGGCTGTGTGCTTCCATCACGCGCTCGAGCAGGTCGAGCGACTCTGGACGGTCGTAATCGGCCGCGCCGAGCACCCAGAACGAACAGGCGTTCCCGAATTCTGCCTTCAGCCTGCTGGCTGCCTTTAGGAATGAGTCGAAGCCCTTCTTCGGCAGGAGCCGCCCAAACATGAGAAACGTAAGTGGCCCGGGCATCGTCTTCGGGGCTGGAGAGAAAGCCCCCAAGTCCACTCCGGAGCCAGGGATCACGGTCGAGCGTTCCGCGTGCGTCAAGCCGCTACCCACGCACATGTCATGGTCCTCCTGGTTCTGAAAGAGCACTCGGTCCGCGCTGAAGAGCGAGAGCCGGTACAGACGGCGCATGACGGCCGAGAGGGCGCCGCTGCGCTGAAAGCCCTCTCCGAGGCCGGACACGTTTGCGACTTGCCGAAAGCCCAAGACGCCGCGAAGCAGCCCGGCGTAGACGTTGCACTTCGCCGTGAAGGACAGCACCGCGTCTGGACGCGCGCGCCTCAGCGCTCGGTAGATGCTAGCGACGGTAGCCGCCTCAGTCAGCGGGCCCACGCTCCGAGGATTCATAGAGATAGGCACATGAGAAACGCCTAGTGCCTTAACTCGCTCAGTGTAGCGATCGCTTGGCGACACCACAGTCACTTCGACTCCGGAGGCCTGAAGAGCCTTAATGAGATTTCTCCGTAGCAGGTAAACGTACCAAGAGGTGTTGTAAAGAATGACTGCTCGCATAAACGTCTTTGGTGATCTTCGAGTACCTCTTCTTGTACGCGACATCGAGCCCTACCGACGTGATCGGGGCTACGACGCATCGCAAAAAGTAATGCGCATGTGTCGGGTCCAGATCGGCACGCATACGGAGGACGCACGTGAAAGCTACAATTCTTTCAGTCTCATCAGCACAGAGCGGGCTCGAGCTAGTAACGGGGCTCAACAGTGAAGCAGCGAGAGAGGCTTCGAATGTGCGCCAACCCGCAAAGCGCGTGTTCGATTTTATAGGCGCGAGCGCCTTGCTTGTTGTGGCCGCTCCGATTATGGCTGCGGTTGCGGTCGGCGTGCGAGCAACGTCTGATGGGCCCGCTCTGTTTAGGCAGGCGCGGCTTACCGAGGGCGGCAAGGTGTTTATGCTGATCAAGTTCCGCAGCATGCGTCTCGACGCAGAGCAACAGTGTGGGGCGGTGTTCGCTTGCGATGGTGACGCTCGTGTCACAACGCTCGGGCGGTTCCTGCGCAAGACGCGGCTCGACGAGCTTCCCCAGCTCTTTAACGTCCTCAAGGGAGAGATGAGCCTGATAGGGCCGCGCCCGGAGAGGCCTGAGATCGCCAGAGACCTGTCAGCGCAGATTCGCGGGTTCCATCGCCGCTTGCGGGCCAAGGCTGGACTGACTGGGCTGGCACAGGTGATTCAGGGCTACCCGGACGACCTAGCCGGCTACCGGCGAAAGCTCGGGCTCGACCTGCTCTACATCCGGCGACGCAGCCTTCTGCTCGACCTGTGGATCGCGGCGAAAACTGTGGGCGTTGTCGTCACAGGATCTGGGGCCCGGTAGGGCGCGTGGGGAGGCTGTTAGCGGGCTTGGTACCCGGAGTATCCGCCTGCCGAGGAATCGTGCTCGGAGCGATCGAGGTCGTTGAGCACGACGCCTAGGATTCGGGCATGAACGCCCAGAAGGCGTCGACGAGCCTCCTGCGCCTGCTTCCTATCGGTGTGGCTGCTGCGGATAACCAAGACGACGCTGTCGACGACACGCGACAGCATTAGAGAGTCTGCCACTGGCAGGATCGGCGGAGAGTCGACCAGCACGAAATCGAATTGCTCAGAGAGGTGCTGCGTAAGCTCCCGCATGCGCTGTGAGCCGAGCAGCTCGGCGGGATCGGGGGCTTGGTTTCCAGCCGGAACCAGCGAAAGCCCGGGGACGGAGGTCGGGCGAAGCACCTGGTCAAGAGCGGCCTGTCCGGTGAGAAGGTCTGATAACCCGGTCCGAGGCGAGAGCCCGTCCTGGTCGAACATCGCCGTCAACCCGCTGAGCCGTAGGTCAGCATCGACCATTACAACCCTGTAGGCGCCCTGGGCCAAGATGGCAGCCAGATTGCTCACAATGGTCGTTTTGCCCTCGGCTTGTGTGGCGCTTGAGACCATTACCACTCGCGGAGGGTGGTCGGCAGACGAGAGCAGAATACTTGCGCGCAGCGTGCGCAGAGCCTCGGACACCGGCTCGCGCGATCCGGACGTCACAATCAGCCGGCGCGGGGTTGGTGGGCTGGTAGTGGTGGAAGGCGGGAGGGCTTCCCCTGAGGGTTCAGGAGAGGGTAGAGCGGGCGGCGCCGCAGGAGCTGGCTCGATAAAAGACGGAACCGTGCCGAGCAGCGGCAGGAGCAGGGCCGCCTGCACGTCGTCCGGAGATGTCAACGAGTCTCGTAGAGACTCGGCCATAAAAGCTGCGAACATGCCGGCTGTCGCGCCCACTATCGTGAAGAGAACGAGGATGACACCGGTGCGTGGGGCGCTCGGCGAGCCGGGCAAGGAGGCGTAGTCCGTGACGAACACGTTGCTTGTCGATGTCGCCGCGCTAATCTCTACCTCCTTTGCTTGCTTGAGGACGGCCTGGTAGAGCTCGCGCAGCGATGAGGCCTCCTTGCTCAGCACGTTGTACTGAATAAGGCGCTGGGCCGATTCCTGCGCGGCAGCTCGCTCCTCCTCAACCTGGGCCCGCAGCTTCGTTTCGGCGGACCTGTCTGCCTCGTACTGGCCCTGGATCGTCTTGAGCGAGCGCTTGCGCTCGTCCGAGATGGCCTTCTTGAGAGAGTCGACTTTTGCCTTCAGCTCTACCATGACGGGGTGTGCGGCTGTGAGCCGGCTGTTCTGGGTTGCGTACTCTGTCTCAGCCTGCTTGAGGCTAACGCGAAGCTGCCTGGTGACTTCGTCGTCGGCTACGGAGCTCTCTTCAGCTCGCTTGCCCTGCGCTTCGTGCAGCAGGCTCTCGGACTTGATCCTGCGCCCCACGGAGTCAGCCAGCATGGAGGAGAGCGTTTCAATCTGCCTGACGTTGATGTTGCTCGCCTCGTCTTGACGCACGGTCAGTAGCTTGTTGGTAGCAGCATACTGCGAGAGCTCCTGCTCGGCTGTCGTGACTCGGGCCTTAAGTTCTGCCGCCTGGCGCTGCAGTAGGCCCACGTTGTTTGCTACGGCTTCTCGGCGCTCATTCTGGAGGTGCTGGATGAAGCCCAGGGCGTGCGCGTTAGCAATTCGCTGGGATAGTTCAGCGCTGCCGGTAGTAGCCTGGATGGTGACTAGGTTCGTTTCGTGAACGGGGGCGATGTCGATCATGGAGAGGTAGCGGCGCAGCGTCGCCGGCCGGTGTAGGTAGTGCTTGTCATCCCCGGCGATCAGCGACCTGTCGGGGCGGCTGTCGCTTTGTGTGACTGAGGCGAACGCATGCTCAACAACCGACCTGCGCTGCTTCCAGTACTCGTCAAGCTCTAGGTCTAGCCCATCAGTCGAGAGCACTAGGTCGGCGAGGCCCTCAAGCTTAAGCTTCGCGACGGTTGTCTTTTGGTACTCGATCTTTCGGGTGTCTGCTCCGAGCAGTGCGTCTACTGACAGGTTTGCGATTACCGGCGCGTAGCCGCGGATCTCGACAGTTGTTTGTGCTGTGTAGAGAGGCGGCGTGATTGTGCAGTACAGGGCGGCTGCGCCAACGAAGAAGAGGGTAACAGCTGCCACCAGAGAGCGGTGCTTCTGCAACACTCTGAGCCATTCGCGCAGCGGCTGCTCGTCACCGTCGAGCCCCGAATAGCCTGGGTGCCCGTGTTCAGCGGGGTCGGTCGTCAGGGCAATCGGCGTCGAGGCTTGCTGCACGCCAAGGGGGAGTTCGGGAAGCATGGTCAGGCTCCGTTAAGGTCCGTTACTAATTGCGCTGCGTGATGCTAAAGCCGTTGAATAGCCCGTTGAGGGTCTCCACGACTTGTCGCCGGAAGAAGCGGCCGGGTTCACTCGGCACTCGTACGAGGTCACCATTCCTGAGCCGTATGTCACGCGCGCCTCGCAGGCCGATCTCCTCAAGGTCAAGAGTTATGGCCGCCTTGCGGCCTCCCCCAATCTCTCGGATGACTTCGACCTCATGAACATTTGCAGAGTAGGTGAAGCCGGCTGCCGCAGCGATAGCGCCGATCACGGATGTACGAGATGAGAGCCGGTACGAGCCGGGCTTGTTGACCTCGCCGTCTACCTCGAACATGCCGGCCTCAGGCACAACAACGGTGTCTCCGGAGAGCATCGGAATGAGAATTGGCGGCTGGTCCACCTGGCCGATGAGCTGCTCTAGGTCTACCTCGACACCGACTTGCGCTTGTTCAGGTGAGGTGCTCGCCATGTGAATCGGCACGCCCATGCCGTCGGAAGGCCCCTGGTGGGGCAAAATGCGGGGAGCAGGCAGGAGGATGATCCGGTTGCCGGCGTTCTGGGTTTTGCCGCCCGCTTCACTCAGGAACTCGGTAATGAGCTGTCCCGGCCGTCGCAGAGGGTATGTGCCAGGACGCGCCACCTCGCCGATCACGCTCACGCGGTTTGACTGGTAGGTCTTGAGTGCAACATCGACGTTTGGCGAGCGAATGAAGCGCCCGTAGCGTCCACGAAGCTCGCGCTGAATCTGAGGTATGCTCTTGCCCAATACGTTCGCCTGCCCGACGAGGGGCAGGGAGAGGCTTCCGTCCGGAGCGACTTCGGAAGACGTCTGCAGGTCGCCAAAGCCGAAGACGTGAACGTCCAGCACATCTCCTGGCCCCACAGCATATCCCGCTTCAGGAGAGGCCCTTAGAAGAGGGCTTCGGTCCGAGATGAGCTGCTTCAGTCGGGCGTCGAGTGCGTCTTCGTAAGCGGCGAATTCGACTTCGCCGCCGATGTCGGCTTGGGGCCCGTTTTTGCTCGCGTACTTCTCCTCGAGCTCTTCTCGGGAAGGGGTGTATCGAAGGCAGGCCGACAGGCTTAGGACGATCAGGCAGGTGATGAGGATTGCAGGCAGCTTTTTCATGGCGTTATGATGCCCCACGGTCGCTAGAGAGCGGCTAACGTGGCTCATCCCACACGATCTTTTCTCGGGCTAGTAAGAGCGTCGGTTGGGCAGTTTGCCTTTCGATTTGAATACGGGGAGAATACGGCCGGCATGAAAACGGTTCTTGTCACAGGCGCTGCTGGATTTATCGGCTCTCACGTGGCCGAGCGGCTGCTCGCGCGCGGAGATGCCGTCATCGGCCTCGACAATGTCAACGACTATTACCCAATCCAGTACAAGCGCGAGAACGTTGAGCTCTTGAGCGCATCCCCGCGCTTCAAGTTCGTGGAGGGCGACATCTGTAACGGCGCTCTGGTGGAAAGCCTCATAGTCAAGGGCGGAGTCACGCACCTGGCTCATCTCGCTGCTCGCGCCGGAGTGCGGCCCTCTATCGAAGACCCCTTCATGTACCAAGAGGCGAATGTGCGCGGCACTTTGACGCTGCTTGAGGCCGCTCGCAAGGGCAGGATTGCCAATACAGTTGTTACCTCATCTTCGTCGGTGTACGGGAACTCGACCAGAATCCCGTTTCGCGAGGACGACTCGGCAACTGATCGGCCCATCTCGCCGTACGCCGCAACCAAGAAGGCGACTGAGGTGCTCAGCCACACCTACCACAGCCTGTACGGCATGAAGATTAATGTGGTGCGTCCCTTTACCGTCTACGGCCCTCGTGGTCGCCCGGACATGGCGCCGTGGCTCTTCATAGCGGCCGCACTCGATGGCAAGCCGATTCGGAAGTTCGGCGATGGCACGACGCGGCGCGACTACACGTTCATAGATGACTTCGTGAGCGGCTTCGTCAACGCCATCGACCGCGAGATCGGGTACGAGATCTTCAACCTGGGCAATTCCGCAACCGTGTCTCTCAACGAGGCGCTTGAGACCGTGTCGAAGGTTACTGGCCGAGAGCTCAAGATTGAGCAGCTTCCGGCGCAGCCCGGCGACGTCGAGCTCACTAACGCCGACGTGAGCAAGGCGAAGCGGCTCTTAGACTACCACCCTGTCACCTCGTTCCGGGACGGAATGAAGAAGTTTCATGACTGGTTTGTGCGGGTGCGTCGCTAGGGGCCTTAGG
>OMIG01000270.1 GCA_900299035.1 Pseudomonadota bacterium
AAGCCCTCCACCACCAGGTTGACCGGAGTCTGGAGCATCCGGTACGGCACGATGGTCCAGTGAGTCTCGTCGTTGAAGTGCCGATCGTAGAAGTTGAGCGCCTCCTCCTCGACGTACGGAAACGGGAAGAGCCCAGGGCCGTCTTTGCTTGGCGGCACCACCGACACAGTCTGTGAGTACAGCACCCCGACGTAGTGGTCTGCTAGCAGGAAGACTGTCTCGGGCCTTCCGATTTGCTCTCTCAGCTTCAGGCCGTACCGAATCGGCACCGTCCGATCGAAGATACCTAGGATGAGCAGCGTATCTCTTCCATCCAGGTAACGCGCAGTGTTCTTGGGGTCAGTCCTGAGCTGCGTGCGCAAGGCCTCAAAAAACTGCTCCTGCGAAAAGCCCTTCTGATCAGAGACGGCTTGGATGTAGTTGGCGATACGAGGCTGGTTTGAGTCCCTGAAGAGATCAACCAGGTCGGTGCCTCCCATCACGAGCACGTGGTACTTAGGCCGCTCGTCGATTCCTGCCGTAAGCGCCACGTTGATTGCGCCTCGGCTGATGCCGAACGTTCCGAAACGAGCCTTGCCGTACTCGTTCTGAAAGAAGTCGAGCGCAAGGCGGTCACGAATCACGTTGAGCCGGAAGATCTCCTCAAGCTCGTCAAACTTGGCTGGATCCTTAAACTCGTTGCTTCGGTTCACGATCGCAGAGTCAAACCCGGCCTCCGCGAAGTACTTCGCCATGTGGCGCTCAATGAAGTTCTTTCCGCCCAAAACTGGGAACACCAGCACCAGCGAGTCCGTCTGCTTAGGCGTCTGGAAGTAGTCGATCACAATCGGCCCGGCGTAGGATTCCACCGTTATGTGCTTGATTGTGTACTTCTCCGTCGCCGTCTCAATCTCCTCGCGGTAGGAAACGTAGCTGTGCTCAGGCGCGTAGTAGCGGTCCATCGATTCGGGTCGCGCAGGCGGCCCATCGTAGAGGTGGTTGCGCGACAGCCGCACGCAGCCCGACGAAGGCACGAGCGCCAGCGCAGCGAGCGCCCACACAAATAAAGAGCGGCGAAAACCTGAAAAAACCATCAAAAAAATCCTGGACCTGCCACAAAACCCGGCGACCATGGGGGCTTACGAAGTAGGATGAGGGAAAAACTAAGTAGACTCTGAATACCCACTCCAAACCTCCGTCGGAGTGATTAGGCGTGGAGCACTGCCGGCCAGTTGCCACTAAACCTCCCCTGACTGGCCGGCAGCTGCTCCTCTCTTTTTGCCTAGTTTCAAGAAATACTTAGCTTCCATTAAGAAACGGTCAGGGACCCTCGTTTCCGCCGTCCATAAGTGCTACTCTTCCGCCCGCGCTCCAGTTGAACCGATTCCAGGACTTCTTTGTGTCAGCCTCCCAAAAGAAAACAGCCAACCTCGTCGCAGCAAGCTGGGTAATTCTGACAACCATTGTTCTATTGCGTCTCTTCTCTCTCCCGTTCCCTGACTTAGTCGACACAACCGAAGGCCGATACGCCTCTGTCGCAAAGATCATGCTCGATCGCGACGACTGGATTACCCCCTGGATCAACCTGAAAGGAGTCGAGGTGCCCTACAACGGCAAGCCGCCGCTGCACTTCTGGCTCATGCAGCTCTGCTACCTGCTCTTCGGCTACACATCTTTCGCTGCGCGTTTGCCTGGAGTGCTCAGTGCGCTGGGGATCGGTCTTGTAGTTGGCCTTGGCGCTCGTTCGAGACTCGGAGTCTCAGCAGGCTACATCGCCGCTATCGTTTTTGGGTCTTCGACAATTGCGTTCTTCCTCGCCGGAGCGGCGGTACTCGACATGACCCTGACCCTCGGTACCACGCTGTCGATCGTCGGCTTCCTGCTCGCCGAGCGGAAGGAGGGCTTCGGTCCGTTTGGGCGATCAAATCTCTGGGGGTACCTCGCATTTGTTGGCGCCGGCATAGGCATGTTGGTAAAGGGCCCTTTGGCGATAGTGCTGCCAGGTCTCGTCGTGCTCCCGTGGATGCTCCTCAGACGTCGCACCACGGGCGCGTGGCCGAAGCAGTTTGCAGCCCTGCCTTGGATTACGGGTCCTCTAGTGTTCCTCGCCATAGCAGCCCCTTGGTACATTTTGGCAGAGCTCAAGACCCCCGGATTTCTGGAGTACTTCTTCATCTCGGAGAACTTCGGACGCTTCTTCAAGAAAGAGTACGGAGACCTGTACGGCACCGGCCACCGACAGCCTTTCGGTGCTGCCTGGCTCATGATGATCCCGGCACTCGTGCCGTGGTCGGTGGTGCTCCTCGTTTGGCTAGGCATCCGCTGGCGGACTCTCTCGAGGCGGGGAACGAAGAAAATGCTCCTCGACGAGAATCTGCTGTTTGGCTTTATCTGGGCTACCTGCTGCCCGTTCCTGCTCCTTGGCGCGCGTCAGTACACGGGCACCTACATAGTGCCATCAATACCAGGCTTCGCATTTTTCGCCGCAGCGCTGTGGGTTCGCTACGTCGAGACAGATGAAACGAACAAGGCCTTCGCGTACAAGCTGCTGCGCGGCCTTACCGTGCTGCTCGCTGTCATAACAGTTGTGGGGGCTGGCTTAGGCTTCTTCTTGTACAGCACCCCATCTTTGCTTGCTGGCATTACGCTCGTCT
>OMIG01000271.1 GCA_900299035.1 Pseudomonadota bacterium
AGCCTGGTGCTGTAGGGCAGCCGGCGCTCATTCCTAATGCCATCCCCGCGCAGCCGCCCCCTGGACGGGGAGGGGTGCCGGATCTAGAGGCAGATCAGGCAGAAGAAGACTAGCGAAGCCTACGGGCAGTCGCGGGCAGGGTTAGACTGGCTCAGGGAGCCTCATGACACGGCTTTCTTCTCGGGCTCAACATCGAGGGCGCATAGCATCGAGCTTCCGGCCGGCTGCTGTATCTCCCACAGGAAGGAGCTGCGCATGTACCTTAACTCCTGAACGAGCATGTGGGTCTTAAGCTCAACCAGGTCTTGGCCCAGCGCGCGCTTGAGCCTGACACACAGCATCGCCAGCTCGTTGGAGTCCCGCGTTTCAGCCCTAAGCTCGTACTGCCAGTTGCCGAGGCACTGCGCGAGCACGACAACATTTGGCTCGCCAAGGCAGAACTGGTGCAACCGCTCGGCCATCTTGGGGCCGTTCGCCCTGCACGCGACCAGGATGTGGTGAGTAGAGATGCCTAGGGTCTCGGGCCTAAAGTGAAGCAGGTAGCCACAAACAACTCGCTGGCGCTCAAGCCGCGCTAGCCGGTAGGCGACAGAAGAAGCGGGCTGGCCGATCGCCCGGGCCAGGCCTGCTGGCGTCAGAACACCGTGAAGGTCGAGCCCCTGTAGCACCGCGACATCCTCCCGCGCGAGCTGCACCTCTTCGTCGGTGTGGTGGTAACGGACGAAAGTTCGGGGCTCAAGCGGGTCTGCAAGGTAGGTGCGCTGGTACAGCGAAAGGGATACCCGCGTAGACACCGCTATCTGCTGGAAGCAGGGAGCCGCCTCGGCGATCTCCCCGAGGATGGCTGCAAGCGCCATCGCGCCGCGCGATGCAATCACAGCGAAGTACTCGTACTCTCCGCACAGTTCGTAGAGTGAGACAACGTGCGGGAGCTGGCCAAGAAAGTCGAGCGCCTGCTGCCTCGTCGTGGGCTCGCTGCTTCCAAGCGAGAAGAATACGCCAGTTTTGTCGAAGCCGATCGGATTGACGTTTATCAGGGCTTTTGGGACTGCAATGTTGCACTCAATCAGTCGGCGCAGGCTGCGCCGCACAACGTGGTCCGGGAGCCCGGCCGCAGCTTGAAGGGTGCTTGAGGAGGCGTTCGCCTGAAGCTGCGCCGCAACGAGGACCTTTGCTTCCTTGTCGGACAAGGTAATTGTCATGCGTGAGAGACAAACTCCATGACTTTTGCCGTCTTCTATCGAGCGTACATGAGCTCTCGGGTAAAGCAATAAATAAATGGCGAGGGAGTCCTCCACGCAGATGTGTTCGACTTCGCTGTTTTTTGGTGAAACTATGCCCGGAATGAGGGAAACAGCTCTTCATCTTGCTCGCTAGCGGCGTGAGTTCTCTTCTGAATCCTCGGAGCAATATCTGATAGAACCATGTGCTGATTCCGGCAGGGTAGAAGCTCAACGCTCACTGCGTGGCAATTTTAGGCACGAGGTACCACACGTGAGCCGGCGCCTGAAGCGCTCCCGCGAAGCGGCCAGCCTCTGACCCTCGCCCCCAGAACAAATCTATGCGGCCGGTGCCGGTTATCGCCCCGCCTGAGTCTTGGTCGAGCACCAGCCGGCCAACGCGTTCGCCTGCTTCTTGCGGCGTGGCGTCAGGGCTGTCGATGTCTGGCACAACTGGCTTCTCGAACTGCATGAACACCAGGGCGCCTTTCGGCGCAAAAGCACCATCGGCTGCGATCGTTCGGCCAGGGGTAGCAGGCACGCCGAGAGATGTTACGGCGCGCTGCTGAGAGCGCCGGAAGAAGACGTAGCTCGGGTTTTTAAACATGAGCTCGTCGCGCTCCTGGGGCGGCATTGCTCGCAGGGTATCAACGATCCCCTGCATCGTGACGGGCTTGGGAGCCAAGGCCTCCTTGAGAAACTTCCCGATCGGCACGTACGCCTGCCCGTTTTTGTCGGCGTACGCGAGGTGCACCGAGCCGCCTTGCCCAAGGTCGATCGTTCCAGAGCCCTGGATCTGCATGAAGAAGGCGTCGATCGGGTCTACCCAAGCGAGCTCAAGCCCGCGGCCCTTGAGCGCGCCCTTGCCGTCGATCTCTTCCCGCGAGTAGTAGGGCACTACCTGTTCGCCCTGCGCCCGCGCCTTGAGTGAGCCTTTGCCCTTGAAGCGCGAGGCGAACGGAGCCAGCGGGATCGTCAATAGGCCAGGCGGCTTGGAGTACAGCGGGCGAGAGAATTTGCGGGTAGGGCTCATGCTGCCGGGGATGACCGGCTCGAAGTATCCGGTCAGCAGAACCCGCCCCCAGCGCTCGGCACCGTACAGCTCGTAGAAGTCGAAGTGCTCCCGAATAAACTGCATCTTCTGTTCCGGAGTTGAGGGGGCACGCAGCTCAGTCGCGAGTTGATCGAGGGCGTTAGCGTAGTCTCCTTGGCGTATGGTTAGCGGCCCGAACCGCATCTCTCGCTCCGGCTTCTTAAGGAGAGCACTCCGCTGCGCCTCAATCGCCGGCAGGAGCCCGCTTAGCCCAAGGTCATCTGTAATCTCTGGCGCCTGTGCCGGCCTGAAGGCTTCGTCTGGCTGCGGCGCTGGACGGGCGCAGCCAGATGAGACAAGCACGACAGCGAGAAAAACAGCCACACATCGCGCCACTACATATGGCCGAGCTCGCCATCGTGCACAGAAGGATCGCGTTGCCGCAGATTGAGTGAGGAAAAGAGCAGGCGCCACAGCGTGTTTGTAAGCGGCGTGAGGCGATGAGGCAAGTGCCCCAAATGGCATCGCAAAAAAAAGGCCGAAACGTGAGGTGGGGCACGGCATCGTAAAAGGGAACGCTCTACGTTCGAAGGTTGCAGGGGAGTACTTGACGTTCCCCTCGGTTTTTAGGGGTGAGACATGAGACGGCTTCATGCGCAGCTTTGCGCGATGGCAGTTCTCCTCTGTTGGGGAGCGAGTGGTGCGGAAGCAGCCAAGGCTGAGTCTCTAAGCCCGTACCGAGCTCTTCTGTCCTTGGAGGGCATCGAGCCCGCGCTCCGGCCCCCGAAGCGGGCAGTGGAGTACGAGAACATCCCAACGGTGCGCGTCAGAGGCCGAGTCTCCACGCTAGGCAACATCGACATAAAGCTAAACCGCAGGCGCAACAAGACCTGGAGCGCATCGGTCTCGCGCAACGGCAGGCGTGCCAAGGACACCGTAGTCCCAGTAATCTTGCACGGACGCATATCTCTCGGCGGAGGCTTGAAGGCCACGGGGCGACGGGTGATGCCATCGGCCGCCTACGTAGTTGGGGATACCCTCAAGGTTTCTTTTCCAGGCAGAGCCAAGGGCTCTCGGAATTCTCGCCAAAGGATCTACACCATTACAATGAAGCTCGATGGGTCGATTGTGATCGAGGCGAGCGTGTCGAGCATTCCCAGGTCCGCGCTGCGGCGGAAAGGATGTGCCACAGGGGCGGCTTCCTCGGCTGCCGCGCTGTCGGAGGCAGGGGGCGGCGCAGTAGTTGCGCCTCTCGGAGAAGGCAGTGACACGGGGAGCCTTGAGACGGCACGAGTCGTCACCATTAGCACAGATGCCGACCCGGACTGGTACGCGCGCTACGGCGAGTCGAGCAACGCGGTGATTGCAGGGCTCCTCTACACGGCTGAGGGGATCTACGCGCAGCAGCTTGGTATCCGCTTCCGGCTGGTCAAGCAGCATGTGTATGCGAGCGGGTCGCCCTACACGACTGCCGATCCGCTCCGGCTGCTGAAAGCCTTCGTGGCCAACGAGTCGAACCCCACAAATCTGTCGAATACGCCGAGCGACTTCCACCAGGAGGTCGATCTCAAGCACCTCTTCACCGGAAAGGACATTGAGGGTTCAGTAATCGGAATCGCGTACATCGGCGTGGTGTGTTCATCTCCGGCCCTGGCGTACGGCATCACCTCGCACTACGCGGATGCCGCAGACTACGCGATCCTTGCGCACGAGGTTGGGCACAACTTCGGCGCCAACCATGACACAGCCAATCGTGGCTCTCTCATGTATCCAAGCATCTCTATTCCGGCTGCAACCGCCTTTTCTGTAGACAGTCTCGCTGAGGTAAACACGCACCTGTCCCACTACGGCACATGCCTATCGGTAGAGCAGGTCGCACCGCGGCCTGATGTCACTCCGGGCTACCCAACACCGCCGCCGAACAACGTGCCTGACGCGAACACCGCCACCATCCGCCTCTCAAAGGGTCGGGTTGGCAGTGCGGGCGCCCCCGTGGTGCGCATCCGAGGCAGTGTCATATCAGCCGCGGGAGTGCCGATTCCCGGCGTGCCCCTACGACTCTTTGCGGCAGGCGAAGTAGTGGGGGAGGCGACAACCGGAGCTGATGGCCAGGTTCGCTTCTTTGTGCGGCTCAAGCTTCCGAAAGACCGCCAGATCTACCTCTGGGTTGAGACGCTCGACGGTTACAACTTCTCGAACTTCGTCTGGCTCGGCAGCACGCAGCCGCGCAAGTAGGTCGCTAGGCTCATCCGCTCGCGGGGTTATTCTTCTGAAAAGTCACATGACCGGCCTGTCACCAAGCCGAGTGGAGCAACTTGACCGTAGCAGGGCCCTCCAACGCCACTCTTTTGTTTACCCCCGACAAAGGGTACTTTCTGCTGGCGGGAGCCCTGGCCCTTTTTCGGAGATACCATGACAAACCAGCACGGCAAGCTAGAAGAAGGCCTACTGCAGGCCATGAAAGCGATCGATAACCAGGTAGCACGAGCCCTTCAGCGCACTCCGGCGGAGCGCGAGGAGCAGGGGGTCCAGAAGTGGGACGCGTACGAGACGCGAGTCGAGCACACGGTTGCGTATCTCCTGAATCAGCTCGGTGACGGCGAAGCATCTCTTGACTCGCTGTTCGTGCTGTCGCAGGCCTTTGCCAAGGCACTCCGCCTCGCTGCTGAGGATCTAGGCGCGGAGGGGCTGGGCTCCATGCGGACCGCCTACTGCATAGACTGTATGGAGAAGATCCAGCGCGACGCCCAGAAGGTCTTAGGTGAGCTGCGCACCGAGCGGTTAGTGTAAACCCTTGGGCTTGCAGGATCAGATCCTAACAGATCCCGACATGCCGCCAGTAATCGAACAGGGGTGAGTTCTTTTTGGGGCCTGGTTCCTTCAGTAGCGGAACCGGGTGCTGTACAACATACCGTATGCTTGAACGCAGTCCGGACAATAACAACGACTTAGCCGCTTCGCGTTTTCCCCCCAAGACGGGCGGGGCGTGGCTCTCAGCGTTCGAGCAGGCGGCGCTAGCGCGCATAGAATCCTTCGATCAGACGGTCGCTGCGCGCGCAGAGCAGCTCATCTTCCGGAATGGCCCGGCATTAGCGAGAGTTGCAGCAGAGGCCCGTTCGATTCCGGTTGAGCTGGTGCAGCAGGCGCTTGAGCTGCGCTCAGTGAACCCAACGGCAGAAAGCCTGATGCGGCGCGTCGAGGCTGGCGCGTGGGCCCATGTAGTCCTTCTGCCGCGGCGCGAGCTGTTCTTGTCGCCCGTTGCCTACCCGCTGGCCTCGGCGGAGGCGTCTCTAGCGCGCTTGTCGGTCGAGCAGGTTACGCTCCGTGGCAACAAGCAGTCTCTATTCCACGTCCTCTCGCGGCGCCTCTCAGTTAACCAGCCCTTCGATGAGTTTGCGGCTGAGATCCTGCGAGTAGGCACCAAGGCGCTCGCAGCTGCCGATGCCAGCCAACTCGACCTCTACATCGGCGGCCTAAAGCGCACCTTTACGGCAGAGGGGCCAAGCCCAGAGCGGCTCAGGAACATGATTCTCGACCCGTACATTGAGGTGCCGCTGCCGAGCCTGATCAGCATCTACAACAAGCTGCGCGCGACTACGGAAGTAAACCCAGTCGCCACATCGGCCCTCCTGCACGCAATTACCGATCGCTTTAACTTCTTCTCGGACGGGGCATTGCACGAGCAGCTTCGTGCGTTCCGGGGCCTCCCCGTGGCGCCACCCCTCGGGCAGCAGGTCGGCAGGCAGATGGAGGAGCTGTGGCAGCGGGCCAAGGCATCTCCAGACGCCAAGCAGCAGCTCTCTGAGCTTATCAAGAAAACAGTCGAAGAGAGGCTTGTCGCTAGCCCGTACCAAGAGGCGCTCGTCGCCCAAGGGAAAGAGCGAAAGAGAAACACCTTTACGCTCGAAGATATCGAGCCGGCTATTGCCACTGCCCCGGCCGAGAAGCTTCTCGAGTGGGAGCGCTTTGCGGCGCGGGCCGGTGAGCACGAAGTAGCCACGAAGTGTTTCGACGAGCTGCTGAAGAAATTTCCCAAACTCCCGGCAGACACGATCGGCGCCTTCACCGAGCGCATGCTCAATCGAGGTCTGGGCATCGCCGACTCCCCGGTGACAGCACGGTTTCTGGCTCGCTGCACCGAGTGCAGCCTCGCCGACATGCTAGCCGTGTTTGGCGTGCTGCGCCGCTCAGAGGCAGTGGGCAGCCAGGTAAAAGATGCGCTGGTAGCAGGAATCAAAGAGAGGCTTGGTGTGCTATCGCTCAATCCTGGATTGGCTGTGCACCTCTCTATTCTCGCCACGGCAAGTGGCAACGGGCTCTGGGACAGGGAGGTGGCGAAGGCTGCCCGCTCAACGCTCGAGATGCGCTCGCGCGGCACGCTGTGGAGCGAGGTCGCCCCCTACATCGCTGCCCTGCCAGACGTGTTTAGGTGGCGCGGTAGGTAAAAGGGAAGCGCCCCTTTTTTGGTCACAAATCCAAAATCATGTCGAGGCTTTCCTTGCCGTCTGGCGTATGGAAAACGCCCCACTCACGAAAGCCCTCTTTTGAATAAAAGGCAATTGCCGGCCGATTGCTTTGAATCACGCCTCCCCAAAGGATGATGTGTCGAGCGCCGAATGTACGCGCGCATTCTTTCATGTGTGGCATGACGAGTGAGGCAATTCCTTTGCCCTGGTAGTCATCACGCAGGCATGGCCCGAATCGGGCGTGGCAGCCTTCTTCAAGTTCGATTCCATAGCTCTTGAAGCGCTCGAAGTCGGATTCAGGGATCCCGAAGCTGAACTCAAATATGCCCACCATCTGGGCGGGCTGCGTCGAGGTCAGCAATACCATGCGGAGCTTATCGAAGCGGCCGATCGCATCGCATAGTTCAGCTGCGTACTCGGGCTCATAACCCCCGCTCATCCAGCGCTCTCGGGTGAGGGGCGAAAGCGAATCGAGAAACCGTTCGAGTGAATCGACGTCGTCGTGCCGTAGTGGCCGGAGCTGTAGGCTCGTCCCATCCCCTAGCGGTAAAGAGGCAGCAAGAAGCTCGGGATGTTTCGTTATGGCTTGGATGGTCAACATGCGACGTCAAGTACGGGACGTACACGTGATCTTCGCGCGACTAGAGCATCGAGTCTACGCATTTGTATAAAAAGGGGGCGCTAGCCCCCCCGCGATGCCCTCCTTGCAGCGGAATCCGGCGTGCCCCTTCTGGTGGGGGACGTGTGGCTGAGTTGCAGGGGAAAAAACCTTGGGAAGCTGCGGGAAAAGCCATGTACGTGGCGAAAAAGGGAGTCTCCGTTTTTTTTCCTCACCTAACCCGCTATCTCTGCCGATATACC
>OMIG01000272.1 GCA_900299035.1 Pseudomonadota bacterium
CTTGGGCGATCTTGTCAGCGTCGATCGTCTCTGCTGTGTCGCTTGGCTGGTGGTAGTGCGGATTTCGGAACATAGCCGTATCGGTGAGCATCACTGCATCAAATCCATTGAGCCAGAAGCTTCGATGATCAGAGAGGGATACCCCCTCAAGCGCGCGGGGCGCATTGATTGACTTAACCTCAAGGTTAGTCGCCACCGAGAAGGCGCGCTTTAGCTCTAGCGTGGCCGCGCTAAGAGATGCCTCCCCGACGATCGCCAAAAAGTTGCCATTCGAGGGGTAGAGCCAGCGTAGGACCCTTAGAGGGTATCGCTGGGAGCCTTGGGAGGCTGAGAAGTAGCCGATCGACTCTAGGCTGACCATGAGCTGAACATTCTCGCCAGCGCGGCGAAGCTGTGACGCATGCACGAAGCTGCCCATGTCCTGGGTTTGAGATGCTGGCAGCTCCTCCAGGGGGTAAAAAGCCAGGATGACTTTCACTGGGGGCGGGTGGTCAGCGAACAAGCGGTTAAGCTCCAGCAGCGCTGCGACGCCAGAGGTGTTGTCGTCTGCTCCGGGAGTGCCGGGCGCCGTGTCGTAGTGGGCTCCTAGTACGACAGTTCCAGCTTTGGACTCGTGGCCGTGCTCTGCCAGGATGATTTGAAAGGGGACTCCGCTGACGAAGAAAGTTTGCAGCGAAACCCTGGTGTTTGTGCGGCGCAGGGTGGCGACAATGTCATCGGCCATCCGAGAGAGCTTTTCGGAAGCCTCGGCTGGGCGGGCCCCCCAAGTTGTAACTATCCTTGATACGTCATCGCGGATTCGCTCGGGGCTTGCGAGTCGGGCGACAGAAGGGTCGTGTGCCTGCCAGACAAACGGCCGGACGGTGAAGAGTGCGGCGCCCGCCACAAATAGGCACAGGAGAACTAAAAGCTTGAGGGTGATTCTCAGGACCGTTCGCATAGGCTACCTAGCGAACGGGAACTTAACCGGGCTAACGGATAGGGGAGACGGGACACACGGTGGCGAGGGGCCCCGAAGGCAAGGCAGGACCCCGCAACGGCCAAGCGCCGAAGCGGGGCCAAGAGCACCCTAGTACTCCTTATCGACCTCATCATCCGAGACCTTCTCACCGTTGATTGCACGACGGAGAAGCTGGCTCGGCTTGAACTTAACAACACGGCGAGCACGGAGGATAATCGTCTCGCGAGTCTGAGGATTACGGCCTCGACGAGCAGGCTTCGCCTTAACTTCGTAGCAGCCGAAGCCCGACAGCATAACCTTGGAATCCTTATCGAGGGCTTCCTTGATTAGCTCGATGTAGTCCTCGACGATTTGAGCTGCCTTCTGCTTGTCTACGTCGATGGCCGCGTAGATAGAGTCAGCGATGTCAGCCTTGGTTAAACAGTATCGAGAGTTACCCATATAGACGCTCCACGTAGGTACACTAGCACCTGAATTAACTTACTTACCGAGGCGAGACAAGAGGTTACAGCTAAGGAGCTGTTTCCGTGTCACTTCGGTTTGGCAACTCAAACCCCGACATCACATAAGTAGCTGTTATCAGGGCTGTTTGCACTTCGTTCAGGCCTCCCGGAAAGCAAACATCGGTCCAAAAAATCCACTAACTAATGGTAGTTAGATTCATATTCGGGCCGAATTAGCTAGCAGCGAGGCTTGTCAGTTAGGACGCTCAATAGGGCTATTAAAGATTCAGCAAGTTACAAAATAACCAGCCGATTAAGCTTCTCCCTCAGGAAGCGGACTGAAGAGGCTTTCAAGATCTGCCTTCGATAGGTTGGCGGTCGATAGTCCATTCTCGTTGATCAGAGCGTCGACCAGCTTCGACTTCTTCGATTTCAGGTCCATAATCTTCTGCTCGACGGACCCCTCAGTAACGAGTCTGTACACTGACACTGTTTTGTTCTGTCCGATTCGGTGGGCGCGATCAACCGCCTGGCTCTCAACGGCTGGGTTCCACCACGGGTCGTAAATTATAACCGTGTCTGCCGCCATGAGGTTGAGGCCCGAGCCACCGGCCTTGAGGCTTATCAAGAAGAGCCTCACGGAATCGTCTTGAGAGAACCGGTCGATGAGCTCTTGTCGATTCCGAGTTGCACCGTCCAGGTACAGGTGTTCAACGCCGATCTCGTCAAGCCAGTTGCGGATGATGCTGAGCATCCCCCGAAACTGGCTAAAGAGGAGGATCTTCCGCCCAGATTCGAGGGCTTCCTGGGTTAGGTCCTTGAGCAGGGTGAATTTGCCGGAATCATACCCGGGCAGCTCACTGAAGGCGTCGATTGAGTTCGGGTGGTTGCATACCTGCCGGAGACGCAGCAGGGCGGCTAGGATTGACACGCTAGCCCCTTGCACTCCCTTCTTTTTGACCGCATCGAAGACCTTCGGGCGGACTTCATTGAGTATCTGGGTGTACATGTCACGTTGGCTGGCTGTCATCTCCACGTGCAGCACTGACTCTATCTTCGGCGGCAGCTCTTTTTCCACGTCAGCCTTCAATCGACGCAGGATGAAGGGCCTGGTCTTGGCGTTGAGCATCTGTGCAACAGCGATCGCCGTGCCGCCTTCAAGGATTGGCCTCTCGATGTTAGACCTGAAGAACTCTGCTGAGCCCAGGTATCCCGGCATGAGGAAGTCCATAATCGACCAAAGTTCCATCGGGCGGTTCTCAGTCGGAGTTCCGGTCATAGCCAGCCGCCTGCGCGCCCGTATGGCCTTGGCGGCTTTGGTGGTGGTGGCGAGCGGGTTCTTGATATTTTGCGCCTCGTCGAGCACCAGGTACGAGAACTCATGCCTCTCTAGCTCGTAGCGGTCGACTCGCAGCAAAGCGTACGACGTCAAGACGATGTCGGCTTCGGGGATCTGATCGAAGAGGGACTTTCGCCCTGGGCCATGCAGCAGCAGAGACTTCATCTGAGGGGTGAATCGCCGGATCTCGTAGCTCCAGTTCGTTATGACTGAGGTGGGGGCAACGATGAGAACGGGCTTCTGCGCCTCCTTGCGGCCCTTCTTGTCTTTGAGGCTCTGGAAGAATGCTAGTGCCTGGACAGTCTTTCCCAAGCCCATCTCGTCCGCAAGGATTCCGCCCAGCTCGAACTCATGAAGGAAGTTGAGCCAGCTAATGCCGTCTTCCTGGTAGTGCCGCAGCTTGCCAACGAAGCCCTTGCTCGCGGTCAGGCGTGTGACTTCTGAGAATGAGGCTAGCTTCGCGCTCAACGCGGCCAGCCTCTTGTCGAGTGAAACCGAGAATCCGCTGTCGTTGATTCGAGCTAAGCTTATGGCCTGTGCGAGCGAAAGCTGAGTCCTAATGGTGTTGCTAACACGGCAGTTCGGGTCGACCATGCCAAGCATTGTTCGCAGCTGTCCCACGTTGCCGCCTGGGATTCTGGCGTATGCGCCGCTGTCGAGCCGAGTCCAGCGCTCCTGGTCAGCCCGCGCGTTTTTAAACAGTGCGCTGAGCGGCAAGTTCGCGTTGTTGTGGACGACTGAGATGTGACAATCAAACCAGTCTATCGCGCCGGCGCGGCGCTCAAGCTCTTGGTTTCGTCCTGCAGGGCTGCTTGCGCGCTTGGAAGCTGATGCAAGGTTCACTGCGATGTTGAGCTGCGAGAATCGCAGGCTTTTGCGGATCGAGTCGAGGCCCACAAACTTCCACTGGCTGGCTAGCTTCTCATGGCCGTCGTACAGGAAGTCGAGCGCAGGATCGCCGTTGAGCATGTAGCGGCGAGGATCCGTGCTGGGGAAAAACCCAGCATCCTTGAGAGAGCCGAGAGCGGCGCTCTCAAAGGCGCGGTCTCGCAGGTACACGGTGTTCGAGTTGCTCGGAGGAGTTGGGTACTCAAAGTCAACCGTTGCGACAAGCTCAACTTGACGGCTTGAAGTGAAGTGGTCAGAGGCGACGTCTCGCCGATCGAGAGACAAAACCGGAGTCGGGACTCGAACTTCCGCCTTTGGCTGAAGTTCCGCGTTTCGAATCTCCACCACTTCGGGATTTATCGACTGAAGCTCGCCGAGCGCCTCGAGAATAGCCGAGACCTGCGAGCGGGGAAGCGAGAGGAGGCGCGATGCGCCGAAGATCGAGGCAATTCGCGCGGCAAGAGGAGAGAGCCGGTACATTCTGTTGCCTAGAGTTGTCCAGAACGGGCCAGTGCCAAAAACCTCCTGGGTTCGCTCCGACACTCGCTTGCCTTCAGTCACCCATTGCATCTGCAAGTCGACTGAGTTGGGTTGCCAGGAGATGACGAGCCGAGCATCGATAGGGGTGCGTGATAGAGAGATCGGCTGAAGGTTGCTGACGGTGACGACCGACTCGTACTCCTCAATCAGCCCAAGCACTAGCTCAATTCCCTTGCTGGAATTGATAAACCAGAGGTGATTGGCGTCATCCCAGGAGCCCTCGTCTTCGAGCGCTTGCAGAAGGATGTTGTCGAGGGCGCGGCTCGACGGCTGGCGGAAGCCGTCAAAGATGCTGGGCTCCTGTTCGACGTCGTCGAACAGGACCTTTACCCCAAGCCTGTCGCTGGTCAGGTCGAGGAGAATGGATACTCTCGGAAGAAACGGGGAGTGAGATGGCAGAGGCTGGGCTGAAGAGCAAGGCTCGAGAGAGTGGGCCTCACGAATCGCGTCAGCGATCTCGTTGGGGGAGCCTGGAGCAACCCGAAAGGTCGACTCGCGCTCACCGAATCCGCCGCGTGGCTCAAAAAAATCTAGCTCCGCTGCGCGCCACAGGAGAGCAACCGCGTGTGGGCACCACTGCTCCTGAAGGTCTGCCGCCGAGCAGCAAGAGCAGCTCGCGTCGATATCATGAGATGAGAGGATGTCCAGCCGCACGGATCTTGTGACTGAAGGATCTTCATCTCGAATGCTGCCGGTGATGGTATGTCCCGTGAAGCTGCACTCAGTGACGTGGTCTTGAGCGGAGAAGGCGATGCCGCGCTCGACGACGGAGTACGGGGCAAGCTTCCGGAGGTGGGTCAGGATCTTTGACTTGGTGGTGGCTTGGCCTCCGATCATCGAAGCAGGATACCACATTCGGGCTGTCAAGGGCAGTGGCTGTGGCGGCTTCCTGAGGGGGCCCAGATGAGGCCCGCGAGGGCCCAAAATCGGTGAAATTCCCTTTCGTTTCGGCCTTTGGCAGACTAGCATGCAGGCCATGCAAAAGCAGTTTTCATTCCCCAAAGAGAAGATGAAGGTCCTGCTCCTCGAGGGCATACACCAAGCCTGCGTGGAGAAGCTCGTCCAAGCCGGGTATCGGCCAGAGTTAGTGAAGGGCGCATTGTCTGAAGCCGAGCTGTGCGAAGTTATTCCATCCGTCCATCTGCTCGGCATCCGCTCGAAGACACAGGTTACTGACAAGGCTCTCAGCAAAGCAAAGAGCCTTCTCGCAGTCGGCTGCTTCTGCATCGGAACTGACCAGGTCGACCTCGCTTCGGCTGCTCGTCACGGAGTCCCGGTATTCAACGCGCCATTCAGCAACACACGCAGCGTGGCTGAGCTGACGCTTGCCGAAGTTGTAATGTTGGCGCGGCGGGCTGCTCACAAAAGCCAGCTCCTGCACCGGGGAGTGTGGGAGAAGTCCGCTGAGGGATGCGTCGAGGTCCGTAACACGAGTATCGGGATTGTAGGCTACGGGCACATCGGTCCTCAGGTGGGGCTGCTGGCCGAGGCCTTCGGCATGAAGGTTTTCTACTACGACATCCTCGGCAAGCTTCCGCTCGGCAATGCGACTCCTGTGACGAGCCTTGAGGAGCTCCTTCGACAGTCAGACTTCGTTACGCTTCACGTGCCAGAAACGCCGGAGACCAGAAATATGATTGGAGCGGCGCAGATTGAGGCGATGCGACCGGGGGCTTTCCTGCTCAACCTGAGCCGGGGCCGAGTTGTAGACCTCGACGCGCTCAAGCGCGGCTTGGAGAGCGGAAAGGTTGCGGGAGCCGCAATTGACGTCTTCCCTGAGGAGCCGAAGACTAATGACGAAGCTTTCGCCTGCCCGCTCATGGGCATGGACAACGTGATCCTTACGCCGCACATTGGCGGCAGCACGATTGAGGCGCAGCGCAACATAGGGCTCGAGGTAGGCGGCACGATGCTAAAGTTCACCGAGACCGGGAGCACAACGGGCGCAGTGAACTTTCCTCAGGTAGAGCTGCCGATGGTCAGGGATTGCCATCGGATTCTCAACATCCATAAGAACGTCCCGGGCGTGCTTAGCTCAATTAACTCCATTATTGCGGGAGTAGGGGCAAACATCCGCGCCCAGACGTTGAGCACTCTCGGAGAAGTGGGCTACCTCATCGTCGATATCGACAAAGAGATCTCAGACACGCTCCGAGTGGCGATCGATGAGCTGGACACGAGCATCAAGACTCGAATCCTCTTTTAGGTCAGAGGAGCGATGGGGCCAGTCATCATCGGAGCGGGGATCTCGGGCCTTGCTGCCGCCCTTCGGCTTGTCCGGGCTGGAGAGCGTCCGACGATACTTGAGCCACGAGATCCTGGGGGCATGATTCGTTCCCGCATCGAGGGGGGATTCACCCTCGAACTCGGCCCAAATGTGCTGGTCGAACGGCCAGACATCGTAGCCCTCTTAAACGAGCTGCGACTCCAGGATGAAGTCGTTTACCCGAGCGTTGAGCCCTACGGCCAGTACGTGTGGTTCCAGGGCGGAGCTTGCAAGGTCCCCGCAGGCGTGCGGGAGCTTCTCGGCAGCCCATTGTTCTCTCTACGAACTAAGGCTGCACTGCCGTGTAGGCTTGTGAGGAAGGGGGTGCTGAGAGCTGCGCACGAGGACGCATCGGTGCTGGATTTCTTCGCGCCGCTGATCGGAGCGGACTCGGCGAAGGCGCTCCTCGACCCGGTCTTAAAGGGAATCTACGGCGGTGATGTGTCCAGCTTGAGCGCGCGGACGCTCTTTCCGGGCCTCTGGGGCGCTGCCTGTGAAAAGAAGTCCGTTTTAGGCTACATGCGCAGCAAGCCGAAAGGCGGAAAGCCCAGGATCTTCGTGATTCGAGGTGGCATTGAGAAGCTTGTGGGGGCGCTCATCAGAGAGCTTGACGGGAACGTCAACTGGGTACGAGATGCGGCAACCGCACTGCGAAGAACGGCCGATGGCTTCGAGATCGCCACGCGCAGCTCAGGGGTGATCCATACCAACTCGTGCATTGTGACCACCGCGGGGCGCACAACCTCGTCTTTTATAGGCGACATTGAGCCGGAACTGGCGAAAAAACTCTCCGAAGTCGCCTTTGCCAGCCTAACGGTCCTGCACTTCGCTGTAGCGCGCGACGAAAAATTGATAGACAGGGCTTTCGGGGTTTTGTGCCCGGGAGGCATGCCAGAGAACTTTCTCGGCGTCATGTTCAACTCGCTCATCTTCCCCCACATGGCTCCTCCAGACCGGCATTTGCTCACCGTGATAGTGGGCGGCGCGCAGGCAGGAGAGGCGACACCAGACCTCGAAAGGCTCCGAGCGGTGGTTCCTGGAATGCTTGCAGAGATGTTTGGGATACATGGCGCATCGTGGCTGGGCGACTTCTCCTGGCAGGGCGCTATCCCCCAGCTCGCGGTTGGGCACTTCAGGCTGGTTGAGGCGCTGGATGCCGCAGAGGATCGAAACCCGGGGCTCGTTTTCGTGGGTGTTGACCGAGGCGGCGTGGGAGTTTCAGATCGGCTGAGGGTGGCTCGAGAAGGCCTGGACAGGGTTCGCCCTGCGGCTGCCGATGGGGCAGCAAACAGAGTGGTTGCGTAGAACAAATGTGAGAGCGCTTCATGAACAAGAAGTCATGCGAGTTTGGATGTAGAGGGTCGAGAGACAAGGTTGGCGTGCTGCTCGCACAGCTCGGCACTCCCGATGCGCCGACGCCGGGCAAGCTAAGGCCTTACCTGCGCCAGTTCCTTTCTGACCGCCGCGTCATAGAGGTCAACCGAGTGCTGTGGTGGCTGTTGCTCAACTGCGTCATCTTAGTTACGCGGCCGCGCCGTTCAGCGCGGCTGTACAAGAGGATTTGGCAAAAAGAGGGCTCGCCGCTCCTCGTCATCACCAGGCGCCAGACCGAGGGAGTTGCAGAGAGGTTGCGCCGGGAGTACCCGAATGTCGAAGTTGAGTTCGGCATGCGCTACGGCAAGCCGAGCCTTGAGAGCTCAGTCGATAAGCTCATTGAGCGTGGTTGCTCAAAAATCCTTCTCTTCCCGATGTACCCGCAGTACGCAGCCGCGACCACAGCGTCAACGTATGATGCTGTCTTCCCGCACCTGCTCAAGCGGCGCTGGGTTCCAACGCTCCGAGTGGCTGAGCCGTACTTCGCGCATCCGGCCTACGTCGGCGCATTGGCAACGGTGATAAACGAGCACCTCTCGAAGATGGAGTGGCAGCCGGATCGGCTGGTCCTCTCGTACCATGGGGTGCCAGAGAAGTACGTGACCAAAGGCGACCCGTACTGCTGTCAGTGCGTGGAGACGACAGCGGCGCTGCTTCCAAGAGTAAGCCTGCCGAAAGAGCGGATTATTCACACCTTCCAGTCTCGGTTCGGAAGAGACCCTTGGCTGCAACCGTACACAGATGAGACCTTAGAGCACCTCGGCGAGGAGGGAATCGGCTCGGTGGCGGTGGCAGCGCCTGGGTTCACGGCGGACTGCCTTGAAACGCTCGATGAGCTTGGCAATGAGGGAGAGGAGCAGTTTCACGAAGCGGGCGGCAAACGATACTCGCTCATTCCGTGCCTCAATGACCATCCGGCATGGCTCGACGGGATGACGGAGATCCTCAAGCAGGAGCTAGGAAGCTGGCTCGAGGGCCCAGCGCGGAGCGCAAGCGACTGCGCGATCTCGTGCCCGCTCAAGCAGGCCGCAAACGGCTAGATCTTCCTCGTGCTCGGCGGTTGGCTGTAAGGGTTGTATCTTTCGCCGACGCTCGCTAAGGGCTAGGATCCTGTGAGCTATGAAGAAAGCCATCAAAGTCTTCCTGCCATTTATCATCACAGCGGTAGCTCTCTGGTGGGCTTTCGGGGAATTCGCAGTTGATTGCGCTGCGAGGAATTCTACCCTGTCAGGCATCCTTACAGGCACATTCGGCCTCGTTGCCGATGGCCATAGCTGCAACGACCTCGTGACCAGCTTCAGCGAAGCGAAGGTATTCCCCGCGGCTGTGCCTTTCCTGTTCTGCTTTGCGGCGCACTTCTTCTTCCGTTCTCTGCGCTGGAGGTATCTGCTGCCTGCACAGGCTGAAGGCTCTCAGGTCTCCCTGCGCCAGCTCTTCGACTCCATGATGCTGGGTAACCTCGCGACATTCATATTCCCTTTCCGGCTCGGAGAGTTCATTCGGCCGCTGATCCTGTCTCGCTGGACCAAGTACAGCTTTTCGAGTGCCTTCGTCTCAGTCGTTATCGAGAGATTCTTCGATCTCGCGACGGTGCTACTTTCTTTTGCTTTCATCATCGGCTCCCGCGAGGTAAGTCCGGCCGTAATGGCAGGCGCGACAGCGCTCGCTGTCATGAGCGCAGGCCTGCTGGTTTTCCTAGTCTTTGCCTGCATCTTGCCCGACTTTACTAAGCGCTGCGTGCTCTTTTTCAGCAGCCGCATGCCTGCCAAGATAGCGGCTCTCATCGAGCGATTTACGGGGGACCTCATCCGAGGCGCGTCAGTGGTCAAGACGCCTAGCCGCCTCGTGGCTATTTTGCTCCTCACAGTTATTGTTTGGAGCTTCGCGTGGCTGCAGTTCTACTTCATGCTGTTCGTTTTCCCCTGGGACCAGGGATTGCCGCAGTCTCTTGAGCTGAGCGTTGGTCTGGGAGTTTTGGTGGCATTAGCCATCGCTGCGCCGAGCGTGCCAGGCTTCTTTGGAACTTTTCAGGCAGGGTGCAAAGCGGCTTTCCAGCTCTTCGGCTACAGCTCGTGGGCCTTTATCTCGGCCTACTCTATCGTGATGCACTTAGTAACCTACGTGCTCTTTGTGAGCATAGGGTTCCTCTTGCTGCGCAAGCACGACCTCAAGCTGTTTGACCTTAAGAAAGCCGCGAGCGAGGCCCCGCAGCCTGCCTGATTCAGAGTAATCAGGAGCGGTGAGTGGTCAGCTCGCGCTGGCGCTTGTTCGCCTCTTCGAGTTTCTCTGCCTCGCTGGTGTCAGCTGAGGCTCCAGGCTTTGCTGCTGTCTTCTGGGGCTGCGGGGAGGGCAATGTCACATCGCCACCGGTCAGCAGCTTGAGCAGAAGCCGCTCTAGAACCTTGCAGATGTTTGCTATGAGAGCCACAAAGCGGTCGATGAGATTCCCTTGGTACGGATAGAAGGGGTTGCTGAAGACTCCCGACGCAGTTTTCTCCGGAGCCTTGCCAGATGCCGGGCTCACGCGTTCCGTGCGGGGATCGAGAGCGGAGTCTGTGCCATGCTTGATGATTCGCCTGTCCGGCCTGCTGCCGACACGGTTAATGCCTGAAGAAGGAATGGAGTTTTGGGATAGGTCGGCCGCAGTGGCACCCGGTGCATCGAGGTTAGCCGGCTTGGTGCCGAGGTCCTTGGATGCGCGGAGCGAGCTGAGCTCAGAGCTCTCCTGCTCTGGGGGCGCATCAAGACTCTTTAGAGTGGTCCTCTCCGACATAGCGTGCCTAAGATCTTCCCATCCTAGCTCGTTATGGGCACTTAGTCAGCTTCTGTGCGATACTGTGCGTTTTTGGCAGTATCTGAGGCAATTAAGGACCTTACACTACTCCAGGCCGGTGGCGAGCAGCAGCCATCGGTGTTCACTGGACATTCCCGACCTGGGATTGACGCCCATTTGGGACCAGCTTCTGGCCTTGAAGATGAAGTGAATTAAGCCGTCCTGAGCCTCTGCGCCGGGCGGAGGATTCGGATCCTGAGCGCCGACCTTCACCGACTGCTGAACAACGGAGTCGAAGGACGAACTGCCCGATGTTCCGTGAATCTTCACTCCGAGCAGGTGGCCCTCTTTCGACAGGACCGCCTCCACAGTGGTGAAATCTTGAAGCTGTTGAATCTGCTGCCGGCTAATTCGCTCCCAGCCCTGAGAGCGTAACTGCGTAAACACCTGCACCGCGACCCGGCGCACAAAACTGGCGTACGTGTTGGCTTTGGCATTCAGCATCGTGATGTCGCCATCCGGAAGGTTTGGCAGATGGTCACTGATGCCGGCAGTTCCGAGGAAGGCAGCGCCGGAGCCGGGCGGGCGAGAGAATGCCCGGTAGTCATTGAGGCTTGAGCGCGATGCGGCAGAGCTTTGGGGAGCTGGATGAGGCGCCTGAGAATTGCCAAATTTCATCGCGAGAGTTGCGTCGTCAAGCTTCAGGCTTTTAATTGGGTGTTCGCCTTTCGATTGTTCTCGCGGGGGTTGCGGACGCGGCTGAGGCTGCTGTTCCGGCGGCCGTTGTTGTTGTTGTTGTTGTTGCTGCTGTTGCTCTTGCGGCTTCTGCTGAGGCTGTTGCGAGGGGGGCATACTTGACGGGGCCCCTGGGGCGCCACCGTTGTCACCGCGCTTTATTTGCTCTCGCACGGCAACAGAATCCGATTCTGAAAGCTTGTTTGTGTTTTCCGGGGGAGGTAGTGACTTTTGTAGCGGAGGCGAGACGATCTGCTTTTGTGGGCTCCGAAGCGCCCGCGGCATCTCAAGTGTGACGTTGATTGCTGACAATGGCGGCGGGTGCGGAGCATTAGAGGAGAGGATTAGTGCTAGTAGAACCGCATGGATGGCGAGGGACAGCAAAAGCCCGACCCGTAGAGGGTCTTTTCTAGGTAGGAAGCTGGACTTGAAGGCTGCCATGGGTTCAAATAAGGTTACCAAAGGGCCGCCCTAAGTGACAGACTCGAGGGCAAGCCGAGTAGGGCAGTAACATGAGCAGTTCCCGTTGGAACTGGTCGCGTGGCAGGTCGCCCTCCTGCGGGGAGCCAAAGAGCGGAGTTCGTATGGGATCGTTGGGAGCATGGGAGATTGGGCTGATTGCCTTGGTGGTTGTCATCCTGTTTGGCACAAAGAAGCTTCCGGAGCTCGGAGCGGGCCTAGGAAAAGCGATCAGCAACTTCAAGAAGTCTTACCGGGAAGGCGGAGAGATAGACGTTACTCCCCAGGATCAGAAGCCAAAAGACGACCAGAAGTAGGTCGGCTCACACCGGGCAGCCGCTAGCCATACATCACATCATCCTTAGCGTACTGAGAACACGCGGGCGGAGAAGAAGCGAATCTTCGCTGGCTCAATCTCCCCTTCGCCGTCGCCAGCGGAGGAAGAGTCGTCTTGTACCAGGGCGACGGTGAAGGGCACCAGCTCGCCAGGGGCGATGGACGCGTCGCGAGCTCCTAGCGCCCGCTGGAACTTAACGATAGTGCTACGTTCAAGATCTGAAAGTTTCTCGCCCGCGAGCGCGGAGTGAAGCGGAGCTTTGGCAGACAGGAGAACTTCGCCTCGCTCGTTGAATCCGAGCGCTTCGAGGGTCACCTCCGAGATGGGATTGCTCGAAGCATTGAAAAGCTTTCCAGTGACAACAGCCACCTGCTCTCGGGCCGGCGTGCGAACGAACTTCAGGGATAGGTCCCGGATGGTCAGGTCGGTTGGCGGAAGCTGCGGAACGGAGCGAGACATTGCCGAAGGCAGCGTGAAGCCCAAAAGAGTGCCAGTGGAGCGGGGACTAATCCGTGCCGAGTACGAGACGAGGAGTAGCGCTGCCATGGCCATCGCTAGGGGCCAGGATAGCTTGGCAAGACCTCTCGTTTTTGGGGAAAGCCTCCGGAGAGCTCGACGCAGCGGGCCGCTCGTCGCCGCTTCACCGGCTTTGAGAAGCAGCTCCTCATTTTCGGCTGAGAGTGTAGGCTCAATCGCCTCTGGGAGCGGGACGGTGGAGCGCAGCGGATTGGATGCCCGGTGGTTTACCTTGCCGGAAGGAACCTGCGGACGAAGAGCCTGAGCAGGGGCAAATCCTCCCGCCGGCTTTTGAGAATCGAGGTTGGCTTGCCCTTGGGTTAGAAGGGAGAGTCCGCTGCTCATCGAAATCGACTCTGTTGGGGTGGAGGTTGGCGGAGACGCCTGAGGCGCCTGTTCAGAGGCATCGGGCAGCTCGTCTTCCCAGCTTGAATTGCCGATAGAGAAGTCCGATGGGCTCAACGGGTTGGTGCGCACAACAGAAGAGAGAAGGTCAGCGTTCTCAATCGTCTTCATCGGATCGGCGAGAACCCAGCGGGCGCTGCTGGCGGAAGCTGTCTCCGAGGGTGTAACGGGCAGAGGCTTGGACTGCGGCTCCTTACTTGGAAAGTCCTTCATCAGAAAGACTGTGTCACAACGAGAGCAGTGAAAGCGTGGCACTTCCAGTGCAGCGACGGTCGAGCTTTCGACCGCGAACTTTGTGCTGCAGGATGGGCAGCAGATAACAATGTGTGGAGCGGCTGAGTCTGTTTCTAAGGCATTTTTCTGCGAGCCGGTGAAGGAACTCATGTCAGAGGCCTTGGGAAGCATTAACACCTGTGCCAGATACCAGGAGGCGGTCGACACATCGCGCAAACTGCGTTTGCGCCGGTTGCCACCTCGCTTTTGTTAAGGATGCCCGAGCCGACCGAAGCACCCAAATGTTTGCCAACTCAAGGAACGCCCGCCGCCTGCCAAGACTGTAGCTGCAGCGCAACCCTCGACGTAGATTCAAGAGTATACGGGCTTTGATGAAAGCGCACTAGCTATAAAATTCGGCACGTTATGAGGTAACCCTGGAAAACTTGCCCGAGAGTTTTTCAACAGCGTTAAAAAAGGGTACTTTTGCCGCGATTTTTATGAACAAACGAAACAGATTCGTACCGCAAAAAAGAGAGCGGATGCCCGCGTCCGAAGGGCTCATTATGGGCCGTAATTGTGTGGCGGAGGTAATCAGGCACCGCCCGGATCGCCTCGTGAAGGTCTACTTGGCAGAGCAGCAGGGCCCAGAGCGCAGCTCGGAGCCTCGCCGCCTGCTGGAGGCTGAGTTGAAGCGCCTGGGGGTGCAGGTCGTAGAGGTCTCGCGGCGCGAGTTGGACGATCTGGTGCAATCAGAGTCTCACCAGGGCGTTGTGGCGGAGGTCTCAAATCGGGCGTTTCTCACGCTTGACGAACTGCGTGGCCTGGCCGAATCGCGCGAGGATCTCCGCGTCCTTGCCCTCGATGGCGTTCTGGATCCGCAGAACTTCGGTGCCATCCTGCGGGCCGCAGAGTGTTTCGGAGTAGACGCGGTGCTCTGGTCGAAGAATCGTTCTGCGCCGCTCGGCCCGGTGGTCTCCAAGTCGAGCGTAGGAGCAAGTGAGCTTGTGCCTCTGTGCCCAGTCTCCAACCTGCACCAAGCCCTCGAGGCGCTCAAGCGAGTTGGAGTTTGGATCGCCGGGGCTGTTGTGGCGCCAGATGCCGTGGCGCTTGAGAGTTTTGAGTTTCCGCGCAAGTGCGTTGTGGTGATGGGCTCAGAGGGAGAGGGGATTCAGCCTCTCATCGAAAAGAGCCTTGATTTTAGGCTCTTTGTGGCTATGCACGGAGTCGTTTCGTCGCTCAACGTATCCCAGGCCTCAACCCTAATGCTGCACGCTTTGGCTGCTCAGCGCCCCAACTTGGGGGATGTTAAAGCGACTTAAAGTACGGTAACCTTTACTTCCTATGACATCAGCAGAGCAGTACTCCCGTTTCTTTGAGGTTCGCCTAGACCTATTTGACGGACCGATCGACCTCCTCCTCCACCTCGTGAAGAAGCGTGAGCTCCCGATCGAAAAGGTGTCGCTGGCTGAAGTTACCGGGCAGTACCTAGAATGCATCAAGGCCTTGCGCTACTACGACGTCGAGGTGGCGGCTGAGTACCTGGTTATCGCTGCGACGCTAATCTCGGTGAAGGCCAGCGTCTTGCTCAACGATCCGGTCGAGCTTATCCCCGATGAAAATGGCGACTTGGTTGATCCTCATGAACAGCTGCTCGCGCGCCTCAAAGAGCTAGAGGCATACCGCCTCGCGGCCCGAGATATCGGCGCGCGCCCGGCGCTGGGACATGAGGTGTTTGCGGCCCCAGTGAAGGCCTCGAAGATAGACCCCGCCTTGATTCCCCTGGCGAACCATGAGTCTGAGCTTCTCGCTAGGGCCTTTCACAAGGTGCTGGAGCGCCTCGGTGAAAAGAGCGCTGTCTTCTCAATCACAGTCGACGCAGTGTCCGTGGTCGAGCGGATGAGGCTAGTCGTTGACTCGCTCCGTATCTCGGGCGGCATCTCCACATTTGATGAGCTTCTGGGAAGCTCCCCCGATCGAGGGACTGCTATCGGAGTGTTCTGCGCGCTCCTAGAGCTCTGTCGCCGTCGTGTAATAGCGGTAGTGCAGGTCGGCCCAAAAGAGGAGATCCAGGTTCGCCTCGCGGATCTTGAGCAAGCGGCCGCCAACGAAGCAGATCCTATCGAGGAAGAAGTCGCAGCGTAGCGGTTCTCTGTAATTCATTTGTCGTTTTTTCTACCGGAGTTGTGATGACCAAAAGAGACAAAGCAATCGAAGACAGGGAGGCGAACGGCGTTGTGCCTGAGCAAGCGGAGTCGGGACTGCCGACGGAATCTCCGGAAATTGCTCGGCCGCAGCTCTCTGATGATGAGAAGATAGGGCTGCTTGAGGCGTTGCTGCTGGCCAGTGGGGACCCGCTCTCGATTTCGCGTATTCAAGAGATCCTCGGCTGCCAAAAGTCAGAGGTGCTCGCCATGGCGGATGCTCTGCAGCAAGCCTGCGTGGCTGATAGCAGGGGCATCGAGGTGGTTGTTGTGGCCGAGAAGCTTCAGCTGAGGACGAAAGCGGTTTTTGCTGACTACGTGCGGCAACTCATGGCAGTGCGTCCCCGCAAGCTCTCGCAGGCTGCCTTAGAGACCCTGGCGGTAATCGCATACCAACAGCCCGTCGTGAAGAGTGAGATCGACAAGATTAGGGGTGTCGATGTAGCTCCGACTATCAAGACGCTTCTCGAAAGAAATCTTGTGAAGATAATCGGCTACCAAGCTTCAGTGGGCCAGCCAGCGCTGTACGGCACTACGGAAGAGTTTCTCAAGGTATTTGGATTGCCGGCCCTTTCGTCGTTGCCAGCCATGCGAGACTTGAAAGCTCTCGTGAAGGAGCCGGGAGAGGCTCTTGAGGGTGGACAGTCAGATGACGCAGGCGACATCGAGGGTCCTGAAGTCGAGGAGCCCATCACTAGCGCGAATCCGGCCGAGGGCCGAGGCGCTACGGCATCCTAGAAGGTGACTCGCTCAGTTCTCAGAGGGTAACAGTGGCTCAAGTACGGCTTCAGAAGTTTCTGGCGGAGTGTGGTGTTGGCTCGCGGCGCAAGATGGAGGAATTCATCGTCGAGGGCCGCATTCGTGTCAACGGCAAGGTTGTAAACCAGCTCGGGGCGAAGGTCGATCCGGACGCGGATCGGATCGAGGTTAACCGGATTCCGGTCAAGACCGCCCCGAAGGGCATCATGCTGCTCAATAAGCCTCGAGGTGTTGTCTCGACGTTAAGTGATCCAGAAGGCCGCCGCACAGTCGCAGAGTTTCTGACGAAGCATTACCGCTCGTACTTCCCGGTGGGGCGGCTAGACTGGAACTCGACAGGGCTAATGATTCTCACTAATGACGGTGAGATCGCTGAAAGGCTGATGCACCCGAAGTTCGGTTTCGAGCGCATTTACCAGGCTCGGGTAGAGGGCACAGTCAGTGAGGAGACGCTCGCCAAGGTATCCCGTGGCGTGAAGCTTTCAGATGGCATGGTTCGCGCAAGTGCTACGATTGTGCGCAACCAGGGCGAATCAACCTGGGTCGAAGTGGAGATTCGAGAGGGGCGGAATCGGGTTGTGAGAAGGCTTTTCGACAAGCTAGGCCACCCGGTGATGAAGCTAAAGCGCACTAAGTACGGCCCCTTCAAGCTTGGCAGCCTCGATGTCGGCCAGGTCCGTGTGCTCACCTTTAAGGAGTACCAGCAGGCTCGCCGTAAAGTGATGATGCAACGAGAAGGGGCGGGAGAAGACGCAGCCAGCGCCGATAGTCATCCGAGAAGCAAGACAGATCGGCAGCCAAGACGGCCAGGACAGTCCGCGCACCCAGGCCGCGGCAGGACGCCGACGGGCAATCGTCCGAGGCGCTACCCGAAGCCCCGCCGCAGAAGGGGCTAGGGCCCAAGCTGCGTCATCGAGATCTTGGCGAAGCCAAGCCGAGATAGGAATCACAAAGATGCTTCAGGGTTCTTAGGGGCTTTTCCCTAAGCCGTCATCGAGATCTTGGCGAAGCCAAGTCGAGATAGGAATAGATGGAAGCGGGGGTGGGATTTGAACCCACGACCTCCAGGTTATGAGCCTGACGAGCTAACCGGGCTGCTCTACCCCGCATCAAGAACTAACAGCGGACCGGGACTATACACGGCAGGCATCGCAGGTGCAAGCGAACGGAGCCTAAAGGCTCACAACGCCTGAAAATAGCCGGATTTTCCGGTCTCTAGCGTGAATTCAGTCCCCTTAGCAGAGCATCTGACACTAGCAGGAAGCTAGTAGTTGTGGACGCCAAACTTCAGCACCGTCGACTGGCGGTAGGTGTCCCCGGGGCGAAGCACGGTCGAGGGAAAGCTTGGCTGGTTAATCGAGTCAGGGAAGTGCTGCGTCTCAAGACAGAAGCCCGCGTGCTTTTGATAGCGCACTCCACCTTTTCCCACCTGAGAGCCATCCAGAAAGTTGCCGGTATAAAATTGAACGCCAGGCTCAGAGGTCACAACCCCGAGGGCGCGACCTGAAGCGGGGTCCCAGGCATAAGCAGCGCGCTTGAACCCCAGTGAGCTCGGCAGCACGAAGGTGTGGTCGTAGCCGGGAGAGACCATAGCTATCTGTTCGCCAATTGCCCGAGGCTTTCGGAAGTCGAAGGGAGTGGAGGCGACTGAAGGCAGTTCGCCGGTGGGAATGAGCGAGTCATCAACGGCGACGATGCGGTCCGCGTACATCTCAATCTGCTGGCTGAGAATGTCCCCCGAGTCGTGGCCTGCCAGGTTAAAGTAAGAGTGGCTCGTCAGGTTTATCGGAGTCGCTTTGCTGGTCTCTGCAGAGTAGTCGATGCGCAGCGTGTTGTTTGAGGACAGGGTGTAGGAAACATCGACGGCAACTTCGCCCGGGTACCCTTGGTCTCCATCGGGGCTTACGTGCGAGAGGGTCAAGGTAACGCTATCAGCCCCTATCTCTGTCCGCGCTTTCCACACCACACGGTCGAAGCCATTCTCTCCGCCATGCAGGTGGTTTGGGCCGTTGTTCTTTGCAAGGACATAGCGCGAACCGTCGAGCACAAAGGTGCCTTTTGCTATGCGGTTCGCGAAGCGACCGGTGATCGATCCGAAGTAGGGGTGCCTGGCCTCGTAGGGCGAGAGCGAGTCGAACCCGAGGACAATGTCCGCTGGCTTCCCGTCGCGATCGGGCGTGATCAGGGAGCGGATAATGCCTCCCCAGGTAATGATCGATACGGAGACGCCTGAGCCGCTTGAGAGAGTGTACTCGTCGACCGCTTGCCCGTCTTTGGTCGTACCAAACGCGTCTCTCGTTACGGACGGCCTTGACGCCGAATTAGGGTTGGCATGAATACTCATAGAGCAGCCGAAGAGAGTCAGTAGTAACGGCGAGGAGAGTAGCAGGAGCAGCGCTCGTATTCTAGACATGCACAGCCTCGGTTTTTGAATCGGGACTAGAAATCCGAATTCTACTTTGCCGTTCGGGAGGAGTTTTCCCCGCAGCGGCCCGGAAGTAATACCACGTTTTGCTCTACAGCCCCTCAGAAGATCGCGATTAGGAGAATGAGTCCGGATCGTCTCCATCGAGTAACCCGTCGTCATCAGAGTCCGGGTCGTTCGGATCAGTGCCGAACACCGATGGCTCAAAGAGGTCATAGAGGCCGTCTTCGTCAAGGTCCGGCCTAAGCGTGCGAACGTGAGAGGGATACAGTTTTTTAATGTATGAGACAAAAACGCCCGCCAGAGCTTTGTATCCGCGCGGAGTAGGATGAATCTGGTCTGCTCCGATGAGCCGCTTGCTGACTTGGTCGAAGCGCAGATCGGCTGGAGCCGTGGGGCTATCGGATTTTTCCAAGAGTTGGTTGAGCTCCAGGACCCACGGGCCCTGGGAGCCTCGATTGGGCAGCATGAGGACCGCTGCCACTACCAGAGGGGCGTTGCCCGCTCTTTCGGCGACCCGATTCTTGATCAGAGCCTCTGCTCGCTTGATCCGGCGAAACGTTTGAAGCGGCACGCCGAAAAACCACCTGTCGTTGCGTCCGATATCGAGAACCACCAAGTCCGCTTCATCGAGCGCTGTGGCGAGGGCTCGGTAGCTTGTGCCGCGGAACGCCTTGTTTAGGTTGAGCAGCAGCTGGACTGTGTCGAGCCCTGGGATGCCGAAATTTTCCACGGTGGCTTGCGGCAGTGACGCTTGCGCCCGCAGCACGTATCCACCCTTATTCCCGTTGTCTGAATCGCCGTAGCCAGAAACAAGGCTGTCACCCAGCACGACAACGCGCACCTGCCCATCACAATTGAAGTCCGGCAGCCCGGAAACCTTTGGGCAGCCAAACGCGTCAGAAGCGACCAGCCATACTGGCAGAAGAGCAGCGATACATCTATTCCAGCGCATGAGAGCGACGAATATCAGACAAGCACAAAGAGCGCAATTTTGCGCCCTGTCTGCCCTAAATTCAGGCGCTTACTGAGGGACGCAACTCCGCGCGGCAAAACCCGAACTACTGCCTTACAAGCCTCGTCAGGCTACCGCCAAGAGACCTTGGCAGGGCTGCCGGGGGATGCAACTCAATTCAGGAGGACAGGTATGGCATCAGTGGAGAGCACGAATTCTGCAGCTACGACGGTCACGTCGTCGGCAAGTGAACCTTCCCAGAGTCAGGAGGTGAATACTAACGAACAGGCCGTTGGAGCTGCGGTGGAGCCGCCAGATCTCCCAAAAGGAGAAGAAGTTGTCAGCACCGCCTCGACGGGCCTCCAAACAGCGCTCGAGGAAACGCAGCGTGCTGCGGCGCAAGCCGCGGCCACAGCAGCTAAGGGATCAGACAGCGGAGTAGCTCGTGTCTTGGAGGCAGTCGTCGGCCTCGTTTCATCTCTCGTCGGATTGCTGGGCTCCATCTTTGCCCAGAGAGATAGCTCTACCCAGGGCAGCAGTGAACCGAAAGTTGCCGCAAATTCATCGAGCTCAGGCTCCTCGTCGACAACGACAGCAGAGAGCGCCCCGAAGCCGTCTACGGGTAGCTCAAGCTCGGGCAGCGCGGAGGTAACGCCGACCAAGCCCTCAGCGCAAGCTGCGCCGCCCCTGACGCGACTACAGGCTCTGACCGATGAAACCGGGGTAATCACTGTTCGGACTCCTGACGGATACACCCTCAAAGCTGAGGGCAAGCAGCAGGCGTGGCAGATTGTGGGTCCTGAGGGGCGCGCAACTCGCATCTGGGGCGATCCGCATGTGTCAGAGAGCGACGGCAAGAAGTGGGACTTCAAGGAGCAGAGCTCCTTCGTATTCGGCACAAACAAGGTGACGGTAGAAACCACTCCTGCCGGGAATGGAGAGACTCTCAGCCGCAGGATCACGCTGTACAACGGCACCGAGCGGGTTACCGTCGCTGGCATCGACACCAACAAGCCCTTCATCCTGGGACTAGCCGGTGATGGCAAGCAGCACGATGATTCGCTCAACGACGGGACGACGTATCGACGCAGCCTCAACAAAACCGGGGAAAGCTGGACGAAGCGGGTTGGAGGACGCAATCAGGTGATGTAGCCGGGAAAGACATCTGCACAAAAGCAGTACGGGGTGGCCCTCAGAGATGACTCTCGAGGGCCATCGCATCACCACAGCAGCGATGCGAGGAAGATTGCTAGCATCGACATGGCTATCGCCACTTTGATAACCGTTCCGATGAGAAGTCCCAGCCAGGTTGCAAGCCCGACGTTGGCGGCCCGGGGCATGCCGCTCTGGGCAATCAGCTCACCGGTGAAAGCCCCGAGAAACGGTCCGATCACCAGCCCAGGCAATCCAAAGAAGATGCCGACAATTGAGCCGGCAAAAGACCCCCAAATCGCCCATTTGCTCGCTCCGACCCTCTTCGCGCCGAGCGCAGACGAGAGAAAGTCGACCGTCATTGAGATAATGCTCAAAATTCCAAGAATAGTAAGAGGAATCCAGCCGATCACGGAGAAATCCTGCCACCAGGCGATGAGGAGCACTCCTCCGAAGATGAGCGGAGAGCCCGGCAGGGCAGGAAAAACGGTGCCGAGAAATCCTACGGCTATCAGGCACAGCGCAGCAATCCAGACGGCTACCAGCACGTAACTATCCAAGGGGGACCTCCATGATTGACAGCCAAGTCGAAGGGGGAGCTTTCTCTCCCAGCTACTCATGCTCATTCGGAAGGGATTGCCCGGAGGGGGCACAACTTTCCGGCTGGGCTCAGGCTAAGTTAGCTATCCGCCGAGAGCAAGCAGTTGGCAGCCTCTTTGCTTAGAAGGGAGCAAACATACTGGTGGGATGGTGCAGGACGCAACCCCGGGCTTAAGGTAAGCCGCCCCCGAACTAGAGAGAAATCTTTATGCTTCGACGCCTGCACCTCGATGAGGCCTCTCGCGCCTTGCACCTCAAAGCCCCCTCTAAAGACGGGCAAAACCAAGAAAACAACGGGGAGTCCGAGCTTGCTCTAGAGTTCTCGAGGCTGCTGGACCAAGTCCAGGGGCCTGTTGCTGCAGCGCACGACGAAGTCATGGCGCTCGGGCTAGCGTTGGCTCAGGCGATTCCACTGGTGCAGCAGAAGAGAGAGAGGGTCGATCAGAGAGATGACCACCGCGACCCACAGAGACAAGAACAGGACGCTGGAGCGCAAGACTCAGAGATATCCTTTGACGATGCCCAAGACTCGCAGGGGTCTGCGCGCTATACCCTGGAAAACCGCGAGAGCGCCGTTGCAGAGGGTCCTAAGATGCGTGAAGCGTCTGCTTCAAATGTGCAGGTTAAGCAATCAGAAGACGAGAGCGACGGAGACGAGCGCAAAATAGCTGACTCTGTCAGTGTCGGTCCGGAACTGGTCGTCGAAGAAGAAGATTTGGAAGGGCAGTTGGCTGCCACAGCAGTCGAGGATGTTTCGGCTGAAGTGGAGGTTACTGGCCAGTCTGAGGCTGTGGTTGCAGTTGTCCAAGAGGCAGCAGATGTTGGCGGCCCTCAAGTGGAACAGGAGCTGCAAACGGTTGAGGTGAAGGCGGCCCTTCAGGAATTCAGGTTAGCCGACAACCAACAGGACTCATCAGAGGATGAGCAGGATGAAGGCGACGGTCTAGACCAGGAATTTACTAGCTCTTCCGAGGTCATGGCTAATGCTGATGAGGTTGCGGCCCGGCAGGTTAAGCTCACGGCGGGAAAAAGTGCCGCTGAGTCAGGCGAGCCTAGCGAGATGAATCCTACAGCAGCCGGCGCACAGGCCTCTTCCTCTCAGTCGGGTGAGTCATCCAGTCTCCGGGATTTGAGGCGCGTTTCTGAAGAGGCTCGGCCAGGACTTGAGCAGCCTCGTGTTAGCAAGCAACGCGAATCTTTGTCCAAGCTCTCCCAGGCAGTAAAAGTGGAGGTGGAGCACACCGCCGGTCAATTCTCCTCTGAGCAGGGAAAAGGAGCCGCGGCCGCCTTTGATGCTGCTTTCCAGATTACTCTCCTCAGACAGGCTTTCGAGAGCCTCAGAGCCAATAAGCCGGAGGGAGAGAATGGCAAGCAGCGCTCTACGGCTTCTCAGGTAGTGGCCACTGCGGGCCTGTCTGAGACGAAATCGGCAGCGCACGAGCCTTCAGCTCGGGGTGCAAAGCAGCTTCCTCCCTCGCATGCACGGAGGATGTTAGAGAGGGTTGAGAGCACCCTCAAAGAGGCCGCCCGAAGCCGAGACGGAAAGACGATTTCGCTGCGCCTTGATCCTGCCAACCTGGGCAAGGTGAAAGTAGACGTTTCCTTGAGAGAGGGAGCGCTCCATGCTCGGCTCACTCCCGAAAACAAGCAGGTTTTGACTGCACTCCGTGAGCACGCGCCGGAGCTACAGTCCGCCTTGCGCAAGCTCGGGTTAAACGTCGATTCAGTTACCGTTACAGTTTCTTCGGAAGGGGGCCAGGACCTTTCAGACTTCGGCCGAGAGCTCAATAACGGCAAGAGTTTCCAGGAGCAGAGGAACAACCTGCCTAACGAGGACCGCCAAGTGGCTGAAAACTCTTTTGGCAGTGAACTTGCAGAACCCAGAGCTGTTGGGCCGCAGCCGGCTGAAAAGTCCGCCTCGGACCACTGGGTCGCTTAAACGTAAGGGCTAGGAAGACATGCCAAGCATTGGATACTTAGGTGCAGGACAAGCCGCGAATCTGAGCGGCACCTCTGGCACTCAGGTAAAGAAGCAGGACAACGTCGGCCGTGACGAGTTTTTGCAGCTTCTCGTCACACAGCTCAAGTACCAAGACCCGGAGGCTCCCATGGACAGTAAGGAGTTCGCGGTTCAGCTCGCGCAGTTCACCCAGGTTGAGAAGCTGGTCTCGATTGATCAGCAGCTCAGCAAGCAGACTCAGAATATGTCGTCGATGACCGGCTACCTTGGCAACAAGGTCGTTCTGTCTTCCAGCAATGTTCAGGTAAAGGCGAGAAGCGGAGGGCAAGTTGAGCTAAACCTCTCGCAGGATGCCCAGAACGTCCGCATCCAGCTTCTCGACAAGAATGGCGCAGTAGTCGGGCAGTCTGTAGTTGACGCTCTTCCGAAAGGCAAGCAGATGGTGAGCCTGGATGGAATTGCAGTTCCTGACGGCGTCTACCGTGTGCAAGTGAAAGCCTCCAGCAAGTACGGCGCTGGCGAGTTTTCGGTGCCGGCCGCAGTTGCCGGGATCGTTTCAGGGTTTATTCCGGGCCCGGATCCTAAGTTGATAGTGAACGGAAGAGAGATTTCAGTTGGTGAAATTCAGGAGGTCTCTATCCCGTCAGCCTGACACAACAGGCGCATGACGGGAGAGATTCTCTGCAGTGAAGCTTGACGCAGGACATGGATGGACCTGCGGGGCAGTTCCTCAAGGACGAACGAGAGAAGGTTAGGCACCAAAGGTTAATCAGCCCCACTCTGGCTACAGTTCGGGTGGCGCTGTTTTGAGGATGAGAGGAACACGTGGCAAGCATCATCAACGGACTCTTCGCAGGGCGCGCAGGTATCTCCAGTCACGGCTCGGCGATAGCGGTCGCTGGCGACAACATCTCTAACGCAAACACCATCGGCTTTAAGACCACCCGGGCCGAGTTCCAGGACCTCCTCGCAGGGACTGGCGTCGTTGGGCGTCAGTACGGCTCGGGCTCCTCGATCGCGGCAGTGTCGACGCTCTTCGAACAGGGGACCCTTGAGTTTACGGGGCGGCCGCTGGACATCGGAATCTCTGGAAACGGCTACTTCGTCGTTGCTCGTGACGACCAGCGCTACTTTACGCGCGCGGGTAACTTCAAGGTTGACCCCGCTGGATTCATAGTCACGCAGGGAGGACAAGCGGTCTTGGGATTCCCAGCGAATGGCAGCGGAGCGCTCGAGCCGATTAACGTGAACTCAATCCAGCAGAGTTCTATCGAGACGACGGAGGTAGGAATCGCAGGTAATCTTGATGCGTCGACAAATATCGTCGATGAGGCAGCAATCCCAGATCCAGGAGTAGTAGTGCCTCCCACCACAACCTACGCCGACCTGAACGCTTTTGCCGCGTACTCATCGGTTGTTGATGTCTTCGACTCACTTGGAGAAAAACATACAGTCAGCCTGTTCTTCTACCATACGGACATTAACGAGTACACGGTGCGTGCCTACGTCAATAACGAGGAGGTGGACACAACTGGAACTGCCACTGGCTATCCTCGTCAGGTAGGTGAGAAAGTGATTGCGTTCGGTGGCAACGGCCAGCGCAATCCGCTGCCCGTTACAGGAACCCCAGACTTCACAACCAACATCTCCTGGGTTAATGAGTCGGAGCCGGGACAGATCGATTTTACCTTCTCCCCCATGACTCAGTACTCAGCCCAGTCGAACATCCTGTCGATTACTCAGGATGGAAAAGGAATCGGCGCAGTCACAACCTTAGCTGTGTCAGCTAACGGAGAGATTTCGGCGCTGCTGACAAATGGACAAAACTCCGTGATTGGTACCCTGGCGCTGGCGACTTTCTCCAACCCTGAGGGCCTCACCCGCATCGGCGGAAACCTCTTGTCGCTCTCAACCGCGTCCGGTGAGCCGGTGTACGGCAAAGCGGAGAGCGGAAACTTTGGGTCGCTGCAGTCCGGTGTCGTCGAGCTGTCGACGGTCGACATCGCGGCAGAGTTCGTCAAGATTATCACCCTTCAGCGCGGCTTCCAGGCAAGCTCGCGTATCATCACCACCATTAACCAGCTCCTTAACGAAATTATCCAGTTGGCGTAATAGCGGGGAGAGCAGTACCATCGTGACATGAAGTTTACTGACGATGAACTGCTCTCCGGCACGCTTTCCGGAGACTTCCGCGCCGTCGCCCGCCTGATTACTCGCATTGAGGCAGGGCACCCGCGTGCGCGTGCCCTGGCTGCGGGTCTGCGGCGTAAGGATGGTCGGGCTCACGTCGTTGGCGTCACAGGCTCGCCTGGAGCCGGCAAGTCGACTCTAGTGGACGTCATGGCGCTGGAGTACAGGAAGCAGGGTTTGTCTGTGGCGATCGTCGCTGTCGACCCCTCAAGTCCCTTCAGTGGCGGGGCCATCCTCGGAGACCGAATTCGCATGAGCCGCGCCGCCGAGGATCCGAGCATATTCATCCGTAGCATGGCCACACGAGGCTCCCTCGGCGGTCTTGCAAAAACGACGCTCGAGAGTGTGCACGTTTTGGATTGTGCGGGTTTCGATGTCGTCATTGTGGAGACAGTCGGCGTAGGACAGGCTGAGGTAGACATCGTGCGCACCGCCGATACCTGCGCAGTCGTTCTGGTCCCAGGGATGGGTGACAGCGTCCAGATCATCAAGGCTGGATTGATGGAGATAGCCGACGTCTTTGTAATCAACAAAGCGGACCGAGATGGGGCTCTGGCACTTGAGAAGGACCTCCTCACGTTGCTTTCGCTTGCGGAAGGACCCAGTAGTCGCTGGACACCATCAATTGTTAAGACGGTTGCCACGACAGGAGATGGGGTGTCGGCTGTGGTCTCGGCTATGCAGCAGCATCTCGCTTGGCTAGAGACCTCCCCAGAGGGAAGAAGCCGTCGGCTGCAAGTCCTCTCACAAACCATAGCGGCGCTAGCCTCAGAGTGGATAGCGCAGGCAGCCCTGAAGGGCTCTGCGGATCGGCTTCGGGCCTTGGCCGAGGAATGTATGGCCCGTAAGCGCACGCCAATAGAGGCGGCTGAGGAGCTGGTGCAATGGTCGCAGAAAGCGCAGCGTTAATCCGGCTTGGCGGCTCGCGGGGAACCACGAAGACCGACTGGCTGCACAGCCGTCATTCCTTCTCGTTCGGAGAGTATCACGACGCCAGTTGGCTTGGTTTCCGCTCCCTGAGGGTAATCAATGACGACATCGTTGCGCCAGGAGCTGGCTTTGGCATGCATGGCCACCGTGACATGGAGATTGTAACAGTTGTCCTGTCGGGCCAGCTTGAGCACAGAGACAGCCTCGGAAATGGCGCGGTTTTGGGTCCAGGAGAGGTCCAGGCGATGAGTGCTGGAACGGGAGTTAGGCACAGCGAATTCAACCCGTCAAAAGACCAGCCAGCGCACTTCCTGCAGATATGGATCCAGCCGCGCAGCGCCGGGCTTGCCCCGTCGTATGCGCAGAGGCGTTTCGACGAGCCTGACCGGCGCAACTGTTGGTGTCGAATTGCGGGGCCGCCAGGGCCTGACGGGGCTTTGCAGATTGCTCAAGATGCCGACGTGTTTCGTGCCGCTATACCGGCGGGGGCTGTACTTTCAAAAGCGCTGGGGGCAGGAAGAGGGGCCTGGTTGCACGTGATTGAGGGCGAAGTCTCGTTGTCGGGCAGGCGGCATCTTTCGGGAGATGCGGTCGGCCTTGTCGGAGTTTCAGAGCTGCACATCGCAGCGTCTCAGCCGTCTGAGCTATTGTTGTTTGAGGTGTGAGCAGGCGGCGCGGCTACCTGCAGAGCTCTTTTGTCACGATGTTCGACATGATTTCGCTAGTGCCGCCCCCTATGGGCATCAGCCGCAGGTCTCGCCACCAGCGCTCTGGCAGGAATTCAGTCGTGTAACCGTATCCCCCGTGAATCTGGATGGCCTTGTCCGCAATCCAGACTGCATCATCGCAGACCATTCGTTTAGCCATGGCCACGAGAACTCGGCAGTCTCCCCCCGCGCACAGCTCATCGAGGGCTCGATGCGCAAGGCTCTCTCCAAGAAGTATCTTGCGCCGCATCTCGGCGAGGTACCGGGCCAGAACTGGGAATGACTCAATTTTGCGGCCGAATGCCTCACGCTGGCTGGCGTAGGTCAAGGATGAAGAGAGGCACATTCGTGCTCCAGCGAGAGACGTCAAGGTCAGCATTAGGCGCTCCCAGTTGAGGTTTGAGGCGGCCTGCCCCCAGCCCTCGCCGAGCTTCCCCAGGATACAGGAGCTGTCCACCTCGACGTCTTCAAAGAGGAGCTCCGCCGTGTCAGAAGCATGCCAGCCAAGCTTCTCAAGCTTCTTGGAGACTCTAAATCCCTTCGATTTCGTGTCCACAACAAAAGTCGTGAAGCCGCCGTACCCCGCGGCTGGATCTGTTTTGGTAAGCACGAGGATAAAGTCCGCGCGCGCTCCGTTGGTGATGAAGGTCTTTGAGCCGTTGATCAGCCAGCGATCTCCGCGCTTTGTCGCAACCGTGCGAATTTTTGCCAGGTCGCTGCCGGCTCCCGGCTCCGTAAATGCGTACGCGCCGATTGCATCGCCGGTAACTGCTCGGGGAAGCCATGCTGCCTTGGCTTCCTTGGACCCGAATCGCTCAAGGGCGTGGCTGATAACCAAGGAGTGCATGTTGACCGCGACTGTAAAGCCGACGGAGGGCAGCTCGCCAAAAGCTTCACACCACGCCCCTGCGAGCTTGTAGTCGCCTCCGGAACCTCCGTACTCTTCCGAGATCAGCAGCCCCAGGTAGCCCTGAGAGCCAAGGAGCTTGAAAGCGTCATTAGGAAAGTCTCCAGCGTTTTCCCAGGCCGTCAGTTTGGGTGCGATCTCCTGTTGGGTGAGCTTGGTCACCGCGTCAATAAAGTTCTCGTGCTCAGAGTAGTAGGGGGCAGCCCTCATTGCAGCCTCTCGGCGATTACCTCAGCGATGTCTCTCACATCCAGCTTCTGCTCGTTATGAGTTAGTTTAACTCCGTCTTCCATCATCTGCATGCAAAAAGGGCAGGCGGTTGCCACTGTGGAGGCGCCAGTATTGGCGGCCTCTTGGGCCCTAAGGGAGTTAACTCGCTCGCCAATCTTTAAGTCCATCCAGAAGTGGCCGCCGCCAGCTCCACAGCACAGCCCTTTCTCTCGGCTCCGCTCCATCTCGATGATGTTGAGCCCCTTAATCTTCCGGAGCGTGCTGCGTGGCGCGTCGTACTCGTCGTTGTATCGGCCGAGGTAGCACGGGTCGTGGAATGTGACGTCTTTGAGGTCGCCATCCTTGAGCGAGAGCTTGTCGGTAGCAAGTAGCCGCTGTAGGAGCACGGAGTGGTGGATAATCTCCGGCTTGCGCCCCTCTCCGAGGTTGCCAAATTGAGGGTACTCGTTCTTGATTGTGTTGAAGCAGTGCGGGCAGTTGGCAACCAGGGCCTTGAATGAAATTGACTTCAGAAGCTCTATGTTCTGCTTCGCCATGGACTGGAAAAGATTCTCCTCTCCGAGCCGACGCGCTGGATCGCCTGAACACCCTTCCATCGAGCCGAGCACGCCAAACGACAGGCCGGCTTTCTGCATGATTGAGACCAGGGCTTTGGCGATCTTTTGCTTGCGAGGGTCGAAAGCGGAAACGCATCCCACCCAGTACAAGTAGTCCACAGAGTCACCGGGCTGTAGCAACTTTACATTCAGGCCGTCCAGCCACTTTACCTTGTCTTCCTGGGGACCGTACGGATTGGACCGGCTCTCGAGAGACCGAAGCGTGGCCTGAGCCTCGTGTGGAATCTGTCCTTGCATCATCGTCATGTGCCTGCGGTTGCCAACAATCTGGTCCACGTGGTTGATGCCCACGGGGCATGCTTCGACACAGGCTAAGCAGGTGTTGCAGCTCCAGAAGGCCGCCGGATCGATGACGTCACCAGAGATGAGCGCATCGGCGGAAGCGCCAATCGCGCGGGCGGCCGTCTGCACAAGCGGATTCTGGCCCCGGAATGCCCCGTCGTTCGTGTAGCCGTCACCTTCCGTCTTGAGGCCGTGGAACGGCAGCATGACGCCTTTTGACAGTGAGGAGTCCAGAGACTGAGAAACCGAGGGCAGCTTAGACTCGCCTAGCTTTTTATTGGCTTGCAGAGCGAGTGCGTGGTTACGGGTATCGAGAACGATCCACTTTGGCGAGAGAGGCTTTCCCGAGAGGTAGGCTGGGCAGGCGTCCTGGCAACGGCCGCACTGCGTGCAGGCGTCGAGATCGAGCAGGTTCTTCCAGGAGTAGTCCTTGATTGAGCCCAAACCAAGCGAAAACTCCTCTCCACTCTCCATCATCTTTTCGAGGTCGCCGATAAATTCTAGCGCGCCTTTGGGGCGCGGCGTGCGCGCAAAGAACAAGTTGAGCGGACTGGTCAGCATGTGGAAGAACTTGGTGTACGGGAACAGGGCTACGAAGGCGTACACGGTTAGGGTGTGAAACCACCAGGTGGCGAAGTGCGCGTTCTTCGCTTGGCTCTCTGGAAGGAACCACACGCTCTGAGCGAACAGCCATCCTATCGGCGAGTAGAGAGCCCATGGATCGTCAGTGGCATGGATCCTCAGCCCCTCGAGCGCGAATCCCTGCACAACGAGAAGGGCCAGCATGACGAGGATGAAGACGTCGTTCGGGGTGTTGTGGACCAGGTCGGCTCGCTTGATGAACCGCCGGTACCCGAAGTAAAGGATTCCGCCCAGCAGCAAGATCCCGAAGATGTCGCTGAACATCGTGACGTAGAGGTAGAACTCCCCCTGGTAGATCTTGATTCCGAGGTCATGGTGAATGAACACCATCGTTGTGGTGAACAGCAGGACGAGGAATCCGAGGTACACCAGCAGATGAGCGATTGGGGCTCCGTCTTTGCCTCGCGCGACTTTCTTGTGGAACACCCCGTACTGAACCAGGTCATCGAGGCGGGAAAACCAGCTTCCCAGATGCTCCTTGGAGGGCTTGCCGCCTGCCCATAGCTCAGCCCTGCGCCAGACGCCGTTTAGGCCGATCACTAGCGCTACTACGAGCAGCCCGTACATACCCAGCACATTAGGCAGGGTATTGACATTCCACATGATTTCTCGAGTCGCGTTCATAGCGGCTAAAGTAGACGCATCGCTTTCTTCGCACCAGCGGTCTTAATTCTAGGGGAGCTGCCAAGCATGATGTGGCTTACGGCCCCGACGCAGGACCAAAGCGTAGGCATAAGGTGCTTTTATCCCCACAACTGCCTGATGTTGTTAGCTCTTTTTCGCGATCCCTTTGGTTGACACGGCCTCGTAGGCCCTAGGAAAATAAAAGGAAGGCCTTATGGGCTTCTCGCCTGTCTATTCGTTTTCAGTCTTCGCACTGACCCCGCTCGTGGGTCGCAGGTGGTTTGCTTCCTCCAACCAGTAAGGCAATCCAAGGTATGAACCTCAACATCGAAGGTCTTTCGCTCCTCCTTCTCGCTGCGTTGCCGGTAGTAGCTGCAACAGGCTTCTACTTATTTTTCATCGCTGCGTCCCTTGCGATCGCTCGCAGCAGCACTACTCGGCTCGAGGAGATGCTCGATGAAGAAGTGCCAGGGGCAGGTCGCGCTCTCAACATGTTGCAGGATTCTGATCGGTACCTGCTTTGTACCCAGTTCGGGCGCCTCCTCTCTTCGTTAACTGCGGGCTTCAGCTTGGCGCTGTGTGTGCGTGCGGTCGCAAAAATCCTGGAGGGGCAGGGTGCCTTTGCGCAGCCTGCGTCTTTCCTGGTTTCAGCCGTTATCGTTGTCGCGGTTCTCGCCGCCCTGCTCGTGCTCGTGCAGATAGCCAAAGCCGTGTCGCTTCAATACCCCGAGAAGATGCTCTGTCGTGTCTCAGGCGCACTGGGCTGCGTGCACTTTGTTTTCGGGCCAATGCTCGTTTTCGCGCACAAAGCCATAGCTCGGGTCCTAAACCGCTTCGACATCGAGCTGTCAAATGAAAGAGAGATTGCAGTCTCTGCAGACGACCTCAGCGAGATCGTCAAAATAAGCTCGGAGAGGGGCACGATTGAGAAAGATGAGCAGGCGTTGCTCGAGGGAGTCGTAGAGCTCGCAGACCGAGTGACTCGTGAGGTCATGACCCCGCGTAGCGACGTGGTGTGGATCCGGGAAGGAATGGCGGCGGCTGACCTTGTCAGCATGTTCACTCGTGAAGGCGTCTCTCGCGTGCTCGTGTGCGGCAAAGAGCTCGACGAGGTGAAAGGCATCCTGCTTGCCAAAGATCTCTTCCAGTACGTGGGCAAGTCGCTCCTTGGAGTCGATTGGCATAAGCTAGTGCGCCCAGCGTATTTCGTCCCTGACACCAAGCCCGTTCAGGAGCTGCTCAAAGAGCTGAGGCAGCGGGGCATCCACTTAGCAGTCGTTCTGAACGAGCATGGCGGCGTGGATGGATTGGTCACCCTCGAAGATCTCGTAGAAGAGATCGTTGGGGATATCTTTGATGAGTTCGATTCGCCTTCTGAGCGAGGAGGCATTTTGGTCCAGCGTGACGGCTCGCTCGTTATGCAGGGCACGCTGCCAACCAACGCGGCTACCGATGAGCACGGCATTCCGTTCCCGGACGGAGAGTACGACACGGTGGCAGGCTTCATCATGGCCCAATTGGGGCGACTGCCAGCCGAAGGAGAGTCTTTCAACTTCCAGGGATGGGATTTCACAATCGCTGAGGTCCACAAGCACCGGATAGCGCGCGTAGTGGCCAAAAGGGTCTCCGCTGAGCAGTCCGAAAATGCCGAGGAATCAGAGTCACTTGAGGCGGTTAGTGCGGGCGGAAGGCGGCGAAACTAGGCCAAATACCTGAACCGTTTCGGGTCCCCAAGCCATCTTTACTTAAACCAGAAGTAAAAGGTCTGCGCGGCAACGCTGTGCTCCGCGTAACTTTGCTTCGCCGTATTAGCAGAAGTCGAGCGAAGCCCAAACCGCATAGTGCAAAGCTAGAGAGTTAATTCATGGAGCGGGACCCTTTCGTGTCGTTGCCGGAAACGGAGAGTGAGCTTTCTCAGCCGACGCCCGAGGCTCGTGAGGGAGCTGGGAAGCCTCAGCAGCCCGAGGGCCTGGCAACAGAGCCGACAGTCATGGCTGCTCCTCCGAAGCCTGCACCCACTTCTTCAGCGCCTGCCGCTGCCGATGCGCCTCGGGTTGAGGTGAGCGCAGCGACGGTGACGCGCATGATGGGAATTGCGTCTACCGCGGATTTGCGGCTCCTGGAGGGGCGAGTAGACCTGCTCACGTCGAAGGTGACAGGCCTGCTCACAAAAGTAGACCGAGTGTTGTCGATGTTTGGAAGCATCCCGTCGTCCAGTGACGTAGGGCGCCTTGAGATTCAGCTTGGCGCGATCAAGTCGATGTTGAGGGAGCTCATGGAGGCGAACGAAGGTGCGGGAGCATCGAAGCGCCAGCCAGACACGAAGGATGCAGCTGAGGAGCAGAGCAGGAAGTTGCGCGAAGGAATCAGGTCTAGCTCGGAGTAGTGCTGAGAGCTTAATTGCGAGGAGATCGACACTATGGCACGCACCAAAAAAGAGAACTCTGAAGCAGGGCTGTCATCGGCCGCCGGCCTCGCTGGCCAAATCGAGAAGACTCGAACAAGGTCGAAGAGCTACGTTCTCGACCTGAGAGTGAAGAGCCCCGCCTCGCTAGGGTACCTCGGCGTTGAAGGCCTCGACTCTGCCCCAGCAATCGTGCGCCTCGCCAAGGTGAAGGGACTAGACGTTATCGCTATCACCGACCTGTTCAGCGCAGACTTCGTGGATCGAATGGTGTCGGCGGCAAAGGACTCGCCTCTAAAGGTAATTCCAGGCTGCTCGATCCGATGCCGCATAGGCAGCTGTGACGATGTTGTAATGACCTGCCTCTTTGAGGAGTCTGTCACCACTGAGCGCATTAACGAATTTCTCAAGGCCCTGGGAGTCCCGGCAGACGTGGCCGCCCGGGCTCATCACCTGGTGGTCAAGCCGCTGGCTGAGATCTTGGCGTTGCTCGACTCCTTCGGCGGAGTAATTATTCCTAGCCGGCTCGACAAGACTCCAACCCAAAAAATGATCATCAAGGACCTCGTCGAGAACTACGGTTTTCGAGCTTTCGATCTCGCGTACGCAGACTCAACAGAGTACTTCAAAAAAACCTGGCCCAAGACTCAGTTCCACCTCTTTACCTTCTCAGATGCCAACGCACTGGCCCAGATTGGCAGCCGCACGGCCAAGGTAAAACTCGCATCGCCCGGATTTCAGGGGATTCGCGAGATGGTTGCGCGCCGGGCGTAGCCTCCTCTGCGCCTTTTACGGGGCAGCCACAGGCTTTTTGTTCATTTCGAGCTCTTGCAACTTGAGCGCGAGAGCCCGACAATGCCGTGGCATGGCATACTGGCTCGTTAAAACGGAACCGGAGGTCTACTCTATTGACGACCTCGCTCGGGACGGCTCAACCGACTGGACCGGAGTCCGGAACTATCAGGCGCGCAATTTCCTCAAGGAGATGTCGGTGTCTGACAAGGTGCTCGTGTACCACTCGAATGCCGAGCCGTCCGGGGTTGCTGGGCTTGCAAAGATCGTTGGCAAGGCCAAGCCAGACAAGACGCAATTCGACCCGAAGAGCGAGTACTTTGACGGCAAGGCAACGAAAGACGACCCTCGCTGGTTCTGCCCCGAAGTAGGCTTTGTAAAGAAATTTCGGCGGCTGCTGCCCCTCGAGGAATTGCGCCGCTCGAAGGCGCTTGCCGGGCTGCTTCTATTGCAGCGAGGCTCGCGCCTGAGCGTCATCCCGGTTTCAGAGAAACACTTCAAGGAGATCCTCGAGCTGGGATCGTAAAAGGGCGCTAGCCGTGGTTGAGAGAGTCACAATAAAGACCCCCCAAGAGATCGAGCTGATGCGAGAAGCGTGCCGCGTGACGGCAACGATCCTCGATGAAGTTGGGGACATCATAAAGCCCGGCATGAGCACAGAGGAGATTAACAGCTTTGTGCACCGCCGCACTGCTGAGCTTGGCGCAATCCCATCCCCACTCAACTACAAAGGCTTTCCAAAGTCGGTATGTGTTTCGCCAAATGACGTCATCTGTCACGGAATCCCAGCCCCATTCGTCATACTCAAGGCTGGTGATATTGTGAACGTCGACGTCACCTCATTTAAAAATGGGTTCCACGGAGACTCAAGCCGAATGTTCTTTGTCGGGGGGGAGTCAGCCTGCTCTGATGAGGCTAGAGAGCTCGTAAGCACCACTCGAGAGGCCCTCATGGTTGGCATACGAGAGGTACGCCCGGGCAAGCGGATCGGCGATATCGGTGCAGCTATCCAAGATTTTATCAGAGCGACGAAGAGGGGCTACGGGATAGTTCGGGAGTACACGGGGCACGGCCTCGGACGAGAGTTCCACGAGGCGCCCCAGGTGCTGCACGTCGCAAAACGAAACACAGGCGAGCTTATTCGGCCCGGGATGACCTTCACAATTGAACCGATGATAAATGCCGGTAGTGCCAGAACTTCGCTGTCCAAAGTGGACGGCTGGACGGTAAGAACCGCTGACGGTTCGCTATCTGCTCAATGGGAGCACACAGTCCTGGTCACTGACAGCGGCCATGACGTCATGACCTCAAGCCCCAAGGGGCTCTTCTAGCAGCGGCCTCGGTGGATCGCCCCTCAGGGGAGGGCGGCTCGTTAGTTGAGGGGCTTGGTCGGGCCTACAAGACACCAACGAATGAGCGGGTCTTGGTTTGAATTTGGCATGTCTGACAGCTTAGCAGTGATGCGGGTCACCCTCGAGAAAAGAGCTGAGTAGCCGCTTGCTCCGAGGCAGTGGACTTCCGCAGGGTTGCCGTCACTCGTTGCCTGAATGATCTTTTGCACCTTGAAGACGCTACACTTGTTGAGACCTAAGGTGTCCCGCTCGTAAGCCGTACAGTTGTTAACACCCTCGACTGGCCATCGGTCTCGGTTCAGCCAGTCGCGGACTACCACACTGAAAACAGAGAGGTATTTACCGGAAAGGATGATCGCCGCGCGCTTGCCACACTCTTTTACTGACGGCCTGTACTGCACAAAATTGGATACATCCTTGGCGCAAACGCAGGGCTTGAAGAGCGAGCCGTTGCAGTAGCGGGTTCTCTGCCTGGCTGGGTCCTGCCTCTCCTCAAGGATCTCTTGAACCGTCCAAACTCTCTCAGTCTCCTGAGCGTTAGTCGATGAAGGGCACGCGCACACGGAGATAGCCGCGGTTAGAGCGACCCCGAATTTCGCAAGATATTGGCTAATCAGCTTCATCGCATGGCCTCCACGTAGAGATCATTTACCCGGAGGGAAGCTACCAGTCAGGCTATAAAATTGGAAGCCTAGCAAGGCAAGAGCAGCGAGGAGTCACAAAGGCTGTCTACTCTTCTTCCACGTCCTCTGATTCCGAATCAGAGGAGTCCTTTAGCAGCGCAAACCGCTCCATGCCGCGAGATTCGACCACCAGCAAGATGCCCTTCTTCGGGTCAGCTTTTTTGATGGCGTCCTTGAACTGCGCCATCGTCTCGACCTCGGTCTCGTCAATACTAACGAGCACGTCACCAGGCTGGAGATCCGCTTTGGCCCCCAGACCCTGGGGTTCAACCTCAGTAATGACTAATCCTTTGGAGCGCGAGGTCTTGAGCTTACGAGCGGTGCCCTCGTCGAATTCCTCGAGCGTGATGCCGAGCTCATCGTTTTGGCCTGTTGGCGCTGATACAGGCTCATCCACCTGTGCCGGCAGCTCGCCGATCTCCACGTCAATCATCATCTTCTTGCCGTCGCGAACCACGGTGAGCGGTATCTTTGTGCCGGGCTTAATTGCGGCCACTGAGTTGCGAAGCTGGTTGACGTTCTTAATCTTCTCCTTGCCCAAAGCGATGATCAGGTCTCCCTGCTTGAAGCCTGCCGACTTAGCCGGACCTTTAGGGTCAACGTGACCGACGAGAGCCCCTTCAGTGCCGTCGAAGTGGAGCCACGTGGCAAGGTCTTCAGTCAGATTTTGAATGCCGACACCAAGCCAGCCGCGGGTCACCTTGCCCTTGGTTATGAGGCTTTCCATAACTTGCCTCGCCATGTTGATCGGGATTGCGAATCCGATTCCCATGTAGCCGCCGGACTTGGAAACGATAGCCGTGTTTATTCCGACCACTTCGCCTTTTAGGTTGACGAGCGGCCCGCCGCTGTTGCCAGGGTTGATGGCGGCGTCCGTCTGAATAAAGTCCTCGTATTGCCCGTTGCCGGAGATAGCGCGTCCCTTGGCTGAAACGATGCCGGCCGTGATTGTATTGTCGAGGCCGAAGGACGCCCCAGCAGCTACTACCCACTCTCCGATTTTTAGCCGGTCCGAGTCTCCGAGCTTGGCGAATTTCGGCAGGTTTTCTTTGACGTTTATCTTGATCACAGCAAGGTCGGTGCGCGGGTCAACGCCGACAACCTTGGCCTTGGTTGTTTTCTCCGTGCTAAGGCGCACCGTCACCTCGTCTGCCTCGCCGATGACGTGGTTGTTAGTAAGTATATGGCCCTGATCGTCAACTATCACCCCGGTGCCGAGACCGCGCTGCGGGCTAGGCACCATCTTGTCCATGAAGTCTTCCCCAAGGAAATCCCGAAGGGCCTCCGGATTTTTTCCGTTCTTGCCCTTCTTCGGCTTGGTTTCCGTTGAAATCGTGACCACTGACGGCGTGATAGTTTCCGCCACGTGCTCGAAAGCTTCTGATAGCTCCTGAGCAAGCTGTGAGCCGGGCAGGGTGGGTGCCTCCTCTGACAGAGCAGTCGAGTGTGTGAAGAATATCGCTGTGAAGGGAAGGAAGACGCGGGACAGCGGGAGGATAACAGGCCGAGGACGGGAGATAAGCATACGACAATCTTCTTAAAAAGAGCTTTTCGTGCAAGGTTGGTGTAGCACGAAAGACGGGGTGCCGAAAGAATTATTCAGGGAAACACGAGGCTTATGGCACTGCGCATACTATACCTCCACGGACTTGGAGGCTCGCCGAGATCATCAAAGGGCCTGTTGGTGGCGGCGCACTTCAAACGGCGAGGCATTGAAACGGAGCTGCCGGCTCTGGCAATTCCCTCCCTGCAAGAGCTCTCGCCCCTTTCAATCGTCCAGTTCGTCACTGATGACCTTGCTCGGATGACGAAATGCGGACCGGTTGCGCTGGTCGGCAGCAGCTTCGGCGCGTTCGTGGCGATGCACGCCTTAACACGGGCCTCTGAGCCGAGCCTTTCTCAGGTGCAGGCTGTGGCGCTCTTGGCTCCTGTATTCGACCCGTGGGATGAGGGGAGCACTATGCTCTCGCCTGAAATTGAACGGCGTTGGAAGCTCGATGGCAGTTATCCGATCCTGGATCTTGAGAATCAAAGGCCAGTTCCGATTCACTACCGTTTTGTCGAGGAGTTGCAAGAGCTCTCTGTGGCGCAGACACCTTCTGCGAAGCCGACACTAATCATCCACGGACGGAGAGACACCACCGTTAGTCCGGCGCAGAGCGAGCGCGCCGTCAAAGGCAAATCAAACGTGCAGCTAGAGGTGCTCGATGATGACCATCGGCTTCTGGCACAGCCTGAGAGGCTTATGGGGCTGCTGGAGGACTTTATTCTTAAGCGCGCCTCATCCCCTCCCGAGTGAGGAGCCGTTGCCTAAGGCCAGCCTTGGTAGGGGGTCAGAGGTGTGGGGCTGAGCCACCTGGACATTTCGCGACTTCCGCGGCTTTAGCGTCGGGTGACAGCATTTTAGCCTGCCAGCAGCTTTAATTTGCTCTTCCGCGACTTGCTCGCCGTGAGATAATCAGGGGCATGCCCCTGATTCCCCGCAAACGACTCGTCTTGTACCTGCTTGCGATAGTCTTGCTTGGCTACGCGCTTGCTGCAGCGAGCTTTAGGACGAGCTCGCCAAGATTGCCGAGCGCGGGGGATGTCGTAGGACAAGACTCGGTCAGTCAGCTCGACCCAGCGGACCAGTTGCCCGAACGAGGTGAACCGACAGGGCAGAAGAGCAGGACTGCAAAGGGGCCCAAAGAGGCCAAGGACGAGCTCTTGGCGCTCAATGCTCTTAGTTCAGAAGATGAACCTGCGCAGCCGGACGATGGCCTCAAGGCTTCCGCCGCAACGCCCGCGCCGCCAACGCCCGCTGTCCCAACTGCCACGCCTGATAGTGGGATGATTGGCGGGGCCCGCGATGATGACGATGCGCGAGACGCATTCTCGCAGCTGCCGCAGGATGAGCCCTTTGGGACAGGAGACCAGTTTATCGGCGGCGGCCGGTCTTCTGCGGGTGGCATAGCTGGGCTGCCTCCCGCTCAACAGCAGCCAGGAGGATCTTCCGGGGGCGCTTGGGTTTCCGGCCAAGCGCGGGGATACGCGATGCTCTACGCCATGCAGCCGCAGGCACGGGCGGTTGTCGAGAGCAACGTCGCGACGCTTCTCTCCGCGCAGGTGCGCGAGCCCTACATCGGTGTGCTGATTGACGGCACCTTTGGCCTCGACCTGGAGTACTTAAAGTCGATTATCGCGCGGCTCTCTGTTGACCGAAATTTAACGCTGGAACTCTACCTCACAAATGGCGCCACTCAGCGAAACTACGAAGGTACGCCGATTCGCGCCCCTTTTGTTAACCTGAATCCGGCAGTGTTCCGCGCGAAGATTAAGTTTGACCCGGCCATGCAGGGAGAGTTCTCGGCGATCGCAGCGCGGGCGCGAGACATCTTCGAGTTCAGTGCGCAGCGCAATTCTGGAAACCAGCACCTTGTGACCGTGATGCTTGAAGACAACCTCGACGTCTCTGCCTACCGCAAAATGCGTGAGCTAGCAGCTCAGCAGCTGGATGGCTCCGCAACTTTCATTCGGAGCCCATGCCCGAGTTGTATTGCTGGCGATCGCGAGAGCGACGCGGATACGGCAGGAGATGCACGCGAAGAGCATGGCCGGGCTCTCTTTGGGGAGCTCCGAAGAGGGGACGGCTTCACGCTCGATGGCACTGGCTTCCGCTACCCGGGAGATTCGTCTACCCTTGGAATCTCGCCGGACGAGATCAAGGCTCTCATTACAGCGGGCAACGACAAGGGGCTTAGGTACTTTGGGCTGTGGCGCCATGCATGGCAGGGGGCAAAACAGAATTCTCGAGACAATCCGCATCCTGACCGGCGCACCTACGTTGCGTCATTGCCCGAACAGGAGGCGTTTGAGATTGAGCTGCTGAGGCTTGGGTTGGCAGCGGAGCCGACTGAAGACTCGGAGGAGAGCACGCTCTTAATGGGGACGAATCCGTAGGGCGGAGGACAGGATTTTCATGGGTCATAAGAATTTCGACGAGCTGCTGGGACGGCTCAAAGAATTGGTGGTTTCGAGCTCAGAGGAGATATTTCCGCTCGAAGCTGCGCTCCGTCAGGCTAATTCGTTGCGCTCGGAAGTGTCGTCGCTTGTAGCAGCCCTTGGGGTGCCAGCTTCGAAGGCCGAGCTGGCGACGAACCTGCTGGTTGCCTTGAACAGCACATCTGCGGGCGCGGCAATTGCAGTCAAACGCGTTGCAGCTCGAGGTGACGACGCAGCAGGGATTAGCTCGGCCCTGGTCGATCTGTGGGGACAGTCAGAAGCCGCTAGGGCGCTCTGGTTCGACGCTTTTGTGCGCTTTCAGGCCGATGCAGATGCTGGTCGCGAGCCGGCCCTGCGAGAAACAATTCGTCAGCTCGGGCCTCAGGCGGTAGCTATAGCGACCCAACTTCGAAGTCCAGTGTCGCAATATGTTGATTTTGTTTCACAAGTTGTGGCTTAGGGGGCTCTTCAACGGGCTAATCTCCTGAGATCCCGCGGGCTTGACCGACTCTCCCGTTGTGGTACCCTCTGCCGCTCCCTTGGCTAGAGGTAGGCGAGCCTGTCTGTCGGTCTTAGGGGACTGTCGCACGTTTAGTGTGGACGCGCGTGTTCGCGCGGGGATTAAGAGTTAGAGAAGTTGTTATGAGCACTGATTTTGTTTCAGCTGAGGCAGCTCGCGAGGGCGCAAAGTGGTGGGTAATTGATGCAGCAGGCGTGCCAGTTGGTCGTCTTGCAACAGAGGCTGCGCACCTGATCCGCGGCAAGCATAAGCCCACCTTCACCCCGAACGTCGATGGGGGAGACTTCGTTGTCGTCCTCAACGCGGAGAAGGTTGTCCTTACGGGCAACAAGGGAGAGACGAAGGTATACCGTCACTACACGGGTTACCCTGGCGGACTCAAAGAGATCCCGGGCGCGAAGATGCTCGAGAACAAGTCAGAGGCGGCAATCGAGCGCGCGGTTCGTGGCATGTTGCCAGAAGGCGTCCTTGGACACCGTCTGCTCGGCAAGTTAAAGGTCTACAAGGGCAGCGAGCATCCGCATGCGGCGCAGTCGCCTGAGGCTTTCACAGTTAGTTTTCAGCGCAATAAGAAGTAAGGAGCGACAATGATCAAGGGTGGTGGATTTCACGCAATCGGACGCCGCAAGAGCGCGGTAGCTCGTGTGTACCTGAGGCCGGGTTCGGGCAAGTTCCTCGTGAATGGGCACGAGACGAAGGAGTACTTCGGTCGCGCCGTTTTGGACATCCTTCTCCGTGAGCCGATCGTTAAGACCGCGTCATCCGAGAAGTTCGACATACTCGCTAACGTCATGGGCGGCGGAAAGGCTGGCCAGGCTGGCGCGCTTCGCATGGCCCTCGGTCGTGCGCTGGTCCAGGCTGATGCCGGACTGCGTCCTCCCCTCAAGGCTGCTGGCGTGCTCACGCGCGACGCTCGCGAGGTTGAGCGCAAGAAGTACGGCCGTCACAAAGCTCGTAAGCGTCCTCAGTTCTCGAAGCGTTAGTTCGTTCGAGTCATCTGTTGGATGGCGACAAAGGGGCCTGGCAGCGTGTGCTGCTGGGCCCTTTTTTTTGGATCGTGCGCGTCTCTTTCTCTCCACGCGCTGCACCTCCAGCACGCCCCTGCTGCGTCTCGTGCCTTACAGGCGCAACCCCTTAAGGCATCCAAGGTGTGGCGCCGCGGGATTGAGGAGCGTCTCAGTGATTAGGTCGTGAGGGGGCAGGGGCCGCGCGCTTTAGAAAAGCGACGACGCTGCCTTGTAGCGCCCGAGAACTCGGCAAGAGGCAGCGCTGTTGCTGACGGCCTCGATGCACCGCGAAACGCAGCCTTGGCTCTCCTGGGAGGCCTGAATGTCGATGTAGAAGGCATACTCAAATGGCTTCCCGGGCATCGGCCGGGACTCAATCTTTGTGATATTCCCGCCCTGTTCCGCCACTGCCGCCAGGATTCTAGCCAAGCTTCCCGGCTTATGGGGCAGCGTGAAAAGTAGGGAGCATTTGTTTGCCGCGGTGTCTTGAGTTTCGCTGGCGCTAATCGCGACGAAGCGAGTTGCGTTAAGGGCGTGGTTCTGGATATTGCGAGCAATAACCTGAAGGCCCAACCGCTTGGCCGCCTCGTCGCTTGCAATTGCCGCCAACGCAGGGTCTCCACGCTGGAGAACCTCAAGCGCTGCTCCCGCGGTGTCGCTGCTAACTACTTGCGAAATTGAGGGGCGCTCCTCAAGGAACTTTGAGCACTGTTCGAGCGCCTTGGGGTGAGAGAGCACCTGACGAATGTGGCTTGCCTCTGCTCCGGGCAGAGACACCAGGTGCAGCTCCACGGGCAGGTACGCCTCGGCAACAATGGAGACAGGAAACTCGCCTAGCAGGTCGTAGTTTTCGTGAACTGAGCCCGCAAGCGCATTTTCAAGAGGGACAACGCCAGCATCTGTACCACCGGCGACAACGTGCGCGAAGATGTCGCGAAAGCGGGCTGTTTGGATGGGCTCAAGGCCAGGGCCGAACAGCGCGGCGGCAGCCATGCTGCTGAAAGAACCCTGAATCCCCTGATAGGCTACCCTCTTTGTCATACTTGGGTGATACTACCGGAATCGAATTATGGAAACCATTGTGGTGATACCGGCCCGGTACGGGTCGTCTCGATTCCCTGGCAAGCCGCTTGCGTTGATCGCCGGCCGAAGCCTGCTCGAGCGGGTCTGGCGCATCGCCAAGGCTGTGCCTGGAGTGTCTCAGGTATGCGTTGCAACCGACGACGAGAGGATAGCGAATCACGTTAGTTCCTTCGGCGGTACGGCGATTATGACCTCGCAAGCCTGCACGAACGGCTCTGAGCGAGTCTACGAGGCCATGACGCTGCTAAAAGGCTCTCCGTCGATCGTCGTTAACCTGCAGGGCGACGCTGTCCTGATGCCCCCTTGGGTTGTTGGCGCTCTGGTCGAGGAGATGCAGCGAGACTCATCGGTTCAGATCGCCACTCCAGCAGCCCGGCTCTCTCAAGAACAGTACGAGAGCATGCTTCGCTCGAAAGAGCGGGGCATCGTTTCTGGCACAACGGTCACCTTTGATGGCACTCGCAATGCCCTGTACTTCTCGAAGGGAATTATACCCTTCGTGCGCACCGCCCCGGCGGGAGCTGAGAGTCCGGTCTATCAGCACATCGGGGTGTACGCCTACCGCACCGAGGCGCTCAAAAAGTACATCTCCCTCCCGGTTGGCCAATTTGAGGCGGTGGAGCAGCTTGAGCAGCTTCGGGCGCTTGAGAATGGAATTCCCATCCGGGTCGTTCAGGTTTCTCTGCGCGGACGCACCATGTGGTCGGTTGATAATCCAGAAGATGTTCCTCGCTGCGAGGAGATTATCGGCCAGGAAGGGGAGCTGGCATGAGCGCCGTTGTTGTCTTGTGTCGCCACGGCAACACCTTCAATAAAGGCGAACGGGTCTTCTGGGTAGGTAGCCGCGAGGATCTTCCGCTGACCGCAGAGGGGCTCTTGCAGTCTCAGGCGGTGGCAGCGGCGCTAGAGCAATCTGGAGTGAAGGTGGCGCGCGTCCTGTGCGGACCGCTCCACAGGACGAAAACCTTCGCTGAGCAGATCTGCCAGAAGCTGTTTCCGGGAGAGTCCCCCGTGATCGATCAGAGGCTAACAGAGCTCGATTACGGCCCCTGGAGCGGCCTGACTGACGCAGAAATTGAGGCGCAGTATGGCGCTAGTGCTCTGCAGGGGTGGCGTGACCGCGGGGTGCGTCCCTCCGAGGTTTCGTTTCTGCCACCTGAAGATGTTGTTCGGGACGAGTTGGTGAATCTGCTCGAGGAGCTTCGGCAACAAGGAGGGGTCTCTGTGGCCATAACCAGCAATGGGCGGCTCAAAGAGCTTAGCAGCCTGCTCCGGGAGCGCTCGGGAGTTTCCCTCGCATCTTCGTCTGTCAGCACCGGCTCGACTTGTATTCTAGTTCATTCGGTTGCGGGTTGGCACATCAGTGGGTGGAACCTTAAGGCCGTAGAGCTTGCCCCGCTACTACGGGCCGCCGCCACTCGGTCGTGATAGAAGTCCCTCGTTTTACCTGAGAAGCTCGCCTTAATCGGGGTTGTAATCTGCAGAAAAAAGCATCGGCTTCGGTGCGAGCCTGATGGTTCGCAGGATCGCATTCCGAAACCGATGCCCCGAAAATTCTTGTCGTAGGCGCACTACTTCTGAACGCGTGCGCTGGTCTCCCGTATCTTCATAAATCTTCGAGAGCCGTCCTCCAGCTTGATGAGGACGATGCTGCCGTCAGGAAACTCCCCTCCGGGCTTTGAGAAGCGGAAGTGCTCGCGACCGCCATTCCCATTTCCGGAGTACCTTCCTGATTGCAGCGTTCGGGAGCCGTCAGGCGAAAGAATCGCAACAGCTCTCACCTTGCCTGTTAAGTGAGGGGGCAAGAGAACCGCTAATTTGCCGTCTTTGTCAGAGACTGGCTTCCAAAGAAAGCCGGAAGTTCGCTCAAGCGGCTGTCCCCGGTCGACGAGCGCGGCAGCCATCTCAGGAGCGGACGTGAGAGGCTCGGAGCCCATAGCCGCCGGCTCTGAAGCTACAGGCTCTTCTGGAGCAGGTGTTTCATCGACTGGGACAACGCTTGGCACGTCTGCGGGCACCCCCGGTGCTTCCGGGGGCGATTGCGGCGCAGCCGGTGCTATCGTATTCGCGTCCTTTTGTGGCTGTTTGTTGTAGGCTTCTTTCAGGGCGGTGAAGGCTTCGACAAGCTTCGAAATAGCTCGGATGATCTTCTCAATACTTTCTGGAGAGAAATGTCGAGCTGAAGACGCTTTCCCTTTTACTTTCGGGGTGCTGGTTTCAAGAGCCGACTGTAAGCTCGGCTCAATCGTCGGAGAGGCCGACGTGCCATCGTTAGTTGAGACGGTTGCCTGGACAGTTTCCGCTTCGGTCGGGGTGATAGGTGAGGGGGTAGCTTGATCGGTTGCCGTAATCATTGTGAGTAACTCCTTAGTAAAATAGTTGGGCAACGTGACGCCCTCTTGGAACCAGAGGAGGGGTTGTCTTGCCTTTAAAAGGTAGGTTCGCAGGTCGTCAGCGAAAGTTGCCCAGGAGGTGGGGCGTGCTTGAGCGCTGCCTCCTCTCAAAGAGGCAGAAAGCTCCTTGGTATAAACGTATTGGGGGTTTTTAGGTCCGCTCCAAAGCCGAGATAGGAGCTACGCCGGGTTCTTAGGGGAGGTGCCCCTAAGCCGTCATCGAGGTCTTGGCGCAGCCAAGCCGAGATAGGAGCTACACAGGGTTCTTAGGGGAGGTGCCCCTAAGCCGTCATCGAGGTCTTGGCGCAGCCA
>OMIG01000273.1 GCA_900299035.1 Pseudomonadota bacterium
GAGGCGTTCGAGCGGAAGATGCGCTCGGTGGAGGCCTACAATTCCCAGGGACAGATAGCAGACATGCTCGATGGCCTTCGCAGAGCTCCTCCAGTGGAGTACCTGCTCGAGGAGAGCTTCTCACTCTACCGGCCAGGGGTGTACGACCACTGCTTCTCCTAGAGCGCCTTCCCGCGGTGTTGTTGCCTGAATGAGCCTGCTTCGAGCAGTTCGCGACAGCGCAGTGATCACTGCCCTTATGGACGGACGCGCTTAGACGCTCTACCCTTGCCCCTCCTATGGGAATTCGTACCGGAATAAAGGCAGCCGCCGTTCAGCTCGGGCTCTCTGCCGCATTAAGCTCTCCATGCAGCCAAGAAGCTTTCTCCCAAGTAGCTTTACCCTCGCCCACGGCGCCCGGGGGCCGCTTCACGCCCGACCCTATTCGGCACCTGACCTCGACGAGCTTTTTTAGGCAGGCGCCCCCTCGCGAGCAAAGCTCGCTGCTTCACTCAGCTCACGCCGCATTTGCGAACTCGCCCGTGGAGAAGCCCAAGTCAACTGCTGCGTTGATCGACCAGCTGCTCGTTATCTGCGAGTCGCCGGCTTACGCACGGCTGTCGGAGCGCGACCGGCAAGCAGTCGTGACGCTGGCTCACTTGGAGGTGCCAGGGTTTGAGAGGGTATTCCCTACCGGACTCTCATCTCTCGAGGAGCCCAGCTCACTTGGAGCGATTGCGAGAGACGGCGGAGATCTGTTGCAGCGTGTGGAAGCGCTCTCACAGGGCTTCAACCAGCGCTTGGGATGCCCGGGAGCGCTTGCCGCGCGGCAGCTGCTCACAGCGGTTCTTCAGCCAAATGGGATTCGGCAGATTGGCCCAACCTGTTTTCCGACCGTTCTCGTCAGGCACCTCGCGACAGCTCAGCCGCGAGAGTTTCTCCGCATGACCCTGGACTTGATTGAGCGTGGCGAGACTGAGACGCGCCATGGGCTGAGGCTAAAGTTCGACGATGCATGGGCCTCGCGCAGTAGCTCCGCGCTGCTTGGCTTTCCAGTTGGGCAAGTGCTGGCGTGGCCCCTGTACCAGGCTCTCTTCGAGGCTCCGGTTGCCGATATCGAGAAGTCCAACGGGCTTGGAGAGCTTCTTACGGGCATCGAAGCTTCGCGCTTTCTCGGTAGCGACATCACATTTAGTGCCAATAGCCGTCGCGCAGATTTTACCTTGGCCGTGGGAGACATCGTCTTTCTTACGCCGGACGCCGAGAATCGTGGGCATGTCTTCCAGGTTGCGCGGGTGGCGCCAGAAAGGATCGCGCTGTACGATCCGAATGGCCCGCGCGGCATGCCGTCGATGGTAGCAGCGCGAGTTCGTGCCCTGCCGGGCGAGGAGATCGAGTCGGACGGGGCGCTCGTCAGCATTACTCCATCGCTCCTCGAGAGAATTGTGGCAACCCGCTACCGATTGAGCCCCGCTGCTAGGGCTGCTCCTTGCTTCTCAATCGAGCGAGAGAGCGGGCAAATCCGCGAGTTTTTTGATCGGGACAGCCTGCGCAACTTTCTTCAGGATGAGCGTGAGCGCTTCGAGGCGAGGACGCGATCGGGTAACCTGCCGCTGGGGTTAGTGCTTTCAGGCCTCCTCATTGCCGTTGCCATCCGGGCCCTTCGATCGGGCCGAAGCCCAGCGCCTACTTCGGAACAAATATCTTCCGCGGGTTGAGGATGCCACGCGGATCGAAGGCACGCTTGATGCCGCGCATGATCTCGATCTCTGCTTCGGAGCGCGAGTAGGGCAGGAAGTCCCGCTTCAGGAGCCCAACGCCATGCTCGGCGGAGACGCTGCCGTGGTGCTTCTCAACGAGCGCAAAGATCTTATGGTCAGCCTCGTGGCATTCGCTCCAGAACTGGCCATCGGAGATATTGCTGGTTTTGAGGATGTTGACGTGCAGGTTGCCGTCACCCACATGCCCAAATACGACAGCCCGCAGCGCAGGGTAGGCTTCGTTAATAGTCGCGTGAAGCTCGTGCAGAAAAGCTGGGATGGAGGGGACAGGCACGGAGATGTCGTTTTTGTGCAGCGTGTAGTGCGACGACAGGGTCTCGCTAATGAGGTCTCGGAGGTTCATGAGCTCCTGCGCTTGGGCGCTTGACTCGCTGACCACTACGTCGAGAATGATGTTTTTTTCGTATGCTTCCCCGAAGACCGAGACTAGGCTCTCCGGGGCTGCGGGGTGGTTAAGCTCTACCTCAGCCAGGATGTAGGCGGGGTATGGCTGCGAAAAAGGGTCTCTGAGGCCTCGATGCTGGAGCACTTCCTGAAGCGCCCGGCGTTCCATAAACTCGAAAGCCGACAGGTCTCGAAGGCTGTCACGGCAGAAGGTAAGTAGCGGCAGAACGTCATCGTTGCTGCGCAGCCCGCACAGCACTCGAGCAACGTCTTTAGGCGGGGTGGTGAGCCTAAGCGTCACTTCAGTGATGATCCCGAGAGTACCTTCGGACCCGACCATCAGGTGACGCAGATCGTAGCCGGTGTTGTTCTTAAAGAGCGATCCGTTGAGGGAGAAGGTCTCTCCGTTGCCAGCTACCACTGTGAGACCGACGACCCAGTCGCGGATGTTTCCGTACCGTATGACGCGGATGCCACCGGCATTGGTGGCCAAGTTGCCGCCGATCTGGCTTGAGCCTCGGGTCGAGAAATCAACCGGGAAGTACAGCCCATGAGACAGTGCCTCTACCTGGATCTTTTCAAGCACGACGCCGGCTTCGCATCGCAATGTGCGGTCGATGCGGTTAACTTCCATGATCTTGCGCATGCGCTCCAGCGACAGGATTACCTCTCCGTTAGTCGCTGTCGCTCCTCCGCTTAAGCCGGTTCGTCCGCCGGATGGCACCAGAGGCACGGAGAGCTCGTTGCACAGCCTGACTACCTGCTGCACCTGAGCAGTGGTCGAAGGAAGCACAACGAAAGAGGGTGAGGGAGTGAAGTCTTTGATCCAGTCGCGGCCATAGAACTGGCGGGAGGATTCGTCTGAAAGGACGGCTTCTGCTCCAAGAATATGCTTACAGCGCTCATGTAGGATATTGATATTACTCATGTATTTTACCCTGAAGCACTTGTGCTGTTTTTGGAGATAGGAGTGTGTTGTGGAGAATTGCTTCGGATCGCTGCTGTGCGACCGTGTTTCCCGACCGTGATTTTTTAGATGTTAGGCAAACGACCCCATGAAGTTTCTCTCAGATCTTAGAGCAAACGTCTCGTTGTATAAAGACTGGATTGTCGCATGGCGATCTATGCCTGTCCGGTCGTGGATGAAAGCCGCGCAGGCTTACCGCGCCGGCAACTTTGAGCTTGCCGTTCAGCTCTACCAGAAAGGCCTCCGCGCCAACCCCCTGAGCCCGGCTCGGCTCAATGCGCTCCTCGACCTCTCCCATTGCCTCTTCCGGCTGCGCCGTTTCGATGAAGCCGAAAAGGCCCTTCGTCAGGCCTCTGTTGTGTCTCCGAACGAGCGCGAAACATTTGTGAGGCTGGCACGACTCCAGCTATGGCTCGGGCACTCTACCGAAGCTGCATGGACTATCCGAAGCTGCCTGCAGAAGGTGGCCTCTGACCCAGAGCTCGTCGCTCTGTTCATAAATGCGGCTGTAGAAGGGGGAGGGCAGCCTCACCTCGTGCAGGAAGCCAACCAGCTACTGGCATCGCTTCACTACGAGCCAGAAGCGTTTCCGCGTCTTGAGGTAGCCCGTCTCCGGCTTGAGCTGCTTGTTAGTGACAGCCCAGCAGCTCGTGAGGACTTGGCGAAACTCGCCACGGCTGACAAAGGCCCTTTTGAGGCGGTGCTTGCATACGCTCAGGTGCTTCTGCGAGAAGAGAAGCTCGCCTACGCGCGCCACCATCTTCACAGAGCCCTTTCGGTTTCGCCGGAGCATCCGCGCGTCCTGCGGCTTTTGGCCCGCAGCTACCTTCAAAACGGGATCTTCTTCGAGCCCGACTACGCAATTCAAATTGCGACCAAAGCCTGCCAGGCCACGGGCTGGAGGGGCGTACAAGAGATGCACACGCTCGCACAAGCCTACGTCGCCAGTGGCGACAAGGTCTCAGGGCTCCTCATTGCGAGCAAGGCGAAGGATATCGGCCGCAGGCTCCTGGGCTCTTACCCAGAGGCCGGCCACCTCGATCAGATGATCGAGAGTCTGTCTAC
>OMIG01000274.1 GCA_900299035.1 Pseudomonadota bacterium
AACCTGCTTCGCCCGCAAGCTGCCCTTGCTGAGGAGGAGCAGCGCCTCACGCGTCGGGTAGCCCTTTGGACTCGGGGAGCTATGTGGATCTGTGTGCTCCTGTGCGTTGCGCTGATCGCTGACGCCGCTCGCTGCCGCAGTGAGCGGACGCGGCTCGCCCTTCAAGAAGCGCAGATGCTTGAGCTTCAGTCCCTTGGCCTGACAAGCGCGGCTTCGCACACAGCCGAGCGGGCAGCGGAAAGAGAGCTTGAGTCTCCAGGGCTTGCTCCTCTCGCGGTCGGAGCAACGCTCCGGCCGATCCTGTCAGCCATGCCGTCTCACGCAGTGGTTTTAGCCATGCGGCTTAAGCCGGGAACGACTGAGGTAGAGGGCTCTGCCAGTGACGTGCTTCAAAGCGGCGGTCTCGCAGAGCTCTTTTCGAGGCACTTTCCGGCTTCATCGTTTGAGGGAGAAGAGGGCGGCGCCTTTCGGCTTGTAATCTCTGATTCGCTGCTTGGAGATGAGGGATGAAGCAGCAGCTAGTTCTTCGCGCGGGTTGTGTGCTCGCGGGCTGTGTGACAGCTCTCTGCACGAGCTTCGCGGAGTGGCAGGACGCCTCAAGTGATCTGGAGCGCACGCGTTTAGCTGTTGGGGGCATGAGAGCAGATGGCGTGAATGGCCAAATTGCGCGAGCAAGCGCAGAGAACCCTGAAAGGCAGACCATCTCGCAGCTCGTCACCCAGATCGCAGCGGAGAAAGGGGTTAGGATCATCTCGTTTAAGGATCTCCCGCCTGTTTCACACCGTGCAGTGTCTGAGGTCTCAGCCGAGTTCGCTGCTGAAGGCGCGTTCGGGACACTGGTTGCGCTGTTGGACGCGGTGGAAGGGAGCTCCTCAAGGCTACGAATTCGGTGGGCTGAGTTTGTTCGCCCGCCCGATCGAAACACCGTCTCGCTGCAAGCTGCGATCTCTGAGTTTTATGCTCATGAGCCCGGCGCGAAACGGTAGCCAGTTGGTATTAGGAGAAAAAATATCCTCACGGATCAATCGCTATTTCGACACGCTGTTTTGTCCGCGCGTCGTTCCTTGCTCTTCTCGCTCAGCTGTAGCCGCTGGGGGCACAAAGACGAGCCCCACACCGATCTTACGCCATCTCAACTCTGGAAGTCGGAGTATCAGTTCATCGAGGGCGGGCAAATTCCTGCCGCTCGTTAGCTCAGCGCTGTGGCGCAAAAGCGCAGGACGAAAGGCAGCAGCAGTCGATGTTGATTTCCCCGAAAGGGAGGGTTTTCATGGTTTCACGAGCAAGAACTTTGGCGAGCCTGGCGAGTGCGGCAGCGCTCGCGCTGTGCACGATTCCTCTCTCAGCGCCGTTGGCGGATCCTGTTGAGCTGAAACCCAACGCGGCCTCAGGGTCTGCCGTTGGCATCCGTCCGCTTCTGCCGCCAGACTCGATTCTCGATGAAGAGCCAGCTCAGCCCAAGGCCGAGGCAGTTGCCATGCAGGAAGCAGCCGAGGGCTCTGACAGCTCTGAGGGTGAGCCAGCGGAGCGGCTTGCCACTGAGACGGCTTCTGAGCCTGAGCCGAAGCGCGCCCAAGTCGAGAGGGCTCCCGCTACAGCCCGCAAGGCAGCAGCAGCGATTGCTGTCGAAGTTAGCCACGACACCGGAATCGACACGGTGGCGCTCAAGACCGGCGCTCAATCGCCGAAGTTCTCTGTGCAGCAGCTCGAGAACCCGCCGCGCCTCGTTGTCGACATCGAGTCGGTCGTTGCACGGTCGAACCAGGCGGTGCCTACGAAGAGCCTTCAGTTTGTGAGAGGAGTGCGCATCGGTGCCCACCCGGACAAGAGCCGAGTTGTGCTCGACCTGTTTGGGCAGCCCGGAGTGAGCCACGAAGAGTCAGTCGTTGACGGAGCTATTCTCGTTACCCTGCGTGGCCAAGAGCAGGCTGCAGCGCCTGCCGAGGGCGAGGAGCTCAAGCAAGAGGAGCGGACAGCAGCCCTCAGCGCTTCACCAGACAGCGAGCAGCCAGAGAAAGACCTCGAGGAGCGCCTGGCCGAAGTGCGGGCCGCAGACGAGGACCTCGACGCACATTCGCTCGCTGACCTTGAGAGCCGGGCCGCAGACAGCGCCGAGTTGAACGCTGATATCGAGGAAGCCAAGAGCCAGGACTCAAAGGTTGAGGCGGTCCTTGCTTCGCTTGAACAGCCAAAGAAGGGCTCAATGGCTGAGATCACAAAGCTCGCGCTCGGCCAGGGCGAGGGCACAGTAGGCCCTGAGGTGCGCATCGAGCTGGACTCGAGCGCGGAGCACCGCCTTGAGCGCACCGCGCCGTCTGAGTACGTGCTGACGCTCGTGGGAGCAAAGTTAGCAGCGTCCGTGAAGCGGGACCCGATCCTCTCGGCTGACACCGCCTCCGCGATTCGCTCGGTCCGTTCGGCGACCGCTGGAGAGGACGTGCTCGTTCGTATCTTCACTCAGCCGAGCGCGTACCTGACGGCTCGACGAGAAAACGGCGCGATCGTCGTTGGCGAGACGCACGACCTCTCGCAGGTAGTGAAGGACATCCGCGCGCAGCTCGCGCCCCCAGGCAAGGACGAGAAGCCGGCTCAGGCCAGCGACAGCGGCGCCAACGTGGTGCAGCCGCCCACGGCCCCGAACCTTCCGCCCGAGGCCAAAGACAGCAAGCCGAAGCAGCAGGCAGCCGCCCGCGCCAAAGGATCAAAGACTGCGCAAGAGATCTCGGATGCCGACATCGACGCGCTGCTCGGCGACAAGTCCCGCTACACGGGCCGCCTCATCTCGCTCGACTTGCAGGAGACAGACATCGACAATGCTCTCAGAATTATCGCAGAGGTCTCGAACCTCAACATCGTTGCGAGCGAGGACGTGAAGGGCAAGGTTACCCTGCGCTTGCTCGACGTGCCGTGGGACCAGGCGCTCGACGTCATTCTCAAGACCAACGGCCTCGATAAGGTGCTCGAGGGCAGCGTCATGCGCATCGCCCCGGTCGAGAAGCTCAAGAAAGAACGCGAGAACCTCAAGGAGGCCATCGACGCAGAGCAGGAGCTCGAGCCGCTGTCAGTCAAGTACCTGCGCGTGAGCTATGCCAAGGCAGCAGAGATAAAGAGCCTCGTTGAGACGGTGCTCTCAGAGCGCGGCACGGTAGCCTACGACGAGCGCTCAAACCAGCTGATCGTGAAGGACGTGCGCAACGGCCTCAAGAACGTAGTTGAGCTGGTGAGCAAGGTAGACCTGCGCACGCCGCAGGTGCTGCTCGAGACGCAGATCGTTGAGTCATCGCGCAACTTGGCCAGAGAGCTCGGAAGCGAGCTGGGCTTCCAGTACATCCAGTCGCCGAGCACCGGCAACGGCACAGGGCACAACTTCCCGTCCGCCATCGCCGTGGGCGGAAGCGTGAGCCAGGACAGCATCCTCGGCTCGTCCTTCCCGGTCGCAACGAGCCTGACCAACGGCTCTGCGGTGAGCATGCTCTTCGACAGCGCTGACGGCACCAAGAGCCTTGAGCTTCGCCTGTCGCAGCTTGAGCAGGAGGGTCGGGTGCGAATCATCAGCCGTCCAGCAGTTGCAACCACGAACAACAAGGCTGCCGAGATCAAGAGCGTCGAGAAGTACCGCGTCAAGCTGCCTAACGGCGGACTGTCGGTTGCCACCGGCGCCGGCGCCCAAGCCAGCGGCACCAGCAACACCGCGACAGAGGTAATCGAGGCGGGAATCACCCTCAACGTCACCCCGCAGGCCTCGCCTGACTACTACATTCTGCTCGACATCAAGGCGCGTTCAAGCACGTTCGGCACCAAGGAAGTCGAGGGCATCCCGAATGAGTTCGAGCGCAGCGCAAGCTCAACGGTGCTCGTTTCGAGCGGCCAGACGTTCGCGCTCGGCGGAATTTACAAGGTGACTGAGGCCGACCGAGTTACTGGCGTGCCGTTCTTCAAGGATCTCCCGGTGCTCGGAACGTTCTTCCGCCGCACCGTGATGGACGACTCGGATGAAGAGCTGCTGTTCTTTATCACGCCGCGCATCGTCGAAGGGAGCTTCGACGACGCCAGCATGAAGGCAATTTCGTAATCGCAAGGAGCTAGAGAGCTATGAAGGCAGAAATGAGAAAATTCTTCATCGTAGGCGCCGCGGCTGTCGTCTCCGGCCTGATTCTGGCGTGCGGCGGCGGGAGCAACAACGACCAGGGCGTCTCCGTGACGTTCCTCGGGCTCTACGAGAACCTGCCAGTCAACAACAATAATAACAATAACAACACCACGACAGGCCTGCAGAGCTGCACGCGCTACCCAAACCAGAGGGCGCAGCCAACGCCGGTGGCGCTGGGTGATACCAGCGGCGTGTACGCAATCGCAGGCGTGCAGAACAACCTCTTCGGGCAGTTCTTCCGAACGAACCAGATCGTGCTCGACTTCTTCATCGCAGGCGCAGCAATTCAGCCGCCGTCGTACACGGGAGGCCTGTCGATCTTCACCGGACCTGCCGAGAATAGCCAGGTGAACAACAACAATAACAACAACGGAAATGGCAACAACACGGATGACCGGGGCTTGCGCCAGCCGCAGAACACGAGCCTTCCTCCGTCATTCGGAGGCATCTGTAATGCTGCATTTTCGCGCGTGCCAATTCTGCCGCCACAGATTCAGCAGTGGCTCGTATTCAACCAGGGCATGCTGCCGGGAGCACCGTACA
>OMIG01000275.1 GCA_900299035.1 Pseudomonadota bacterium
ACTTCACGTCCGCCAGCCTTGAGCCGCGAAAGAGGCTCCAGCACGCACGGATGCTCAATCGCACTTGAGACTAACGCTCCGCTCGTGAGCGCCGCGACCGATGCGACTACCAGGTTGTTAGCCTCTGAGGCGCCCGAGGTAAACACGACCGAGTGCTGGGTTGACACGCTAAGAAATTCCCTTAGCTCGGCCCTCGCTTCCTCGACCGCCGCCCGGGCCCGCTGCCCGGCGCGGTGGAGCGAGCTAGGGTTACCGACAAGCTCTAGGCAGCCCGCTATAACCCCTCGGTGTTCTTCGTCGGGGGCGTAGGTTGCGTTTGCGTCGCAATCGATGAGCACAGAAAAAAGCCTCAGAATCTAAGCGCTGAGAGAGGCCTGGCCGACCTTTCCTACAGGCGAGGCAGTGGGCAGCTACACCCAGTGCCTCTCGATTTAAGACGTTACAATGGCTCCAGTGCCAACGCAAAGTATAGGCGTCATCGGCGCCCAAGTCCTGGGAACGGCGTACCCTGCCCAGCAGGTCCGCTTCACCGAGGCGGCACAGACGGCCGGAGTTCAAACTAGCCAAAATCAGGCCAGGGCACAGAGCAGCGCCACGCAAGCAAGCGATGACAAGAATCGCGCCGTTAGCGAGGAGCGCCGCACTGAGGGCATCTTCGCCGACCAGTCTCTGAGCGAAGAAGACGACCGCCACGGCTCCGACGTGCAGCCCAGGAAGGGCAAGCTCAACAAGGTAGCCTAGCCGTATTCGCTCCCTGCCGAAACTTTCGCCGGTCTGACGACGAACAGCTATGCATGAATTGGCGCCTAACAGCCCTTACAATTCTTCTGTGCGTAATGGCCTTTGTTCGTGACGGCTTTTTTCTGCTGACGACACGCTCAGATGCGCTTAGCAGCAAGACCTCCTTGCAAGCCCCTTCTGACCCTGAGTCTCTCCTGGCGCGAGGAAGGCCCCTGCCGCTGCGATGTGTTGCGCCAGTAGACCTAGAGCTGATTCCCGGGATTACGGACCGGCTGGCAAGAGAGCTCGTGGAAGCAGCCCCCCGACTTGATGCGCTCGCCAAGCGGCACGGCGATGTCCTGGCGCTTCAATCGGTCAAGGGAATTGGGCCAGAGCGGAGTGCAAGCTTAGCCGAGCTTCTTAGCCTCCAGGGGACGTGCAGCCGTAACTGACCCTGTTAGAAATCATGTCGCGTGCAAAAATCTCTTCCCAAAGAACAAACTCCTCGCTACATAAATCGCGAGGAAAACATGCGCCTGATAGTGATCTGCAAAGCACTCGATCGGCCAGAGTCCTTCATCCTGAAGGGTTTGCACGAGCGTGGAGAAACCGTAACCGTGCTGCTCACGCACGAGAACCAGCACTCTCAGATGCTAGGCTCGTGTGGGATTCGGATAGCTCCCTTTCCCCTTCGAAGCCGATTAGATTTCCTGGGTGCTCTGAGGCTCCGGTCCTTTGTGCGCAAGAACGGCGCAGACGTCGTCTACGCCCTCTCTAACGCCGCGATCTCAGCGGCAAACCTGGGCCTCGTGGGAACTAGGATACCGATCGTGGCCTACCGAGGGACTATCGGAAATCTTAGCGCGTGGGATCCCTCGTCCTGGCTAACATTTCTCAATCCGAATATCTCTAAGATCGTGTGCGTTTCGCAGGCTACCGAACGAGACCTGCACCGGGTGGGCTTGCCTCGCAACAGGACTGTCACCATCTACAAAGGGCACGATGTCGACTGGTACTCGGTGCCCCCTCCCTGCTCACGCGAGTCGATCGGCATTCCCTCGGGGGCTTTCGTGGTCGGCTGCACGGCAGCGATTCGCGCAGGAAAGGGGGTCGGCGATCTGCTCGAAGCCTGCAAGTCACTTCTCAGTGAGGTTCCAAGCCTTCACCTTCTCCTGATTGGCTCAATTGACGATGACGCTTTAACAGCGGCTATAGCTTCGTTCCCCGAGCCGCACCGGATCCATATGACGGGATTTCGCGCCGATGCTCCACAGCTCGCGACGCTGTGTGACGTAACGGTCCTTGCCTCCAAGCGCCGCGAGGGGTTCCCCAAGTCGGTCGTCGAAGCGATGTCGCAGGGCGTCCCTCCCATCGTTACGTCGGTCGGGGGAATGCCCGAGCTAGTTGCGCACGGCGAGGCGGGCATAGTGGTTCCACCGTCAGACCCGGAAGCTCTCGCCGGCGCGATTCGGGCGCTCGCGCAGAACGAGCCCCTGCGGCTGGCGCTTGGCGCAGCAGCCAAAGCGAGGATCAAAACGAAGTTTGGCGTGGAGAGGAGCATCGCGCTCATGCAGAAGCTGTTTCAGGCACTTGCCGCCGAAAGCTTCCGTTCATCCGCGAACACGGAGCTTTTAAGCGCGGCAACGCGCTAGGCCCCTTCGGCTCCGCTAAAGCCCTGCAGAGCCAAGGCCGACCCTACTTGCATGGATCTCGCCCAGACGGAATACAGCGACCTCCTTATGGTGAGCGTGGGGCTAATAGCCGTGCTGCTCTCGATTGGCGTCGTGGCCCTCTTCCGTGACGCGATTACCGCCTCGATTCTTGCCCTTCAGGCCACCCTCAGCGGAGCGCGCCGAGAGGCTCTTCACGGCCTCAGAGAGGCGTCTGGCTCAATTCGGGTGTTGGGCGAGCAGCTTGAGCAGCTCGACTCCATTTCGGCCGACTATCATAGCGTGTTCCATGAGGCCGGTTGGGCCGAGCTCATCGAGATTAACACGAGCCTCTGTGCCGCAGAGGAAGCCCTCAAGCTGCTTATTAAGGGCAACCGATTTGACGACGCGGCAGGGCTTTCGGGCCTTATCATGAGTCAGCTACCCCCCGAGCTCGAGCAGATTGCCGTCGAGCGCTTCCCGGAATTCTCGCACCTGAAGGGGTGGCAGGACCGCTCACTCGACCTGCTGGAGACGCTCTACAGCCGCATTGCCGCCGCATCTGAGGAAGGCCGCGCAATCGGCCGATTCGGTGAGCCTACTCGACGCGCGACGACGCAGACGCTTGCTCAGTTGCGGCAGTTTCTGGACTCTGGATCCTAGCCAACGGCGTAAGCCGCTTCTTCCGCCGCTGCCGCCTTGGTCTCGCTGGCGAACTCATGGTTAAGGGCGCGAACGGCGGCTTCGCAGTGCTTGCGCTCCACTAGCACGGAAAGCTTTATCTCGGAGGTGTTCACCATCAGCAGGTCGATCGACTCACGCTCAAGCGCACGAAACGCCCGTCCTGCGACGTCAGTGTGGTAGCGCATTCCGAGCCCAACGATTGAGACCTTGGCGATATTTCGCTCGATTGAGACGCCGCCAGCCTTTAGGTCAGGGATCGCTTCGCGCAGGGCTTCGAGCGCAATGCTGCTGTGCTCGTCAGCCACCGTGAGGCTCACGTTAATGGCCCCTGACGACACGCTCTCTTGGGAAATCATGTCGACAAGCACGTCCTTCTCCCCAAGCAGCGAGAAAAGGCGCGACATCGTTGAGATGTCGCTCGGCATAGACTGAATCATCAGGCGCGCCTCATCCAAGCGGTGCGTCACCCCAGTCACAACTGGTTTCTCCATAAGCTCATCCTCACTAACAATCCAGGTCCCGTTAACCCCAGGGACGAAGGGCCCATCAAATGTCGAGAGCACAACCAGTGGCAAGCGGTAGCGCAAGGCGAAGTACACTGACCTCGTGTGAAGCACCTTCGCTCCCAGGCTCGCCATCTCCAGCATCTCTTCGTGCGAGACCCGCTCGAGGAGCCTGGCACTGCGGCAAACCCTAGGGTCGCACGAAAAAACGCCCCGGACGTCGGTGTAGATGAAGCACGCCTGCGCTGTGAGTGACGCAGCCAGCGCGACGGCAGTGATGTCAGATCCGCCACGCCCGAGCGTGGTGATGTCTCCATCTTCGGTGACTCCCTGAAATCCCGCCACGACCGGCACTCCACCTTGGCCAAGAATGGCGTGCAGCGACTCTGGATCGATCTCTTCTATGAGTGCGTTTGTGTGGCGGCCTGAGGTCGAGATCCTGGCCTGCGGGCCGAGCATGCTCTTTGCCGCTATGCCCATAGACTCAAGCCGCATCGCGAGCAGCGCAACTGTTACCTGCTCGCCGCTTGCGAGCAGCACATCCATCTCGCGCCCGACGGGCTTATCGACGCAGCTCTTGGCCAATGCCACGAGCTTGTTGGTTTCGCCTGCCATGGCCGAAAGAACAACAACGACGCCAACTCCAGGATTCTCCTGCCGGTACTTCGAGACGAGCTCGGCGACTGCCTTGATGCGCGAAACGTCGCCTACTGACGTCCCGCCGAACTTCATCACCACTATTGGCTTGCGCCTGTTAGACACTTCGTAGACCTCCTGCAAGCCGCCCGGACAGCCGCGCTATGCGCCCCTGACCATCGCCTTGCACTGCAATTGAAACCACAAGATCGGCACGGTCTGCAACTCCTGGGCACCTGCTTGCCCACTCAATCAGCCGAACGGCCGTATCGCCTGGCGGCTCAAGCAACTCCTGTGGAGCCGCAGTCAGCCTGTATAGGTCCCAGTGTTCGACCAGAAGCCCCTTTGGGGTCACGTACTCATGCTCAAGGGCGAAGGTCGGAGAAGACACATCGCTCGCTCGCCCTCCGAGCGCATCAACCAGGTAGCGCACGAGCGTTGTCTTCCCAGCCCCTAGGTCGCCTTCCAGAGCGATCGTAGCTCCGCCAAGCGATAGCGAGGCGATCTCCGCAGCGAGAGCGGAAGTATCATGCTCGTTTGAGAGGCTCCTGTCGCTCATTGGTCGAGCGCTCCCATGACCGAGGCGCACCAACGGGCGATCTCCGAGGCAAGCACCGGCCCGCCGCTTTCAGCCGCTGCCCGCTCTCCGGCGCATGCGTGCACGTAAGCCGCTACCGCAGCAGCATCGAACATAGATTCAGAGCGTGCCAGGCAGGCTGCGACCACACCAGAGAGCACATCACCGCTCCCAGCGGTTGCCATGTACTGAGAGCCCCGCGCGATAATTCCATGCCGTCCCGAGCCTACAACGAGAGTGCCCGCTCCCTTAAGCACCGCAACGCACCCAAAGCGCTGTGACAGCTCACATGCCGCTGAGAAGCGGTCAGCCTGAACCTGCTCAACGCTGCACCTGAGCAGCGCTGCGGCCTCGCCCGGGTGTGGCGTAATGACAGCCTGCACCCCTGAGAGCTGCTGAGAATTCGCCGCGACGTGAAACAGCGCGTCAGCATCAACAACCGCTCGCCGCCCTTCAGCCCTGACGAGCTCAAGCATGGCCCCCACGAACTCGCGCACGCCGGCGGTTCGCCCAAGCCCCGGACCAATTACCACGACATCCGCGCCCCTCACGG
>OMIG01000276.1 GCA_900299035.1 Pseudomonadota bacterium
AAGACCCTAAAGCATGCGATGTCGTGCATCCCCGCCTCTCGTGCCTCAGCCGACCTAGTTGACCTAGTTGGCTAGCTGATGTGGCAGCGGCTTGCGCGTTGAGCGTCTATGATTGAAGCGCTCAATGGGCAAGAGCTGTCGCTTGAGAATGGCAACTGTAGGTTTTCTCCGCCGAGACCGTTCAGCGCTGGCAGCGCCAGGGTCGAACGGTTTCGGTGGCTTTTCATTCCTAGGAAGGGAGGTTGGTCATGGATTTGGTCTCTTTTTTGGCAGGCGTTGTGACGCTTGCGGCGGCGTTCTTGTTGGTTCCGGTTTCAATGGCGCTCTTTGACAAGAGGCGCCAAAGGAGCCTCGAAGATGCGCTGCTTAGCCCAGACCCAACGGTCCGGGGTGAGGCGAGAGATCGTATCTCTCAAATGCGGGTCGAGAGCGCAAGTTTTGCGTTCGCGCTTCTCAGAAACGGCGACGTTCAGACTAAGCTGGACATTGCGCCGTTGTTCTTAGAGAAGCGAGGAGCCCTCGGAGAGGCTGCAGTCGATGCGCTCGGCTGCGTCGCTTGCGAGGGCGATGAGTACCAGAGGCAGAGTGCTCTCATGTACCTGCTGCTGGCTCCTCGGCGCAGCCAATCGATCGTCAAGCCGCTCACGGAGCGGCTGCCGATCGAGCCTGTGCTGCGAGTTCGGATCGACACGATGCTGCTCCTGGCCACGATGGCTAAGGAGGGCTCGCCAGACGATCTAGACTCGTCGTTGAGGACTGATGTCGTAAAGGCGGTCGTGGGCGTTATCGGCAGCGATTCGGACGAGGCTCGCGCTTGCGCGACGGCTTGTCTGCTGCCGAACGGGCCCCTGGCTCCGTTTATTGCGGGCGCCGAGGTTACCCTCATGGCGCTGCTTCGGTCTCCCCGGCAGGATGTGGTCGACTGGACAGCGAGGGTGATCCTTGCTCACCGGAAGACCCTAAAGCATGCGATGTCGTGCATCCCCGCCTCTCGTGCCTCAGCCGACCTAGTTGACCTAGTTGGCTAGCTGATGTGGCAGCGGTTGTGTTGAAGGTCTTTGCCTCTCAATGCGACAGCTGCCCCATCTCCATCATAGGCTTTGAGAGCCTGACCCGGCAGACTGTCAGAAAAGCCGGAGGTGCTCTATGGCAACCACAACCACTCCTTCCACCGTCACAAGCGAAAACTCCCCAATATCCGTTATCATCGGAGTTGTGGCGCTTGTTGCAATCGTTGCGCTCCTGTACTTCATCGCGCGAGGCACCACCAAGGAGGCCCTGCCGCCGGCTGCTAAGCCTGCTCAGCAGCAGCAGCAGATGCAGCAGGAGCCGGCGAAGGCTCCCCCGGTTGCGCCTCAATGAGAGTGTAGCGTTTCGCCGCTAAAAGTTCTGGCTTGCGCCGGGCGCTAGCTCTAGGCTCTCGACGCCCAGCAGTGCGCATTCACGAGAGAACTCTTCGTACGTTCCGGTGAGGAGCCCAAACGTCTTGTAGTGCAGGGGCAGCGCCACCTTGCACTTTACCCACGAAGCAGCGATCGCCGCCTCGCGAGGCCCCATCGTAAAGAGGTCTCCGATTGGGAGCATTGCCACGTCCGGCTTGTACATCTCGCCGATGAGCTTCATGTCGCTAAATAGCGAGGTGTCTCCCGCGTGGTATACCGTGCACTTGGCGGAGCTGATGACAGCACCGCACGCTTCGCCTGCGTACAGGGTGCCGCTGTCGGTGTCGAACGAGCTTGAGTGAAAAGCGTTCGTGAGGCGAACTGTCACGCCGCCCACCTGAGTTGCGCCGCCTTTGTTCATCGGAATTACCTTCTCCTGCGGCACTCCCTGACCGACCATAATCATGGCGAGCTCATATGTGGCAGCCAGCTGAGCGCCCGTTTCCTTGGCGATGCGAGCTGCGTCGCTGGCGTGGTCGGCATGTCCGTGGGTGAGCACGATCAGGTCGAGCGCCTTGGGGTTGAGGAGGCTCTCCGGGCAGAGCGGATTGCCCTTGAGCCAGGGGTCGATGGCGATCTTCTTTCCGGCCATCTCAAGGAAAACTGCTGAATGTCCTGCGTAGGTCACCTTGGCTTCTGGCATGCGTGTCTCCTTCTAAAAACGTCCCCGTGTTTAGGGGAAGATAGTATACCTGTTTGCTTCAGCTTCGCGCCGAGCCGAGTCACTGTAGCGCACCGAACGGCCTTGAAGTGAGATCTCTCCACTCGCCAGGCTCGACAGGGCCCACGGGTACAGGGCGTGCTCAAGCGCCAGGACGCGTGTCGCTGCAGACGACGCAGTATCTTCCGGCCTGAGGTCAAGAGCGGCCTGCGCAATAAGCGGCCCAGTATCCACGCCGCTGTCAACGAAGTGCACCGAACACCCGTGGCGGCTAACTCCGGCCGCAACTGCCCGAGCGTGAGTGTCGAGGCCTGGAAATTCTGGCAAGAGCGAAGGGTGGATGTTTATGAGCCTTCCGCTGAACGCCTCGATAAAGTCGGGCTGAAGAACCATCATGAATCCGGCCAGAGCCACAAGGTCAGGCTTGCTAGAGAGAGTTGCTTCGAGCACCGCGGCCTTACAGGCCAGGAGGCTGGAGTGGTCCTCGCGGTTTACGACAACGGTTGGAATCCCCTGGCTCCTGGCGTACTCAAGCCCGGCCGCGTCGGCCCGGTTTGAGAGTACTGTCGTGATCCGGTAACCACGCCGATTCTCGTGTAAAGACTTGAGGTTACTGCCTCTTCCTGAGATAAGCACCGAAACGGCACGTTCCTGGCTCATAGGGCGCGCATCTTAACTGGGCGCCAATCTGCGCCGCTTTGCGAGGGTACGATATGAGAACTTCCCGTTGGCTGCTAGTCCTCTTTGCTTCGGCTGCTGCCGTGTGCACGGCAGTCCTCTCGGCCTCAGCCGATGATTCAAGTGACGGCTCGGGCGGTGGTGGGGCTGTGCCAAGCCGCAAGCAGTACGACAAGCGCCTCCCGCCGGTTCTTCCCGGAGAAGAGATCGTCACCGAGAGTGGCCAGAAGATGAAGGTCTGGTCGTCTGCGGGGCCGGTCCCAGTAAACCAGCCGACCCCGCTCGGATACGGAGTGCCCGGCTACGGGGCTGGGTGGCCTCCTGTCATCATCGATGACCGCTTTAGGGACCGCGGGGCGCCCGGACAGCCTGGGGTACCGCTCCAGCCGGGAGTGCCGGGAGAGGCTCGGGCACCTGGATTTCGCAGATAAGTCGCCTCAAGCGAGAGTTGTCGCTGCGCGCAGTTGTTCGTGTTTCCTTACTCTGCCTCATTCTCCCCGAACAGCTCGGCGGTAAAATCCTCTCCGACCGAGTGTTCCGAGATCCAGATACCGAAGTACGCCTTGGCAAATGAGGGGTTCTGTATCGACACCAATGCTGGCTCCCGGTCATTCAACAGCAGCCTCAGGGTCCCGGATGAGGGAGTGTACGTGAGAGCGTATCGGTCCCCCTCGTTCACCTCTACGTAGGCCCTGTCGATAGCGGAGAGGAAAGGCTCCAGTGTATTGAGGTCAAGCCCCGGGGTGTCCTCAAGCACGTCGCGTGACTTGTCCTGAAACTGATCGGTGCTCAGAGAGCGATGGTAGCAGAGCACGAGCTTTTTTTTAGTTTCGCCGCGCACAAGATCGCGCGTCTGTGCGGCTGGCGGTGCGTAGAGCGCCCCCGTGTATACCCGAAAACCAAAATACCGGAAGGTGCTCAAGCCCCGCAGGGCGAGCGTTTCGCCCTCAAGCACGGTGCTAGATTCAAAACAGCATCCGTGAGCGCACTGAGGAGCGCCAGAAGATTGCGGGGAAATTTGAGCCCCGTCTTCACCGTTAGCGCACCAAGGAAAGATAAGACTGAGCAGAGCCGCAGCCGTAAGTATAGTAAACCTGCTCCGCATCACTCTAGCGCCCGGGGGGCGATTCTCCTCTCTCAAAACTGTTCATCGGGTTCATCTTGGGGCTTTGAGGGGCGTTCATCACATAGACTTTGATGAGCTGGCGGGGGCTGAAGCCGTTTTTTCCGGTTAGCTCACGCCACCGCATGGTATCCGCCAGAAGTTGAGCGGGGCAACCTGCGATTTTCGAAGCGCTCGGATTCAACGTGTGCCTACCGTGTTCTCGCCTGCTGCGCAGAGTTGGCAGGACTCAGCTTAGGAATCAGATAAATCTGCTTACCCTCTTCAAACCGTTGTAGTGCGCCGCCCTGGGGCTTGATCGGCCTAATAATCTCCTTAGCTAGGGCCGTCTCTATTGTATTATCAGCAGAGGGTTTTGGTCTCTAAGGGAGGGGCTTGTATGTCGGGTGCGGCAGGGAGTGGTGGAGCTTCAGCGGCGGGCGCGTCAGGTGCATCAACGGGCGGCGCGGGCTCGGCCAGTGCGGGAACCTCTGCCGGTAGCGCTTACGGCGCAAATGCGACAGCGACAAGCGCTGTATCTCATGGGGGAAGCCAGGGGCCGTCGCAAGGAGCTACCGAGTCGATCAGCCTCTCGATAGAGTCATTCTTTGCCAGGGGTGGCAAAGGTGCTTCGACATCGACTAACCAAGCAGCGGAAGTCGCGCTTCACGATTTTGCGAATCTTACGTTCTCGGTGCGATCTTTCATCAGTCAGGTGGCCGACAGGGCCGACCGTAGCGCTGACTCATCGCGAGAGAACCGAGCTCAAGTGTCTGACCGTGAGCCCGAGCTGGCTACAGAGCCGCAGCGCGCTGCAACGGGCCCAAAAGAAATAGCAGAGGCGGAAGTCGCTTCGCTCTCGGGGCGAACTGGCTCCCGGCAGGCACCTGGAGAGGCTCAAGCTGAGTCTAAGGGGCCGAAGGTCACGCAGGCAAAGCGCGGAGTAGGAGATGACATTAGCCTAAGCGATGCGAGCTTTTCAGCAGCGCTCTCCGGACTGCGTCAGGAGTCCAGCGGCGAAAGCCCTGACGCATCCCCTGAGCGCAAGCCGGACCGTAAGCCAGATCGTAAGCCTGATCGAAGAGACGAGGTCGTTCCAGATCCTGAAGAAGAGCTCACAAAATACTATCGGGCGCTACTTGAGGCGCTCGTGAGCTCTCAAGTTGTGAGCACAGACCTCGCAGGCCTCGCCGCAGGAAAAAAAGGGAAGGAGCTTGCTGGTGCAGTTGCGGAGGTAATTGCAAAGTCTGCTGAGGAGAAGCTTGCAGTCGAGAGGGCCGCCGCTCGAGAGCGCCAAGAGGCGCTCATGGCTCAGCAAGCAGCGTAGGCTGCGGTACCGCCACAACAAAGCTGCTGCGGCGGTTGCCGCGGGCTGTTTCTGTTAATTGGTACGGGGGTACCATAACTAGCCCCTAAGGTTACTTGGGCGGGGATACTGTCGTTGCCCTCCGACACCACTGTTTCCCTCGGTCCTAGTAACGCTTCGGCAGCCTTGGATAGAGAGAGCCCCGTGATAGAGATGGCTTCGCGAAAAGCGGCGATGTGCCGTTTCCGCCATGAGATTAGAGCCCTTAGGCGAGAATCTCGCGCACAGGCTGGCTACATGCCAAGCCAATCACGAATTACGCCAACAGTGTATACGACCCTCTCCCGAAGAGTTGGGCCTGGGAACTCGTTCTTGATACGTTCCGACTGGGCCAATCGATGCAGCTCTTCCTGCTGGTAAGCAGCATCGGCAACTTTCTGCTGGATGAGAGCGTCTGCACGCTCTTGCTGATAATTCATGCATGCATGCATCTCTTTTGCAGCGGCTGTCGCATTAGCATCAAGAACATTCAGCTGAAAGCGCTCATCTCCGGATATGAAATCATCGTCATTCCTGGAATTGGCTCGCTCGAAGTCTTGCGTTCTTGCGAGGCGTGCGACCTGCATATCAGCCCAATCGATCGAACCGCATTCAGCTCTCCCAAAACCACCCAGTATCGGATCGCTGCCACCTGTCGATTCTGTCTCAGCCTGAACTGCCGTTTCTCTGCCTTTTTTGATCACAAAAGCTCCAAAGTAATTTGATCGTTATGTAAGCGCCGGTCCACATGAAACGCCGAGCCTGAAGGGGCGCGGCGTTTCATTCGACACATTTGTCATGCGCCGTCCCTTTCTTGGAACGAGAATCCAAATAGTTCCGACTCATTGATTTCCAGTGAAGGCGCTAGAGCGGTTAGCTGTTTCACGGCAAGCGCTCTGTTTTCTGGGGTTAACTGAACGCCCACAAGTGCCGCCGCCAAGGCTGACCCCGAATTAGTGGTGACCTCTCTGTTTGCTTCAGCATGGAATTGAGTTTTGTTAGCCCCGAGTTTGTCTCTCAGGTCAAAGAAGTAATCCGCATTGGGACAAAAGTTGGTGACTTGCTCCCGGGACTTTTGGTATTTCACGAGATTTTCCAAGGCGATTTCGCTTACGGACGCAACGGCTTTGGCAGGATCTAATGAGGATGCCATCAACGCATCGTTAAAAGCTACTTCAATCATGTATGCCACCGAAGGAGAGAAGGCCCCTCGACCTTTATTTTCAAAATTCGCGCTCATTAGTTCCTCCTGAGAATTTACATTTGGCGAGGGTATGGATTGGTGCCTGTGTGGTGGCGCATAACGCGTCGGCCGAAGGGATGCCGCTCCCGCAACATGCTGGTTTGACAGTAGGCTTTGTTGGTGTAACACTTTTCACCAAAGGTTTATCGAATCAGCTATGCAAGACATCCAAAAGGCCCCAATCATTCACAGCAAGGTGACCTACTTAGAGATGAACCAGGATTCGGGGTGCGAAAAGGCCGATCTTGGACACCTCTCACTGCGAAGGGTTCTCAACATGCCCGTCGCTGAGTACCTGGACCTCTACCGTGAAGTGGGTCGCGACTACCTTTGGAACTATCGTCCGGGGCAAACGGACTCCGAAATCGCTGCTATTCTCAACTCTCCCTCAACGTGGATGTACGTGCTCTTGGACGGAGAGAAGGCTGTGGGTATGGCTGAGCTCGACGCAAACAATCCGAGCGATGTTGAGCTAGTTCACTTCGGCTTGTTGCCCCATCTTTTGAATGCGGGCCTTGGGAAAAAGTTCCTGCAGAATGTCATTCGTTTGGTGTGGGAAAGCGGCGCTAAGCGGATGTGGCTTAGCACGTGTGACATGGACCATCCTAAGGCGATCCGTTTCTATGAGTCCGCGGGGTTTTCTGTTTTTAAGACCAAGATGGGCGAGTTCAGAGATTGGCGCTTTACAGGGTTTTACGAGATGAGCGACGCGCCCCAGATCCCGTACGGAGAAAAAACCGCTGGAGAGAAGCGGTAAGGAATGGGACCTCACGAAGGTCGACCAAACTAAACGCGATCGCTTGCTCTCTTAGCCGATAGGCTCGGCAGATCTTCGCGTAAAGATGTCCCGTGAATTCTACAGAGTCCTTTTGTGTTAAGTGCCGATCAGAGCTAGCTCGTGGCCTCAAGCCTTGCTGATAGCAATCGTAACCTTCCAGTCATCGATCTCCTCGTGCGCAACGAGCGCACCGCTGCTAGGGGGAGCTGCTTCAGCGGAGAGAGCCGTCGCAAGGGTCTCTGACTTGATGTGGTCGGATTGTGCCTCAAGCGGCGCTTTCAGGTCTGCGGGCCCATGGAAGCTGATCGTGATGCGGTCTGAGATGTGAAGGTCAGCCTCCTTGCGCATGCGCTGGATGCGGTTGACGAACTCACGCGCAATTCCCTCCGATACGAGCTCTGGGGTGAGCGTGGTGTCAAAGAAGACGGTCACGCCGGCTGCTGTTTCAATCGAGAGCCCGTTCTTGGGCTTTCTCTCGATCAGGAACGCCGAGGCGTTCAGGGCCTGGCCTGCAACGGTGATAGAGCCTCCGTCCTCGATAGCAAGGATCTCCTTGCGCGAGAGCCCGGCGATCGCCTTGGTCACCTCGCCCAGGTTCTTGCCAAAGATCGGGCCCAGGACTGGGAAGTTGGGCTTCACCGTGAGGTCTACGTAGTCCTCCTCGTGCGGCGAGAAGGTGACGCTCTTGACGTTTAGCTCCTCAGTGATGTGGAGTCCGTGCTCTCGCAGCACGCGCGCGTCATCTTCGTTGCGCGTGATGACGGTGATCGAGCTTAGCGGCTGCCGCACCTTGATCTTCTCTTGCGAGCGTAGTGATCGCCCAAGACCAACGACCTTCATGATGAGCGCCATGTCTCGCTCAAGCTGGCTGTTCATGAGGGCTCGGTCTGCGACCGGGTAGTCGGTCAGGTGCACGCTCTCCGGTGCTCCGGGGGTGAGCGTTGAGAGGTTTCGGTAGATCTCCTCTGTGACAAACGGGATGAAGGGCGCAAGCGCCTGCGAGAGCTTCACGAGCACGGTGTAGAGGGTGTCGTAACCCGCACGCTTGTCCTGGGCGTCGTCTGACCAGAAGCGCCGGCGAGAGCGTCGCACGTACCAGTTCGTTAGCTCCTCGACGAACTCAAGCAGGGCTGGGAGCACTGCGTAGAGCCTGTACTGCTCCATCTCTTTCTCGATTGAGGAGAGGAGGGTCTGCAGCCGCGAGAGCACCCATCGGTCGAGCACGTTCGCCGAAGGCGCGGAGCCCTTTGAGGGGGAGTACTGGTCCACTGAGGCGTACGTCGTGAAGAAGGAGTAGACGTTCCAGAGCGGCAGGAGCGCCTGCCGGACGATCTCCTTCACGCCATTCTCTGAAAAGCGCAGGGTTTCAGCGCGCACCGCTGGGGAGTTCACGAGGTAGAGGCGCAGCGCGTCCGCTCCGTAGCCTTCCATGATAGCTGACGGATCGGGGTAGTTCTTGAGGCGCTTTGACATCTTCTTGCCGTCTTCGGCCAAGATCATGCCGTTGACGATGCAGTTCTTAAACGGCGCCTTGCCGAAGAGGGAAGTCGAAAGCACCATGAGCGTGTAGAACCACCCACGGGTCTGATCGAGCCCCTCGGCGATAAAGTCGGCCGGAAAGCCCTTGTCGAAGAGATCCTTGTTCTCAAACGGGTAGTGAAGCTGCCCGTACGGCATCGAGCCGGACTCAAACCAGCAGTCGAGCACTTCCGGCACGCGGCGCATCTCTGCTTTGCAGCTTGAGCAGCTCCACGTGAGCTCATCAACGAAGTGCTTGTGGAGGTCGGTCACAGTCGTGCCGCTCTTCTCCTCAAGCTCAGCCTTTGAGCCGAGGCACTCAAGCGAACCGCACCCAGAGCAGCGCCAGATCGGGAGCGGATTGCCCCAGAAGCGGTTGCGGGACATGTTCCAGTCGCGCGCGTTGGCGAGCCAGTTGCCGAAGCGGCCGTCCTTGATGTGGTCCGGAACCCAGCGAATGGTTGAGTTGTTCTTGACCATCTGCTCTTGGATGTCCTCGACTTTGACGTACCAGGCAGACACCGCCCGGTACATGAGCGGAGTGTCCGAGCGGTCGCAGTGCGGGTAGGCGTGGGCGAGCACGTCCTGCTTGAACATGAGACCTTCAGCCTTAAGGCGCTGCATGATCGACTTGTCAGCCTCTTTGAAGTTTATGCCGCTTAGCTCAGGGATGGACTCGGTGAAATTTCCCTCGCGATCGATCGGATCGACCGGCTCGATGCCGTGCGCCCGGCACACGCGGTAGTCGTCTTCGCCAAACGCTGGAGCCTGGTGGACGATGCCGGTGCCGTCTTCTGTTGAGACATATCCGTCAGCGACAACGCGGAACGCGCCTGAGTCTTTCTTGTCTGCGAAATAGGGGAAGAGGGGTTGGTACGCGAGCCCAGCAAGGTCGCTTCCCTTGTAGCGCTGCACGACTTCGTAGTCACCTTTGCCCTTAAAGTAGGCTGCGAGGCGAGCCTCAGCGAGGATCACGTGTTCGCCGTCCTTGAGCTTTGCCTCGACGTAGTCGATCTCCGGGCCAACGCACACTGCAAGGTTTGAGATAAGCGTCCAGGGAGTGGTTGTCCACACGAGTATCGAGCAGCCTGGCTTGTCGGTCAGCTTGCAGCGGACTGTAATTGAGGGATCCTGAACGGTCTTGTAGTTTGAGCCGGCCTCAAAGTTTGAGAGCGGTGTTGCCAGGCGCCACGAGTAGGGCATGACGCGAAGCCCCTCGTAGATTCGGCCGTTGTCCCACAGCTTCTTGAAGACCCACCACACAGACTCCATGAAGTTGAGGTCAAGCGTCTTGTAGTCGTTGTCGAAGTCGATCCAGCGCCCAAGGCGGCCGGTTACCTCGCGCCACTCAGAGACGAACTTGAACACGTTCGCTCGGCACTCTTCGTTGTAGCGGGCGACGCCGTACTTGAGCACGTCGGTGCGGCCCTTGAGGTTTAGGTTCTTCTCCACGATCATCTCGATCGGGAGCCCGTGCGTGTCCCAGCCGAAGCGGCGCTCGACGTAGAAGCCCTTCATCGTCTGGTAGCGCGGAACGATATCCTTAATCGTTCCTGCCAGGAGGTGTCCGTAGTGGGGTGTGCCGGTAGCAAACGGGGGGCCGTCGAAGAAGCGAAAGTGTGGGCCGTTCTTGCGCAGGTCCAGGGACTGCTCAAAGACCTTGCGGGTGTCCCAGAATGAGCGAACTTCAGCCTCAAGCGCAGGGAACTGGACATCTGGTTTTGCGACTTTCATGGGACAACGACCCTTACACGAGGAGCCCCGACGCACGGAGCGCAGAGCGGAAATAAGTGTGCCTCACGGCACGGAGCGGTTCACGTTCGCTAAGTGCCTGAAATTAGCACCGTATCCTCGCTTCCTCAAGCGCTGGAGGAGTTCCCCCTCAGCACCGTCCTCACTACAAGGTCTCAGAGACCTTGTAGTAGAGCAGGGGCCCCCGCACTACAAGGTCTCAGAGACCTTGTAGTGAAGCAGGTGCACCCGTACTACAAGTTCTCTGAGACCTTGTAGTGGGGAGACTCGGAGTGACTTAGGGGCTTGATTTGACTGGGGGCTAGACGACTCGGCGGTGCCCGACGCTCTGCTCGACCCAGAGGGCGTACTTCTCCGAAACCTCCTGCGTGTCCAGGACCACGAACTCGGGGGTGTCGTAGGGGTGCTTCGAGAGCACGGCTCGCTTTAGCTCATCCTGGCGCTCGGTCGTACTCTTAATCACCATGAGCGCTTCGCTCTCGACACAGACTGCGCCCTCCCAGCGGTAGGTCGATTGCACTTCCGGCAGCACGTTCACACAGGCTGCCAACTGCTGGTCGACCAGCTCCCTCGCCAAGCCATTGGCAACTTCCTTCGAGGGGCAGGTTACAAGGCACACGATGATCGACATAAGAGGTCTCCTTCAGAGCGCTACGGCGAGCCGGCAAAGACCCGTCTGTAGCGGTTTTGTAGCAAGAAAAACAGCTCGATACACCCGGCTTTTGGCGCTCGGCCCTCTGACTTTCCGGGCTGCGTTAGCACCAAAACGAAGGGGCTATCCGCTGCGAACCCTCAGATTTTTGCCACTAAGTTCAGGAGGCTGGGTATGCTCTACCGCCCGGTTTGTTCAAGGATCGGTAAGCTGCTAATATCAGGCAGCTTTAAGCCTCGTTCTTAAGGCTTATTGGTTTATCAAAGACAGACTCGTCGGCGTCTTTTATCAGGTGAATGCTATGGCTCGGTCGCTATCTGGTTCGATCTTTGCGCTGATCGTTTGCTCAACGGTGGCGACGGCCGTGTTCGTCTCGTCGGCAGAGGCCCAGATCCAAGACCCCTCAAAGCTCCCGAGCAGCGGAAACCTCTCTACCTCCCTAAAGTCTGGCGCCGCTTCGGCTGAGGTTCCAGAGCCGTTCGGTGGCGATGATATCTCTGGAGACCAGCTGGCGCCGATTACCGGCTCCGTGTCGCGCGCGACGCGCGACTCCTGGTCGATGAAGGTCTTCAACAATACTCAGGACGAGTACTCGGTTGACCTCGACGTGTTCCAGCTCAACATGGCCGGGCAGACCGTAAAGACGGACTCATACTCGTACCGGCTCAAGCCCGGCAGCTCAGAGCAGGAGATGATATCCGCCGGCATCGGTGCCAGAGATGCCGAGCTTAACCTCCGTCACTATAGGAATCTGAGCCAAGAAAAGCGCAAGCGCGCTGAGCAAGAGAAGGCCGAAGACGCCGACAGCGACGACGATTCAGGGCAGTAGCAGCGTGAGCAGCCAGCGACAACAGATCAAGAACCCGTCCACAAAGGACCTCAAGTCTCTTGAGAAGTTCGTCGTCCCGTACAGCAACAAAACAGGCGATCTGCGATTCCATTTGACCTACCCAAACCACTACTGGGTCGCCATGTCGAACCTGGGCTTCCAGGCTGTCTACGATATTCTCGCGCGTGATCAGCGCGTGATCGTGGAGCGGGGCTTTCTCCCGGAGGAGTCGGAGCAGAGAGAGGGCCAGCGCGTGAAGTGGCGCTCGTTTGAGTCAAACCGCCTGCTGGCTGATTGCGACGTGCTCGGCTTTAGCCTCTCTTTTGAGACCGACTACCCACACTTAATGAAGATCCTCAACAACCAGGGCCTGCTCTTTAGCTCGTGGGAGGAGCGCGACGCTGCTGCCGCACAGTCGAAGTTTTCGATGCCGATAATCATAGCCGGAGGCACGGCCGTTACGCTCAATCCCGAGCCGGTCGCTGACTTCCTCGATGCGATCGTTGTCGGTGAAGCTGAAGAGCTCCTGCCTGAGTTCATGGACGTGCTGCACCGCGCAAAGACAGAGCAGTGGACACGCGAGGCGACCCTACTCGCGTTAGCCCAGATTGAAGGCGTGTACGTGCCGCGATTCTACGAGCCAGAGTACGCTGCGGACGGCTCAACGCTGCGCGTCGTGGCTCGCGATGACGTTCCGCCGCGACCGCGCCGCCGCTTCGTGAAGGACCTCTCGAAATTTAAGACGCACTCTCGCATTCTCACCCCCGAGACAGAATTTAAGTCGATGTTTCTCACCGAGACCGGCCGAGGCTGCGAGATGGGGTGCCGCTTCTGCGTCGCTGGCTACATCTACCGCCCGATTCGCAAGCGCAGCGAGGAGGTGCTTCAAGAGACAGTCCAGATAGGCCTTGAGAACAGCGACGCGGTTGGCTTTGTGGGCGCCGCCGTGTCATCGCACAAGTCTATTGCGAAGCTCGCGCAATCCGTCGCTGAGAAGGGAGGCCGCGCGTCGCTCAGCTCTATCATGTCACAGAAGGTGTCAAAGATGCTTGCGGCCAGCATCTCTGAGAGCGAGTACAAGACCGTGGCTCTCGCTCCAGAGGCTGGCAGCACCCGCCTGAGGCGCGCTGCTGGCAAGCGAGTAGACAACGAGCAGGTCATCAATGCCGCAAAAGAGCTGGCAGAGGCAGGGATTCGCGGCTTCAAGCTGTACTTCATTGTAGGCCTGCCGACCGAAACGGACGAGGACGTCGATGCGATAGCGCACCTGGCGAAAACGATTCGCGACACGGTGGTCGAGGCTTCGAAGTCGTCTGGGAAGCTCGCCTGGGTGGCGCTCTCCATCAACCCGTTTATTCCGAAGGCCTCGACGCCCTTTCAGTGGGAGCCGATGCTCGACACCAAGGTGCTCGACCGCAAGATTGAGCGGGTCAGGAAGCTGGTGATGAAGGTTCCTAACCTGGAGCTGCGCTTCGAGCCCCCGAAAGAGAGCTACTTTCAAGGGCTACTGTCGCGAGGCGACCGCCGAGTAGGAAAGCTGCTGCGCGAGGCGGAGCTGCGTGGAGAGAGCTGGAAGTGGCTCATGAAGCGCACAAAAGAGCCCCTGGTGGAGGGAGTTCCGCCAGTCGACTTTTACGTTTCGCGCAGGATCGGCTTTAATGAGCTGCTGCCTTGGGAGGCGGTAGACTCACTCATTCCGCGATCGCTCCTCGAGCGCGAGGCGATGCGGGCTCACCACGGCGAAGAGTGGACTCAGCCGCGGGCGGATGAGCAGCCGATGGTGGAAGGAGAAGAAGACACGATTCGAGGCGCAGGAGCGGAAAGCATATGACAACATCTCTTGGACAGATTGTGCCCGTGATTTCGGGCAAGGGCGGAGTTGGCAAGTCGACTGTAGCGGTGAACCTCGCGGTCTCGCTTGCCCGCACCGGGGCAAAGGTAGGGCTCATCGACAGTGATTTCTACGGCCCGAGCATCCCCACGCTTTTCGGCGGCGGCCAAGTTGTTCCCGATCACGAGGAGCGGCTCATCCCGCCAGTGAAGTACGGCGTAAAGTACATCTCGCTCGGGTTCTTCCTCAGGCACCCGGACGATGCCGTCATCTGGCGCGGCCCGATGTTCAACAAGGCCCTCAACCAGATGTTCGAGGACGTCAACTGGGGCGCGATTGACTACATGATCATCGACATGCCTCCAGGAACTGGCGACGCGCAGCTCTCGCTTTCGCAGATGGTGAAGCTCAGTGGAGCGGTCGTTGTGACTACGCCGCAAGAGGTTGCCCTGGCTGACGTGCGAAAGTCGATAAACATGCTCAAGAAGGTCAACGTCGACGTGCTTGGCATAGTCGAAAACATGTCGGGGCTTCCGATGCCCGACGGGAGCATGATGCCGATCTTCGGCAGTGGCGGCGGCGAGCGCACAGCCAAAGAGTTCGGCGTGCCGTTGCTTACTCAGGTTCCGATCGACGTGTCGGTGCGAGAGGGCGGTGATGCTGGCACGCCGGTTGCGTGCGGCGAGAGCCCGACGGCGCAGCTGTTCCACTCGTTGGCTGCTCAGCTCGTGTCGATCCTTGATGCCAGGCGCCAGGCCCAGCCAGGGCTCAAGATAGTAAACTAGGGTTCCTCTAAGGGCCTGAATTCGATTAGATAGGCCCCTGGGCCGGGCAGAAAATTTGCCCCTTGGCACTAGCCGGGAGTCTCGGGAAAGTGATACAAACATCCCGTTTTTGGAAGGGGTTACCGCATGTACGAAGTCGTCCTCGCGCTCCACATCATTCTTGCGATCATTTTGGTCGTGCTTGTGCTGCTCCAGCAGGGCAAGGGTGCTGACGTCGGCGCGGTGATGGCGAGCGGAGGAGCAAACACCCTGTTCGGTGTTGGAGGAGCATCATCGCTGCTCGTCCGGGCCACGACTGGAATTGCTATCTGCTTCATGCTAACTTCCATCCTCCTTGCGAAGCTCGGTGCCAGTGACAACATCGGCTTGAGCAGCAAGACAGACGTGCTGGAGGGGCTAGACCAGAAAGGTCTTGAGACCACCTCTTCAGCTCCAGCAGCCGCTCCTGAAGCCCCTAAGGCTCCAGAGGTGGCACCTCCGGTCAGCAACGCTCAGTAAGCCGCGCCGGTTCTGCGGCGGCTTCGCGGGTCTCCCCGCGTGATGCGTTGATAGCAGAGCCACACAAGACGAATGCCCAGGTGGTGGAATGGTAGACACGCCAGTTTGAGGTGCTGGTGGCAGAAATGTCGTGGAGGTTCAAGTCCTCTCTTGGGCACCATTCGTTCCCGTAGCTAATTCCAGAAATAGCGATAATCCCAAAAAGCCAGAAAAGCGAAGCACACGCGTCTGATGCTCGCGCTTGCCCTGAAGCGTCTCGACAAGAAAGGAGAGTGCCTACTTCATCAAGCGCGGGTTGATTACGATCTCCGCTTGGACGAAGACCTTCGTTCCTGGCTCGAGTTTGGCGTCGAGCGGCAGGTTGTTCTTCTCGGCTATCTTTTTGGCATGGTCGGCTGAGCCTGCGTACCAGTTCGCGATCACAGTTAGCGTCTCGGTGGGCGACTGCACTACGTGAATCAGGTCGCCGTTAGGGCTACGCTCTGCGTTCTGCTTCGACTCCATGAGTGCCTGCTGGTCAAGCGTGAGCGCGCTCTGTCCCGGAACCGGCATGCCGGTAACCGCAGGGCCCTCAGACGGCGGCGCCTTGACCGGCTCCTTCTTGCGAGACGGCCTTGGCTTCGGCTTCGGTGTAGGCACAAAAGCCGGAAGAATCACTCGCTGCTCGGCAACCGCGTCGGTGTCACCGATCGTCTCGCGCCGGCCCCAGATCTCGAACTGTGCTGCCGGAAGAGGCGCGAGCTGCGAGAGCTGCCGGTAGTAGCCCTTGTCGATAGTGTACGGCCCGCGAATTACCCATTCGGTAGCTTCGGGGGCGTTCTTGCGGACGGGAGTTGCGTAGTACGCCTGGCTCTTGCCGGAGTAGAACAGCCGCAGCTCCGCAGAGTCTTCCGAGTCACCGACGATTTCAATCGCCTGCGGCACTCCGTTCTCCTTCACGAAGTTGTATAGGTATGTGCTCTGCTCCATCTCAGCGGCGAGGTAGGCGTTAGTGCCTACGTAGGGATTGTCGCGGCTGACAGGCATCAGCCCCTTGTCGTGCAGCGCATCGAACTGCGGGTTGCGGTTGGCGCAGGCCACCAGCGCAACGGCTGTCGAGGCGAGAATCGCAAGCGCTAAGAAGTTACGTCGGAAAGGCATGAGAGTCTCCATTCTGGACTACGACCCGCTGCCACGCAGGACGGGCCTCGAGCAGTTCGAGTATCGTTCAACAGTGGCGCCATCGAGTAGCGCCCGTCAAGAAGGAACTTCAAGCAGTAACTCACCCTAAAAAAAGGTCCTTTCGTGCGCTGCCCAAAAGGCTAAACTGCCGTTACATTTTCCCAACGGTAGCCCCAATGAAAATAGTAGCTCTTGAGCCATACCTGACCGATTTGATCGTCGCCTTCGGGGGTGGCTCCCGCCTCATCGGCGTCGGTAGTCGGTGTCGCATAGCTCCCGACGCAGCGCACCCGGCGGTGATAACCTCCAAGCCGGCAGCACCCTCGACTAAGGCGCCAGTAGGTGATGATGAGCGGCTTGCGGCCGGCTTGACGACGGATCGTCTTAACCTACAAGCACTGGTTGAGCTTAAGCCCGACGTTGTGATGACGCGCTGCACTGAGCAGGACACCGAGAGTTTCGTGTCTTGGGCGCAAGCGGAGCTTGAGAAGCGGGTTGGGAAGCGCGTTCTGGTTGAGTCGTTCGCTCCAGACACGATGTCCGCGCTCTACCAGATGTACGAGGATGTGGCTGAGCGCCTCGGCGACAGCCGCCGCGGACAAGAGCTCGCCCAGCGCACCAAGGCCCAGATCCAAGACTGGACCCGCAGCTTCTACGAGCGAGCGCGCAACAAAAAAGTCACGGTGTTGGCCTCAGTCGAGCCGCTCATGCTCGCTACAGGCCTCATGTCTGACCTCGTGCGCGGCGTAACTGGCCAGCCGCAGCAGCGAGCTGAAGGTAGAGAGAACACCCCGTTCACCTGGGAAGAGGTTGTCGAATTCCGGAGTGACGTGATCATCGTTGCGCCGTGTGGAGCAAGCCTTCAGGAGAGCATCGCAGCGCTCAAGAAGCTTGAGGCGCTCGACGGCTGGGAGAGCGTGCCCGCGGTGAAGCGCGGAGAGGTAGTTTTCTGCGCCGGAACTTCGCTGTACCTGCCTGGGCCTGAGTTTCTGCGCAGCGCGGCGATCGTTGTTTCGGCTATGGCTGGCCTCGACAGCGGCTACATAACTCTGAAAGATGAGTACTTTAGGCTCAGGTTCATCGAGCTTCATCGGCACCGCTTTGTGTGATAGGCTCGCCGCGCTATGGCGAACGAGAAAGCAAGCGCAGATTTGGGCTGGATTGTGGCCCCTGAAGGCCTAGGGCCCGTGCTCGCTGAGCGCCTTGAGCGCGAGGTGTCTGAGCGGCGCAAGAGCGGCTCGATCTCTGAGAGCGAGGAGCGCCAGATTCAAGAGCTTTCGGTATTCTTCTCGCCGAAAAACTTCTCCACGTCGCCGGCCCGGCTCGAGCTGCTTCGCTCGCTGTGCCGAACCTTTAGCGTTGAGTTCAAGCCAGAGATTGCGCCGTCTCACCGCAGAGTAGTGGGCCCTGTCATCGCAGCGGTTAAGCGCGCGATGGTGCCCTTCTTTCGGGCGCTCCTGGGGCCCATATTCCTCAAGCAGTCCGAGTTTAATGCCTCGGTCGTAAAGCTCTTGGGCGAGCTCTCAAACGAGCAGCGCCGGTAGCGGCGAGCTACGCCGTCTCAACAGTAAGAAGCAGGGAGCCGCTCGCAACGATAGCCCCCGCAGACACCGACAGCCCCGCAATCCTCCCGGCCTCGGGCGCCTTGATAGGGTGCTCCATCTTCATCGAGTCGAGCACAAGCAAGACCTGCCCAGCTGCGACGAGGTCCCCCACAGCAACCTGCACCGCTGCCACTTTGCCAGGAATATGAGCGCTGATCTGCTTGGCGGTTTGGCTCGATGTTCCGGCTCGGCCTGTGGCGGAGATCAGCCGCTCTTCTAGGCACACGGTGGAGTCCCTGAAATGAACCCAGTGCTGGGCGCCGTCCGTGTAGACAGAAGCCGATACGGGAGCCGAATCGTTTGCGAGGCGCGCTGAGAGCCTCATGCTGTCGGGGTGTGACGTCGCCAGATCGTCGATACAGACCAAGATGCTCGACTCGGCGCCGCCGCTCGAGACGATGACTGAAGCGCCCGACTCGGTCGGTGTCGATAGCGAGGAGACTACGGCCCCGCTCGAGATGGTCGCCCACGGGAATGCGGATGCAGGGGAGAGCGAGCGAGTCGAGCTGCCGAGCCAGGGAGATGACTTCGCCCAGCGAGACTTTCCGATCGTGCAGCGGAGCGCGGCCAGCAGCGCGTGGGCACGCACAGAGGCCTGGAGCTGCTCGCGACCGTCGGGCAGGAGCCCCTTGGTGCCTTGGACCGTGTGCTTGAGCGAGCTGAACGTAGGATGCGCGAGCAGGTGGACCAGTAGTGCGCGGTTCGTCTTGACGCCGGAGATGCGCGAGCGCGAAAGCACCTGTCGGAGGGCGTCGATCGCTTTGGTTCGGGTATCCGCGTGCACAATAACTTTTGCGATCAGCGAGTCGTAGTAGTGAGACACCTCGCTGCACGGCTCGACCCCCGCATCAACGCGAACGTGCGCCCCATCAAAGCCCCTGAGCGGTATCTCAAACTCCTGGACGACCCCGGTCGAAAGCACGAACGCGCCGTTTGAGAACTCTTCAGCACACAGCCGCGCCTCTATCGCGTGGCCCTGCGCCCGCGGTGTGTTAGGCACTCCGAGCTCGGCCAGGCGCTTTCCCTCTGCGAGCCGAAGCTGTAGCTCAACGAGGTCGAGTCCAGTGACCATCTCGGTTACTGGATGCTCCACTTGGAGCCTGGTGTTGACCTCCAGAAAATAGAATTCGCCGCTCTCGGGCGAGTAGAGGAACTCGACTGTGCCTAGGTTGGAGTACTTCGCAGCTTTCGCCAGACGGCAGGCGGCTTCGCAGATCGCGCGCTCAACGCCTTCCTTGAGCTGTGTCGCCGGGCCCTCTTCAATAATCTTCTGGTTGCTGCGCTGAAGCGAGCAGTCGCGGGTACCGAGCGCCGCGACGTCTCCGTGCTGGTCAGCGGCGATCTGGACCTCGATGTGGCGGGCGGGGGAGATAAATCGCTCCGCGAACACCTCTGAGCTGCCAAACGCCTTGAGCGCCTCTCGCTCCGCGCTCTCTATCTGCTCTTGAGCCTCCTCTGCCTTTGGAACGACCCGCATGCCGCGGCCTCCTCCGCCCGCCGCGGCCTTGAGCATCACCGGGTACCCAACCCGGTCGGCGAAGGCAGTGAGCTGCTCGGCACGTGGGAGCAGCGGGTCTACGGAAAAGATGAGGGTGGGGGCACTTGGAACATTTGCCTTCTCAGCGACCTTCTTTGCAGAGGTCTTACTGCCGAGGGTGCGCATCGTGGAGCTGCCCGGGCCGATCAGGATAAGCTTGCTCCGCTCACACGCTTCAGCCAAGGCGGGGTTCTCAGAGAGGAACCCGTAGCCTGGGTGAATCGCGTCTGCGCCAGACTGTGCGGCTGCGGCCACGATCTTCTCAACCGACAGGTACGAGTCTGGGGGGCCCAGAGAGACGGCTTGGGTTGCCTCGCGAACGAATGGCGCGTGCGCGTCGGGGTCGGTGTACACGGCCACAGTCTCGACGCCCAGCCGCGAGCAGGTGCGAATGATGCGTCGCGCTATCTCGCCACGGTTTGCTATGAGCACTCGCTTGACTGGCTTAATCGCCATGGGAGACCCCTACATGCGGAAGGTGCCGAAGGCGCGCTCCGTGCCTTTCTCAGAGAGCGGCGCGAGCGACAGCGCGAGAGCCAGGGCGGCGCGAGTCTCTTCTGGCTCAAGGATTCCGTCATCCCACAGCCTCGCTGTTGCGTACACGGCGTCCGTCTGAGTCGCGTACTGCGCCTTAATCTCGTCGAAGTACGCGTTTTTCTCGGCTTCGGGCCACTTCTCGCCTTTGCTCTTGGCGCTGTCAGCCCGAACCTGCGTCACCACGCTCGCAGCCTGGTCTGCGCCCATGACCCCGATCTTTGACTGTGGCCACGAGAAGAGGAAGTTTGGAGCGTACGCGCGGCCGCACATGGCGTAGTTCCCAGCACCGTAGGAGTTGCCCACGATGACGGTGTACTTCGGCACACGCGCGCACGCCACGGCAGTGACCATCTTTGCGCCGTGCTTGGCGATGCCGCCATGCTCGTACTGCTTTCCGACCATGAAGCCCACGACGTTCTGGAAGAACACGAGAGGAATATTACGCTGGTCGCAGAGCTGGATGAAGTGAGCTGCTTTCTCCGCACTCTCAGAGAAGAGGATGCCGTCGTTGGCGAGCACTCCTACCTGGTAGCCATCGATGTGGGCAAAGCCACACACGATGGTCGTGCCGTAGTTCGCCTTAAACTCGTCAAGCTCGCTGTCGTCGAGGATTCGGGCCAGGATCTCTCGCATCGGAAAGTACTGCTTCGGGTCGGATGGTATGAGCCCGGCGATATCGGACGGGTCGAGACGAGGCGGGCGCGGCTCTCCGCGCATAACCCTCTTTGGGGTCACAGCGGCAAGCGATGCAACGCTGCGCCTGGCCATCGAGAGGGCCTCTGCGTCGGAAGCAGCGAGGTAGTCCGTGACTCCGCTGATGCGCGAGTGCACGTCTCCTCCGCCAAGCTCCTCGGCGGTAACCTCCTCGCCGGTTGCAGCCTTCACCAATGGCGGGCCGCCCAGAAAGATCATCCCCTGATTGCGCACGATGATCGCCTCATCGCTCATGGCCGGAACGTAGGCGCCGCCGGCTGTGCACGAGCCGAGCACTACGGCAATCTGAGCGATCCCTGCGGCGCTCATCTTGGCCTGATTAAAGAAGAGCCGCCCGAAGTGCTCTCGGTCAGGGAAAACCTGGTCTTGGAGCGGCAGAAAAGCTCCGCCTGAATCGACGAGGTAGATGCAGGGCAGCTTGTTCTCAAGGGCGATCTCTTGGGCGCGCAGGTGCTTCTTGACCGTTATCGGAAAGTACGTGCCGCCCTTCACCGTGGCATCGTTTGCAATCACCATGCACGGGGTTCCTTCCACGAGGCCAATACCGGTGACGATGCCCGCGCCTGGACGCACGCCATCGTAGAGCGCCGCTCCAGCCAGCTGCGCGACTTCGAGAAATGCTGAGCCGGGGTCTATGAGCTGGGCGATGCGCTCGCGAGCGAGCAGCTTTCCACGCTCGTGGTGCTTCTTCACCGCGCTGTCGTTGGGATCTGGAAGCGAGGAAGCGCGAAGCGTTCGCAAGCGTTCAAGGTGTGCGCGGAAGCCCTTGGCGTTCTCTGCAAAGGCGCCTTCGGAGTGTGTTTGTTTTGAGCCGAGCTGCATGCTCTAGAGGGTAGGAAAGGCTCTCGGCGTCGTCAACCGCATAAATCAGCGAAACGTCTTGGGATCTGGCGTAGAGAAACTAGCTGATGTGCGCGCCAAAACAGGGCTTTTTATACTGCTGTTTTGTCCCAAGGGTGCGAGCCAAATGCCTTCGTTAAGCCGAATCTACTGGGGTATACTTGGCGGCAGGCTTGGGCGCTGTCCCGTTTAATCAACAGTCCGCCTGATGGCCCCAACGAGGTTAGTTCTGTGGTGAGCTGTGACAAAGCATGAGTCCCGAGAACCTGGCAGTTCACTGTCGGTGCTGCGCCATCCGATTCCGCAGCTGCGGCGCGGTGTGTGCTACGTCATCCTGGCTTTTGAGCTGGGCCTCTCAATAAACCTAGACGGTGCCGCCTCGCGCCTCAAGCAGAGCTTTGAGCGCACGAAGTTCCGGCGCAACCGCCGGGCACCGCGCTACTTCGACTACGACCCGCCGCCGCTGCGCGTCTCACAGCACGGGCAGCAGATAAATGTCGGAAAGTTCTTCACCAAGGCCCAGGCTGACCTGACCCTGTTCGACTTCGGCGGCTGCTCCGTCATCTACGAGATCGACATAACCGGGCCGATCGGGCACCTGATTGAACTGAGTGACGTGCTCTACAACAACACCTACCTCTGGAACGACGCCCGTGAACGGGTCGAGCAGCTCATGCAGGAGCTCTCCGGCTGCATCAGTCGGCCGAACCTCAGCGACTCAATCGAGGAATTTGCGATCTACCATATGGAGGAGTTCGACGCAGAGGTGCACGTGCCTGCATTGGTAAACGACCACGCGCGCGAGTTCGCGCGGCTGCTGCGCTCTGAGACGGGCGACCTGGGCGAAGAGGAGGTCAGGGATGCAGTCTCCACCAAAACTTCGTACGGCTCGGGTGACCTGGTCGTTGTCGACTGGAACGGAGCGCTGTTCTTCGGCGATGACATAGACGACGTGAAGGCGGTGCTTGAGTTCTGTAATCTTGAGTTCCTTGAGATGCGGTTTCTCGACGAGCAGCTAGACTCGTACCTAGAGAGCGCCTACCAGGTGCTCACAGTCAAGAAGAAGGGGATAGCAGACCTGAACCGGGTTGCCCGGCTGCAAGTTGACTCAGCGATCCTGTTTGAGGCCGTCGAAAATGCCCTCAAGCTCCTAGGGGACCAGTACCTTGCCCGCGTGTATTCGCTCGCCTCGCAGAAGTTTCACCTGCCTGAGTGGCACTCAAGCATACGAAGAAAGCTTGACGCCCTGGACAGCATCTACCAGAAGCTCGCGGACCGGGCCGCCCAGCGCCGCTCGGAGGTCCTTGAATGGATTATCATCCTGCTGATTCTGGTGGAGGTCGTGATGGGGGTTCTTGAGCGGGTCTAACGACCCTGGCTGCCCCTGTTTTTCCCTTTTTCTCCGCCGCTCTTCGTGCGCTAATGGATGACTCGCGACCCTGCCGAGTTGTCGTCGGTTCTGTATGCCTACCTGTAAGCCCTTTGCGCCTATGAAGCCTTTCCGTGCCGCCGCTTTAGTCAGCCTCTGCTCTGCTGTCTCGCTCTGCTCTTTGGTGCCGAAATGTGCAGTGGCTGAGGACAAGCAGCCTCAAAAGGAGAAGCTTCAGCTTCTTAGTATCACGCCAGAGGGCGAAGGGGTCTCGGACGTTGAGTCCATTGTGCTTGAGTTTAACCGCCCGGTCGTCCCGATTGGGAGAATGGAGCGTAGCGCTTCAGAGATCGGCGTTTCAGTTTCGCCGGCGCTGGCGTGTCAGTGGCGTTGGGCGAGCGCGACTACGCTCGCGTGCAACTTGTCGGAGCAGTCCAAGCCAAAGCCCGCTACGCGCTACCGGATTACGGTGCCGCAGCGCTTCGACTCAACGGTCGACGATCTGCTTCCCGGCAAAGTAGAGCTGTCCTTCAGCACCACAATGCCCGGAATTCAGTATCCGTGGATCGAGAGCTGGGATGGGCCGGCTCAGCCGGTTGTCCTCCTCAACCCGAACATGCCGATAGCGAAGGAGGTGCTCGAGAGCCACGTCGTTTTTGAGGCGGCTGACGGGAAGCGCCATCCGGTTGTCCTGAGGGAGGCGCCACCCGAGTTTCAGGAAACTGGCTCTCCACAACGCAGAGCTCCACGCAACTGGCTGGCAGCGCCGCGCGAGCCGCTCAAGGAGGGGGCTCCGTACAAGCTTGTGTTAACCGCGGGCTTGCGCGGCGAGGAAGGGGACCTAGCGCTCGCAGCGAGCAAAGAGGTGATGTCGCTAAGCACGTTTCCGGCTTTTTCGCTGATTGGCGTCTCGTGTGTGTCGCTCAGTGAGCAGGAGGTGTTTGTTTCGGTGCGTGAAGCGGGCGCAGCGAAGCGTGCGGCTCGTTGTGATCCTCTCAACAGAGTTGCGCTTCAGTTCTCTGTGCCTGTAATGCCAGCCGCACTCTCGAGCGCAATTCGGGTGGAGCCGCCTCTGCTCAAGGAGCCCGACGCTCAAGTTGAGAAAGATCTGTGGATGGATTCGAACAGCGAACCGAGCCGCTCGATTAGAAACACCCCGGACGCGCGCTATCCAGTGTCGATGCCTTTTGGGCTCAAGGCCGTTACTTCGTACTCTGTGGCGGTGAATGCTGCCCAGCTGCGCGACATGTTCGGCCGTCCGCTCTCGGCTGATGCCACGGTTTCATTCAGCACGGACCACCGGCTGCCGCGGCTGGTGCTCGACAATCCGATCTCGGTGCTTGAGAAGGACGCCGACTCTCAGCTTCCGCTCGTCGTGAACAACGTGTCTAAGGTTGACGTGCGCTACAGGACGGTTATGCCCGGCGCGTCGCAGGAGGGGCTCTCGAAGAGCTACACCCCGTACGAGGTCGAGGATATTGCGTACGCGTACCCTATTAATGTGCGCGAGCTGTTGGCAGGCCGCTCCGGGCTGGTTCAGGGCGAGATTACGTCGAAGCCGAAAACTTCTGACGAAGCTCGCTGGTTCGTTTCGCAGGTCACGCCGTTTAGCGTGCACGCAAAGCTTGGTCACTTTAGCTCGGTGGCGTGGGTCACCTCGCTTTCAACAGGAGAGCCGGTTGAAGGAGCGACGGTCAGCATCGTTGAGGACACCCTGCGGTCGGTCTCGTCGTCGCCGAAGGTGTTGGCGTCCGGGCAGACGAACGCCTCGGGCCTGGCAGCGCTGCCTGGCTCGGAGTCGTTCGACCCGAATCGTGCGCTTGGAAACCAGTGGGACCAGTCTCAGCCGAGACTGATGGTGCGAGTCACGAAGGGCGACGACATGGCGGTGCTTCCGATGGGCTACGAGTTTGAGGTGTACGCCGACGGAACATGGCCGAGCACCAACCGCAAGTTCGGGCACCTACGATCCTGGGGCACCACAGCGCAGGGTCTCTACAAGGCTGGCGACACGGTTCAATACTCGTTGTGGGTCCGCAACCAAGACGACCGAACCCTCACTGCTGCGCCGCGCGGCGAGTACGCTCTTGAGGTGACGGATCCGATGGGAAGAGTCGTCGCGAACGTGCCTGGGATTTCGCTCTCTGACTATGGATCTTACAGCGGCGAGCTTCGCACCGATCCCTCTTGGGCTGTCGGATGGTACGAGTTCTCGCTCAAGCCTATGTTTGGGGGCGTTGCTATGACACCCCTGCGGGTGCTCCTGAGCGACTTTACGCCGGCGCCCTTCAAGGTGAGCTCAAGACTTGATCGCGCAGCGTACCGGCCCGGCGAGACTGCTCAGGTGACTACCGAGGCGAGGTTGCACGCTGGCGGGCCCTACGCCGATGCGCCGCTTCGCGTGTCGGCATCGATTAGCGCTGTTCCTGTCTCTAGCGCTGCCGCTCAGTTCGAGCGCTTCATCTTCTCATCGCCAGAGCTTGAGTCGCAGGTTTTTGACGGCGAGTTTCGCCTCAACTCTGCCGGCGATGGCAGCGCCTCCTTCGCTTTGCCGGACTCGCAGGTTGGGCTGGGCATCTTGCGCGTTGAGAGCGCTGTCCGTGACGACCGCGGGAAGAATGTCGCGACAGTAGCTTCGGCATCGTTCGCTGATCGAGACCGCTTCGTCGGGCTGGACTTCCAGGGCTGGTTCCTGCAGAGCGGCCAGCAGGAGAAGGTCGACGTGCTTGTGCTAGACGAGCAGCGTGCTGTTGCGGCTGGTGCGCAGGTATCTGTGAAGGTCGAGCGCAAGGAGAACAAAGTTGCGCGAGTAAAGAGCGCCGGTAACGCGTACATCTCGAGGGTTGAGACTGAGTGGGTGCCCGTGCAGTCGTGTGCCTTGGTGTCGGCGCCTCAGCCCGTCTCCTGCTCGTTTACTCCCCCTCTCACTGGTGAGTACCGAGTCACGGCCAGCGTAAAAGACACCAAGGGGCGGGAGCACACAACGCGGCTCGATGCCTGGGCAGCTGGCAAGGGTTTCGTTGCCTGGGGCGACGACACGACTAGCCAGGTGAAGGTTGAGGCAGAGAAGCCTAGCTACAAGGTGGGAGAGACTGCGCGTTTCGTTGTGCGTAACCCGTTCCAAGAGGCACAAGCGCTCTTCACGACGGAGCGCTACGGAATCATGAACTCTTGGACCAAGGAGCTGCGTGACGGCGCTGAAGTGGTCGAGGTTAAGGTAACACGCGACCACATTCCGGGCTTCTACTTCTCGGCGACGCTCGCGTCCCCGCGAGTCGACAAGCCGATCGAGGGGAACGTGGACCTCGGCAAGCCCACGTTCCGCATGGGGTACGCTAAGGTGGAGGTAGTCGACATGGCCAAGCAGCTTGCGGTTGACGTTAAGCCGAAGGCCGCTCTCTATAAGCCCGGCGAGCTGGTCACGGTCGACTTAGGAGCCGGGTCGAGCGACGGCTCAAAGCCTACCGTTCAGTACGCGGTGACTGTGCTCGATGAGGCTGTGTTTGACCTGCTTCAGGCGGGAAAGACGTACTTTGACCCTTACAAGGGCTTCTACGTGATGGATGGGCTCGATGTTGAGAACTTTAACCTGCTGCGCTACCTGGTTGGGCGCCAGCGGTTTGAGAAGAAGGGAGCGTCTGCGGGTGGCGATGGCGGCGGGAAGCTAGACATGCGCTCGCTCATTAAGTTCGTCAGCTACTGGAACGCGGCGCTGCCGGCGTCGCCTGATGGAAAAGCCTCGTTCTCGTTTAATGCACCCGACAACTTGACTGGCTGGAAGGTGTTCGCCATGGCGTTTACGCCAGGGGACCAGATGGGTCTCGGTGAAGGGCTCTTCAGGGTCAACAAAGACACCGAGGTGCGTGCCGCGTTGCCTAACTTGGTGCGCGATGGTGACGAGTTTTCTGCGGTCTTCACGGTGATGAATCGCACGGATGCTGTGCGTGACCTGCGCGTTGAGGTCTCTTCGGGCGGGGAGGGGCTGTCCAGTGAATCGAAATCGGTGACGGTTCGCGCGGAGCCCTTCGTGCGGGTTCCGGTTTCATTGACAGTCAAAGCACCAAAGCC